>CAKTFW010000032.1 GCA_934561175.1 uncultured Oscillospiraceae bacterium
TGGTGGGAACAACAGGGCTCGAACCTGTGACCCTCTGCTTGTAAGGCAGATGCTCTCCCAGCTGAGCTATGCTCCCGATTGTTGTGTGCTGTGCACCAACAGCTCGCTTATTATAAGCAATATATGGCGTTTTGTCAATAGGGTTTTCAAAACTTTTTCGAAAAACTTTTATTGCTTCATTTTCGCCAGAATTTCCCGCAAATCCTCCGGTGTAAACTGATAGACCTTGTCGCAGAACTGGCAGTCCACACTCAGCGTTTCGCCCTTTGCAATCGCCGTTTTCAGGTCCTGTTCCCCTAGGGTTACCAATGCACCGCGGACGCGCTCCCGGCTGCAATAGCAGCGGTACTCCACCGGCTCCGATGCCAGCACCTCGATCTCAATTTCCCCCAGCACCTTGTGCAGCATCTGCGCAGCGGTGAGTCCGCTGTCCAGCATTCCGGTCACAGCGCCCGCTGCCTGAATTCCCTGCTCCAGTCGGTCAATCAGGGCATCATCTGCGCCCGGCAGCAGCTGAATCAAATAGCCGCCGGCCGCTTTGACGCTCTGGTCGGTATTCACCAGCACGCCCAGCGCACACGCCGTGGGGATCTGTTCGCTGCGGGCAAAATACTCCGTAATGTCTTCCGCAATTTCGCCGGAAACCAGCGCAACGCTGCCCACATACGGCTCCTTCAGCTTCAAATCCCGGATGACCGTCAGCATTCCATCGCAGCCGACCGCTGCGCCGACATCCAGCTTGCCGCGGTATTTCTCCATCAGCGACACCTGGGGATGCTCCACCCAGCCCCGGACATTGCCCGCCGGATCCGCCGTGGCAATCAGCGTTCCAAGCGGGCCACCGCCCTTTACCTGCAGTGTGACGGAGCCCTCATTATCCTTCTGCATATTGCCCATAATCGAACAGGCGGAGAGCAATCTGCCCAGCGCCGCCGTCGCCGTCGGCAGGGTTTTATGAATCTGTCTGGCACGCTCCACCAGCGCGGTCGAGCAAATAGCCGTCGCCTTCAGCATTCCATCTTTTGAAATCGCTCTTACAATCTGATCCATGGAGTTACTCCTTTATCGCAGAAAAATAAATACGCTGTTCACCATTCTTCGGCGCTTCCAGCCGCCGGTCGCCATAGACTTTAATTCCGGTAAATCCGGCGCTGGAGAGATATTCCGTCATCTGGGCGATGGTATAGGCATATTCGCAGTGCTCTTCAAAGCTCCGCTCCCAATAGGCTCCATTCCGCTGGAACAAATCCATCCCGTAACTGCAGATCTGCGTTTCTTCATCAAACTCTCCGCGCCAGACGCAGTAGACATCGTCATCCTCATCCAGAAATACCTGGCCATCCATACTGCGCAGCTTCTCAACCGTATTGAGATCGAAAATAAAAATGCCGCCGTGCTTCAAATTCTGATAGACGCGTTTAATTGCAGCGGCGCAATCTTTGGGCCGTGTTAAATAATTCAGGCTGTCCAGGCAGCAGACTGCAAGCTCCACCTTATGCGGAAGCTTCAACTTCTGCGCAAGCTGGCAGACAAAAAACGGCCGGGTTTCCTCTAAAAGCGTCAGTGCCTTATTATAGGCGACTGCAAGCATCTCGCTCGACGCATCCACGCCAATCGTCTGATACCCCTTTTGCGCCAGCAAAACAGACAGGGAGCCGGTTCCACAGCAAAGATCCAAAACCGTTTTCGGGGTTTTATGCTCTTTCTGCAAAATCTGCTCCACATACTTCAGAACTGCGCCATAGTCCACATCATTCGTCAGGCGGTCGTACGAGACAGCCAGCGACTCATATGCGCTCATTCCGGGTTCTCCTCCATTCGGCTCAGGATCATTTTATAGCCGTCCGCACCATAATTCAGGCAGCGATTGACACGGCTGACCGTCGCGCTGGAAGCACCGGTGCGCTCCAGAATATCGTTGTAGACCATTCCTTCATTCAGCAGGCGTGCAACTTCGTACCGCTGCTCCATCGCCTTCATCTCAGATACGGTGCACAGGTCCAGGAAGAAGCGGTAGCACTCCTCCGGCGTCTGCAGCTTCATCATAGCCCGATAAAGCGCATGATGCGGATCCGAGCGCTTATTTTTATTATTCATCTGCCGTCCCTCCCGTGTTCTCATGTTTTTATTATATTAGCACATTACTATGTGAAAGTAAAGACAGAAAATTCCGGTTTTCCGCCCTTTCCCACCTTGCGGAATCCGGCAGATTCCTGTATAATACAAAATAAGATTTGTGCAGGATAGGGCAAATCCTCCGGATTGCAAAACCCTGCGCTGGGAGGCATTTCATGGTAAACGCAATTGTCGGCGCCAACTGGGGCGACGAAGGGAAAGGCAAAATCACCGATATGCTGGCGGAATCGTCGGATGTTGTCGTCCGTTTCCAGGGCGGCGCAAATGCCGGTCACACCATCATCAACGATTCCGGAAAATTTGCATTGCATCTTCTTCCCTCCGGCGTATTCTTCCCCCACATTACAAATATTATCGGAAACGGTGTCGCATTTGACCCGCAGGCCTTTTTGACCGAACTGAATCAGTTGGCTGAGCGCGGCGTTGCCAAGCCCAACATTATGATCTCCGATCGTGTGCAGCTGCTCATGCCTTATCACATTCTGCAGGATACTTATGAGGAAGAGCGTCTGGCCGGCAATGCCTATGGTTCGACCCGCTCCGGCATTGCGCCGTTCTATTCTGATAAATATATGAAGATCGGCATTCAGCTGAACGAACTTTTTGACGAGCAGCTGCTCCGCGAGCGGCTGGACAAGATCTGCACGCTGAAAAATGTGCTCTTTGAACATCTGTATCACAAGCCGCTGCTGCAGCCGCAGGAATTGTTCGACCAGCTGATGGTCTGGCGTGAGCAGATCGCGCCCTTTATGGGCGACACGCAGGCTTTTGTACAGCAGGCACTGAAAGACGGAAAGAAAATCCTGCTGGAAGGCCAGCTCGGTTCGATGCGTGATCCGGATTTCGGTATCTATCCCTTCACGACCTCTTCTCACACACTGGCCGGCTTCGGCTGTGTCGGTGTCGGCGTTCCGCCCACCAGTATCGAATCGATTACCGCAGTCACAAAGGCCTATTCCAGCGCCGTTGGCGCAGGTGCTTTCCCCTGTCGACTGGAAGGCGAAGAAGCCGAAGCACTGCGTCACCGTGGCGGCGATGCAGGCGAATACGGCGCAAAAACCGGCCGCCCCCGCGATGTCGGCTGGTACGACTGTGTTGCATCGCGTTACGGCTGCCGCATTCAGGGCGCAACCGGCGTTGCACTGACCTGTCTGGATGTTTTGGGTTATCTTGACGAAATCAAGGTCTGCACCGCTTATGAAATCGACGGCGAGCTGGTACGCGACTTTCCTGTTACCACCAAACTGAACCACGCAAAGCCCGTGTACACAACCCTGCCGGGGTGGAAATGCGATCTGCGTGGAATTACCGATTGGAACAAGCTGCCCAAACAGGCGCAGGATTATGTTCTGTTTCTGGAAAAAGAGCTGGAAGTGCCGATCAAAATCGTTTCCACCGGCCCCAAGCGTCACGAAATTCTCTACCGTTAATTATGAAAGCCGCAGCCGGGAAAATCGGCTGCGGCTTTCTTTTTACTGCACATCCAATATACAAAAAACCGGACGCCGCATCATGCAGCGTCCGGTTTTTTTACCGTTTATTGAAAATTTTAAACAGCTCTTCGTCCCAGTCCTGATCCGAAACGGCCGGTGCCGCCGGATCCTTTGCCTTATCTCCAGCCTGCGTAAATGCGCCGGCAGAAGCAGCCGCCGGGTGTTCGTCAAATCCAGTTGCAATGACCGTGACGCGCATTTCATCCTCAAAATCATCCGAGAACGCCGCACCAAAGATAATATTTGCATCCGGGTTCGCAGCTTCCATAACAATATTTGCCGCTGTCTCCACATCATCAAGACCCAGATCCATTGCGCCGGTCACATTGATCAGCACGCCGGTTGCACCATTGATCGAAGTCTCCAGCAGCGGGCTGGAAACAGCTGCAGCAGCAGCCTGTTCTGCCTTATCCTTACCAGATGCAGTACCAACGCCCATATGTGCGCGGCCTGCATTCCGCATAATCGCAGAAACATCGGCAAAGTCCAAGTTGATGATTACACGCTCAGAATAACCAACCAGACCAGAAATCGAAGTAACCGCCTGCTTCAGCACATCATCCGCAATGCCGAATGCGTTGGCAAAGGTAATCTTCTGATCCGTGACATATTTCAGGCGGTCGTTTGGAATAATGACCAGTGAGTCAACTTTTGTGCTCAGCGAAGCAATACCAGCTTCGGCCTGCCGCATCCGGTTCGCGCCCTCAAATTTGAACGGCTTTGTCACAACGCCGACCGTAAGAATGCCGGCCTCCCGCGCCAGATCTGCAATGATCGGTGCTGCACCGGTGCCGGTGCCGCCGCCCATGCCGGCTGTGATGAAGACCATATCTGCGCCTTCCAGACACTTGGAAATTGCCGCGCGGCTTTCTTCTGCCGATTTCTGGCCGATCTCCGGCTTGGAACCAGCGCCCATGCCGCCGGTCAGCTTTTCGCCAATCTGAATCTTATTTTCACACTTGGACTTATTGAGGTCCTGCCGATCCGTATTGACCACTACAAACTCAACGCCCTCTACATTTGCGCTGATCATCCGGTTGACAACATTGTTGCCTGCGCCACCGACGCCGATGACTTTAATATTTACAACCTTATCTTCATAAAGCTCGGACATTGTTCATCCTCCTGTATTGTTTCTTCCATGCAAACTGATCGCTGCACATAATTATCCGTATTATATGGCTTATTTTATCGCGATTTTCAGCAGCGGTCAATAGGTCCGCTGCAATATTTCAAAGAAATCCACGATTTCCCGTCACCAGGGCAAAAAGCGCGCAACCATTTCAGTCTCAAAAGTCAAGTCAATCACGCCGCTCTGTCCGTCGTTCAAATTTTTCAGGATTTCCTGCAGATATTGAATTTTATATGCCAGGTTATCGGTACTGCCCAAATCAATCTCAAAGCGATCGCCATACCATAAAACGATTCCATAGAGTTTGGACAAGTCCACAGTTGTAATCACATCAACCAGATCCCACTGTTCCATTGCCGTCAGCAAGGTCTGCGCCACTGTAATCTGCTCCGGATCCGCCGCCGATGCTGCACAGCCGCTGACCGGCGCAGTCAGTACCACGCCAGAGAGCACCGGATACTTTTTCGCCTCCTCAGCCGTTGTCTCTTCCAACAGCTTGCAGTTGCTATCCAGCGACCACCAGCTCCCCGATTCGCTTACCGCAGCACCTGCTGCTTCACATTCCGTTACTGTAATTGTCAGCTGATTTGGCAGCTTGCGGCGAATTTTTACATCTTCTACATAGGGCAGCCATGCCTTAATTTTGCTGGCGGCCACCGTTTTATTGAGCATCACCAGATTATCCCCTACAGACAGTCCGGATGCCGTTGCAATTTCCTCTTCCGTATAATGTTGACTTCCCTCCACTGTGATTGTACCAATTTTGAAAAAAATCAACATGCAAATGAGAATCACCGCCACCAGAGCCGCCATTGTCAGCAGCCGTACGGCCATACCTGTATTACGCCTGTGTTGTTTCGTACGCGCTGTATGTCGTCTCATAGTTGTGCCTCCCACCGGTTTTCCCGGTCTTTCTTAGTACGCTTCCACCTCACGCCGCTGAATCTTCGCCCCCAACGCCCGCAGGTCCCGCTCGATGGATTCATAGCCACGGTTGATATGGTGTAAGCCCGTAATAATGCTCTCGCCTTCCGCAGCCAGCGCGGCAATCACCAGCGCAGCGCCGCCGCGCAAATCTGTGGCCTCCATCTGCGCACCATGTAAACTCTTCACGCCAAAAATACGCGTCTGTTCATCGCAGACTTCAATCCATCCCCCCAGCTTCTGCAGCTGTGGGACATGGTAAAAGCGGCTTGGGAATACCGTCTCTCGAATTTGGCTCTCGCCTTCTGCCCGCAGCAGCGCCGCCATCATCGGTGCCTGCACATCGGTCGGAAATCCGGGATATGGCGCAGTTTCAATTTTCTCCGGCGCACACAATTTTCCGCTGCGCCGCAGAACCAGCGCATGTTTGGCCCGCCGAACGGTGCAGCCCATTTGCTGCAACACTTGCAGCACCGCATCCAGATGAGACGGCTGCAGCTGCCGCAAGCAAACTTCTCCACCTGCCGCCGCCACTGCACACAAGTATGTCGCCGCCACAATCCGATCCGGAATCACCCAGTGTTCTGCATATCGCAGCTGTTCCGGCGCCTGTAAAATTATTGTACCTGTTCCATCGCCGCCGATCCGTGCACCCAGCGCACGCAAAAACACCGCTAAATCTAAAATCTCCGGTTCCCGCGCCGCATTCTTCAGCACGACCTGCCCGCTGCATCCCATCGCCGCAAGCATGACATTTTCAGTTGCACCTACGCTGGCATATGGCAAACAAATCTGGCAGGTATGCATTTGCGCAGCACAGCAGGAAATCCTCCCCTGTTCACTTTTGATGACGACGCCCATCGTTTGTAAAGCCTGCAAATGGAAATCAATCGGCCGCGCCCCAAGGCGGCAGCCGCCCGGTTCAGAAATCGTAGCCTCACCGCAGCGAGCCAGAATCGCACCGAGAAAAATAACGGAAGAGCGCATCCGTTCCATCTGTTCCTGCGGAATTTCCGTGCGGCAAATTCCCGTTGGATCAACAAGCAAGGTATCTGCCTGTCTCTGTACAGACGCACCCAACCAGCGCAAGATGTCGATCGCCGCGTCAACATCCTCCAAATCCGGGCAATTATGTAGAACGCAGGTCTCCTGCGCCAGCACAGTTGCTGCCAGAATCGGCAGCACACTGTTCTTCGCTCCCTGAACGACAACTTCACCGTTCAGCGTTTCTCCTCCATAGACAGAAAGCACGCGCATGATCTCATCCTCCGCATAAAAATGACTTGGTTCCCCAGCCTATGCGGAGTGATCCGTTATTGTCCCTCAGCTAATTGCAAAATCGTCTGATAAATTCGTTCCGTTGCGTCCAGAACCGCCATGTCCTGCAGCGCATGCCGCATGGAATCCGTGCGCTGCGGATCCGCCAGCAACGACTGTACTGTCTCAAACAGAACATCGCCGCTGCATTCTGCTTCGCGAATGACCACCGCCGCGCCGCGCTGCTCCAGCACGCGCGCGTTTTTTTCCTGATGATTATCCGTCACATTTGGTGATGGCACCATAATACACGGTGTCGCAGAGGCCGTCACCTCGCTGATCGTAGAGGCACCCGCACGGCAGATAATCAAATCCGCCGCCGCCATTACCAGCGGCATATCGTAAATATATTCCCGCATATCAATCACCGGATGTGCGGACAGATCGATCCCCATCTCCCGCACAAGCTCCGGCATCCACCGCCATCCGAACGACCCGGTTGCGTGGATGTGGTAAAACGATTCCTGCGCCATTTCCAGCTGCATGAACCGTGCAATTTTCTTATTCATTTCCCGCGCGCCCAAACTGCCCCAATAGGAAACCACAAGCGGACGGTTATCCAACCCCAGTTTTTCACGCGCTTCCTGCTTTTTCTGATATAGAAATTCCTCGCGTACCGGCGTGCCGGTGACGACTGTGCGCTCCGGATGACTGTAAAGCTGTCTGCTCTCTTCAAAAGAAACCATAATACGGTCAACCTTATCGGCTACCAATCGTGTTGCAAGCCCCGGTACCACATTGGACTCATGTACCGCCGTCGGAATTTCCTTTCGAATGCCCTCACGCAGCGCCGGAAAACTGGCGTATCCGCCAGTCCCAACAATTACATCCGGCTCAAATTGTTCTATGATCTTTGCCGCTTTCCGCAGGGAGTTTACAATGCGGCAGCCCGTCACCAAATTGTGGAAAATCCCTGCAGGCGTCATTCGACGCTGCAGGTTGGAGATTTTAACCGTTTCCAGCCGGAAGCCTTCCCGCGGCACCAAATCTTTTTCCATCCCGTCTTCTGCGCCGATAAACAGAATCTGCGCATCCGGCTTTCGCTCCTGCAGCATTCGTGCTACTGCGATGGCCGGGTTGATATGTCCACCCGTACCGCCGCAGGTAAAAATCACTTTCATTGCCAGTCCCTCCGGTTCAGATCAGATTGTTGCTGCAATCGCGGGACATATCCAAAACCAATCCCATCTCAAAGAGCTGAATCAGCAATGCCGTACCGCCATAAGAGAAAAATGGAAGCGAAATGCCGGTTGCCGGCAGAAAATTTGTCACAACGCCAATATTGAAAAACACCTGAAGTGCCAACTGGGTCACAATGCCAGCCATTGCCAGGGAGGAAAATCGATCTTTCGCATGCAGCGCCAGCCAGATTCCCCGGATAATCAGCAGCATAAACAGCAGCAGAACCAAGCCAGCGCCAACAAGCCCCAGTTCCTCGCAGACGATTGCAAAAATGTAATCGTTATGCTCTTCCGGCAGATACAGATATTTCTGCCGGCTCTTTCCAAGCCCCAGCCCCCAAAGGCCGCCGGAGCCAATCGCATAAAGTGACTGCAGAATCTGATAGCCAGAATCCGCCGGATCTGATTCCGGATCTCGCCAGGCTGTAATTCGCTCGCTCGCATATCCCCTGAACCGCAAATAGAGCAAAAGGCCAATCACCGCAATAATGCCAAGCAGCACAAACCATCTGCAGCGGGTACCGCCCATAAACATCATAGCTGCGCCGGTAGCGCCGATAATGATAATACAGGACAGATGTGGCTCCAGCGCCAGCAGCAAAAAGACGACTATCAGGATAGCAGAAAACGGCATAACACCATAATGGAAAGTCTTCATCTTGTCGCCGTAACCGGAAATCAACGCCGCAAAGGTCAAAACCACCGCAAGCTTTGTAATCTCCGACGGCTGAAAGGAAATACCAAACAAATTAATCCAACGCGTCGCACCCTTTTCCTCCGTACCGAACGCCAGAACTGCCACCAGCAAAAACAGCGATACAATCAGCAGCGGCATCGACGCCTTCCGAATCCACTGTACCGGTACGCGTGTAACTGCCAGCATCACTACAATTCCAAATGCTGCAAATCCAGCCTGCCGGATAAAGAAATATGCGGCATTTCCATTCTCTGCATAGGCGCGCGCATAGCTTGCTGAAAACAGCATTACAAGGCCGCTGAACATCAACAGCAGTGTTAAAATCAAAAACGGCAGATCAATCATACCGCGCCGCATTGCCTGCTGCCGCAGCGTTTCCTTTTTTCTCATGCGCCCGCCCCTTTCTCCAATTTTTAGTATCTGCCAATCACGCCGAACCACGCCAACACGCAGCAAGCAATGGTAATCGCCGTGAATACACCGAAGATCTTTACTTCGCTCCAGCCGCCCATTTCGAAGTGATGATGAATCGGTGTCATGCGAAACACACGCTTGCCGTGCGTCAGCTTAAAATAAGTCACCTGGATCATCACTGAAAGCGTTTCACAGATATAGATTACCCCGACCAGAATCAAAATCAGCGGCATATCCAGCGCAAACGCCAGGCCACAAACCGCACCACCGAGATACAGCGAGCCAGTATCACCCATGAATACGCGTGCCGGATGAAAATTATAACACAAAAACGCCGCAAGTCCACCAAAAAGCGCCATCGCATATTTGGCCACCGGTTCATCGCCCCAGCGAATCGCCACCAACGCAAAGAACAGCATCACCGGCATCGTAACACCCGTCGCCAGCCCGTCAATGCCGTCTGTCAAGTTCACCGCGTTCACCGCACCGACAATCACAAACACCGCAAAGAGCATATAGACCGCAACCGGGATCTCAAAGGTCACATTCCAAAAAGGAATATACAAATCACAGCTCAGGCGTCCACTTCGGTAGAGCGCCGTCAGATAGAGGATTGCAACCACCAGCTGCAGCGCAGATTTCTGCAGTGCTGTCAGTCCCAGATTTCGTTTTTTCCGCACTTTGATATAATCATCAGCAAATCCGATCAGGCCAAACGCCAGTGCAAAAAGGGAAATATAGATGATCGTCCAATCGCCCATCTGAATGGTCTTCCAATCCGCCGCAATCGCAAAGAGCGCCGCAACAATGAAAATGATTCCGCCCATCGTTGGCGTACCCGCTTTTACATTGTGCCACTCCGGCCCTACTTCCCGAATCGACTGACCGGCTTTCATCGCCCGCAGCAGCGGAATCAGGTATCTTCCCAGTACCAGCGCAATCAAAAACGCGCTGATGCAGGTCAGCAGAATCATCCCCATCATACGCCTTCATCCTCCGTCGCACGCTGCGCCACCTGCTCTTCAAACATGGCAAGCACCTGCTCCATATGCATGCTCCGGCTGCCTTTGAACAATATGACATCCCCCGCCTGTGCGCGGTTCAGCAGCGTCTTGACCAGTTCCTCTTTCGTTGCAAAATGAATGGCATTGCGCTGTGCTGTTCCACCTGTCACAGCCCCGGTTACAATCCGGTTGGACACTTTCCCACAGGTCAGAATCAAATCTGCTTTCTGCGAAGCAATCCGCCCGATACGGTAATGCTCCGCCGCCGCGCGGTGACCAAGCTCCAGCATATCCCCCAGTACCGCAATACGCTGCCCTTCCGTTTTTTTATCGCCCAAAATCCCCAACGCTACCGCAGTCGACTCCGGACCAGCATTATAGCAGTCGTCGATAATCGTAAATCCATTCTGCTCATAAGTATTCAGGCGCATTGCCGCATTCGTAAAGTCATGCAGGGCATCCACAATCTCTTCCGGCGTAATTTTGCATTCCAGTGCTACGGTAATCGCTGCCAGCGCATTATAGACATTGTGCATTCCTTCCGTAGGCAGCCACACCGGAAATTCCTTACCGAATCCCTTCACGGTAAACTCTGTGTGTCCGTCACCAGATTCAATATGCTCAGCAATGACATCGCATTCCTTATTGCTGATGCCAAAGTACAGCATCCGGAACGGATATTTTCCCCGCAGATCCGTCAACAACGGCTCGTCTCCATTGAAGACAATAACGCCTCCCGCCTGTAACCCCTCCAGGATTTCCAGCTTTGCCTGCAGAATTCCCTGGCGGCTGCCCAGATTTTCAATGTGCATGGTGCCGATATTGTTAATCACTGCCACATTCGGTCGTGCAATCCGTGTCAGATACGACATTTCCCCAAAATGGTTCATACCCATTTCCAGAACCGCAACCTCGCAGGAACGGTCCATATTCAAAATCGACAGCGGCAATCCAATCCGGTTGTTATAATTCTGCGGCGTTTTGCCAATCACATGGGATTTCCCCATAATTGCCGCCAGCATTTCTTTCGTCGTCGTCTTGCCAACACTGCCAGTAATCGCCAACACCTTCGCCCGCATAATAGAGCGGTAGCCCGAAGCAATGCGTCCCAGTGCCGTCACCGTATCCTGCACCAGCACTGCTGGAATCTCCGGTGCCTGTGGCCGATCCACCAAAACCGCAGCCGCACCAGATTCCATAACCGTCTGTACAAAATCATGGCCGTCGTTGCGCATTCCATGAATCGCTACATACATATCGCCTGCCGCCATCTGGCGGGAGTCCTTTGTAAATCCCGTTACAACCACGCGCGCATGTTCTTTGGCAACCGTTCCATCGCACCATTTTGCAATCTGTGCCAGCGTAATGCCTTCCATGTCATCACTTCCCCAGTCGTAATTCCTCCAGATGTGCGGCAACCTCTTCCCGCTCATCCAGATGCGTCTTTTCTGTACCGATAATCTGATAATCCTCATGGCCTTTTCCACAGAGCACAACAATATCGTCCGGCTCTGCATGGTCCATTGCCCAGCGGATCGCCTTGCGGCGATTCTCCTCCACATAGTAGGGCGTTTTACAATCGCGCATTCCGTCCAGAATCTGTGCAATAATGCTATTCGGATCCTCCGTCCGCGGATTATCCGAAGTTACAACCACAAAATCTGCAATCTCCGCCGCGATCCGCCCCATAATCGGCCGCTTGATCGGGTCGCGGTCGCCGCCGCACCCAAACACCGCAATCGTTCTCCCTTTGCAGAAGCCCTTCACCGATTTGAGCACATTCTCCAGTCCATCCGGTGTGTGAGCATAATCAATCAGCACCGTATAGGGCATTCCCGGTGTCGGCACAACCTCCACACGCCCCTTGACGCCATGCGCCTGCCGGAGTGCCTGTGCAATCTCTGCCAACGGAATTCCAAAGCCCATGGCCGCGCCAATTACCGCCATTGCATTATAAACCGTGAACCCGCCAGGGATGCCAAGCTCAAATCGGCAGATTTCATTGCCAGTCACAACATCCATCTCGATGTGATCTGAACGCAGCTTGATAAATCTGGCCGTCAGCGTTGCGTCATTGCGCTCAGCCGAATAGGTCGTACAGCTGCAGGTACTCTTCCGCATCATATAAGTGGAGGCTGGGTCATCCAGATTGAACACACCCTTTTTGCAACGGGTAAACAGCATCGTCTTTGCGTCCCGATAAGCCTCCATCGTCTTATGGAAATCCAGATGATCCTGTGTCAGGTTTGTAAAAATACCCGTATCGAATTGGATTCCCTCCACACGCCCCAACACAAGCGCATGGGATGAGACCTCCATAATCACATGCGTGCATCCAGCATCCCGCATCTGGCGGAACAAGCGCTGCAGCTCATAGCTTTCCGGGGTTGTGCGCTCTGTTGGCAGCGCCGCATCACCAATCATATTCTGAATCGTACCGATCAGGCCCACCTTCGCCTGCAGGGTCTGTTCCAGTACTGTCTTCAGCAAATAAGTGACTGTCGTTTTACCATTGGTACCCGTCACACCGATCATCGTCATTTCATCCGCCGGATGCCCAAACCAGTTCGCAGATACAATTGCCAGTGCTTTCCGGCTGTCGTCCGTCTGCAAATATGGCACCGAGCCCTTCGGTGCTTTTTCGCAGAGCACCGCAACCGCCCCCGCCTGCAGTGCTGCCGGAATAAATTTATGTCCATCTGCCGCAAAACCGGAAATTGCCACAAACAGATCACCTGGCTTTGTCAAACGAGAGTCGTAACTCACGCCTGTAATTTCCATTTCCGGATTCAGATTTCCCGCCTGCACAATAACGCCCTGCAACAGTTCTGACAGTTTCATTTGCTCCACTCCTTTGTTCCCGCAGTTTTAATCCTGCGCGCTGTAATCAATGAATTCTACGGTAATCACCGTACCGCGTTCCGCCATCGTACCTGCTGTAATGCTCTGATTTGCAGCAACAACGGTACCACCGCCTGCAGTCGCGCCCTTTAGCTTCAAATACAATCCGGCGTTTGTTATCGCCGTATTTGCATTCTCAATTGACATACCCGTCACATTCGGCACCTGCACCAATTCCACCGGTTTCGTTTCGCCAAGATAGAGCACCACTGTCGATTCGCCCGGAATTGTACTGCCGCTCGACGGCGTCTGATCTGTCACAGTGTCCCCGTCGCCGACCGTGCGGTACTTCAGGCCCGCATTCTGCAGCAGCTTGGCCGCTTCCTCTTCTGTCTTGCCAATCACATACGGCACATTTACATCCACCAGATGCATATCTGCATCCGCATAATCCGGCTCCACGCCAAAATACGGCAACAGATCTGAAAATACATCTGCCACTGTCGGCGCCGCCATAACACCGCCGGAAATATAGATTCCCGTTGCAGTGCTCGGTGTATCCAGAGCCACCAGAACAATATACTGCGGATCGTCCATTGGTGCAACACCTACAAAGGACACGATTTTATCCTCTACCGGCTGACCATATTCGTCATATTCGTCAATTTTTTCTGAGGTGCCAGTCTTTCCACCAATCCGGTAGCCCGTCACCTTCGCATTTTTCGCAGTTCCCTGCGTGACAACCGACTCCATCAGTTCGCACATTGTCCGGGAAGTCGACTCGCTGATTACCTGGCGTAAAACCGTCCGGTCGTTTTTCAGCACTGTCGCACCGTTTGCATCCTGCACTTCCGAGACAATATATGGCTCCAACAAATAGCCGCCATTGACCACCGCAGAAATCGCCCGCACCAGCTGAATCGGCGTTACCTTGAAGGTCTGCCCAAAGGAAGCCGAAGTCAACGATGCATAACTATTGGGATCTGCCAGCACACCCTCCGAGAAAAACAGGCCGGAGGATTCGCCAGGCAAGTCAATTCCAGTTCGTTCCATCAAACCGAAAGCATCCACATATTCATACAACTCTGTACCGCCAAGGGCAATGCCGATGTCTGCAAATGCAATATTGCAGGAATTCTGCAATGCCTGTGCCGTCGTCTGGCTGCCATGTCCTTCATGCTTCCAGCAATTCAGCGCTTCCACACGGCCTTTTATCATGGTCTGGCCGCCGCAATAGAAGCTGCTGTCCAATGTCACTGCGCCCTCTTCCAACGCAGATGCCAGCGTAATCGTCTTAAAGGTCGAGCCCGGCTCGTAGCCGTCTGATACGCAACGGTTGCGCCACTGACTCAGACGCGCCGCCGCTACGCCGTCGTTATAGGCATCAATCGCCTCCTGATAAGCTTCGCTTCCCTCCGGCAGTGCCATTGCCTTTTGATACAGTTCCTCCAGCTCCGCAGAGCGAACTTCATCATAAATTTCCAGATAATTATTGGGGTCATAACCGCCAAGCGTTGCCATACCCAATACTTCGCCGGTTTTGACATCCATCACCAAGCCAAAGGCACCGTTCTGCACATCATATTCTTCAATGGCCGCCTGCATATTTTTTTCCAGATAATATTGCACTGTGGAATCAATGGTCAAAATGACACTGTCACCATCGGACGCCTCATAATATTTTTCAAATTGATACAGCATTTCCGAGCCACGGTTGCCCTCTGTTTTAATAATTTCGCCCGCCGTTCCTTCCAGATAGTTGTCATACCGCACCTCAATTCCCTCTGCGCCTACACTGTCTGTATTCACAAACCCAAGGACCTGCGACGCCAGCGTCCCGGACGGGTAATAACGCTTGGTGTCCGGTTCCAGATGAATGCCAGAAAGCTTGTTGTCATTGATAAAAGTACGAACCTGCTCACTGAGATCTGCATCAATCTTCCGCTTAATGACCTTGTAGCGCATTTCCGTATCTGCCGCCTGCTTCAGGATCCAACTCTCATCCACATCCAGAATTTTCGCCAGGCCAGATGCAATCAACGCCACATCCTGATTTTGCTTTGCAATCTCATTGGGATCCAGAAAAACATTTTCCACACTGGCCGAAATTGCCAGAATATTCATATTGCGATCGTAAATCGTGCCACGCGACGCCGTCACCCGCGTGCTGCGGGTCTGGTTGGCCATTGCAAGGCCCTCATAATGATCATGTTTGACAATCATGACCTGATACAGCGTCCAGAACAGCGGCAAAAACAGGATGATTCCGCAGATCAGCAGCATCGCAACCATGCGCCAGTTAATTGTTCGTCCATTCTTTTCCGTTCCATTGCCAGGTGCTTTTTTTGCTTTCATGGTGCCTCCCGATTCAATCTACGAAGTATGGCGTCGGGAGCCAACCGACGCCATAACGGGTCAGGCAGGGATGTCCCGCCTGTTGTCATTCTATAAAAGCTTTACGAAGAGTATGCGCGGAAATAACCAATCACACCGCGGATACTGTCCCAGAGTGCCGTAAAAATCGTTGTACGCTGCTGCTGTTCCTCCACCGTCAGGATTTCTGCATGATCCGGCTCGCAAAGGTCCAGATAAACCACCTGGTTGGCAGCCGGCTGCATCATCCCCAGTTCCGTTGTCGCAACCTCTTCTACATAGTTCAGGTCAATCTTGCTCTCATACTGGCTCAAGAGCGTTGCCTGCGTCGCCTGTACCGCTTCCAGTTCATCCGTCAGATCCGCTACCTCACTGGTCGCTTCAAAGAGCTGAACATAGCCGGTAATCACCAGCACCACCAAAAACGCCGCAGCCAATGTAGCTACCAGATTGAACACTGAAATCGCCGGCCGCTGACGCGGCTGTGTCCGCTGTCTGACTGCCGGTCTTCTCTCCGGATGCAAACGCTCTTCCGGCAGTTGCCGCGGCATCCGCTTGGGAACCGCGGTACTTGTCATATAAGGCGCAAACGCAATTTCTTTTTTATCCAGTTTCCGTGCACTCGCCGCCATGGCGACTCCCCCTATATTTTTTCTGCTACCCGCAGCTTTGCGCTGCGCGCCCGCGGATTATTTTCCAATTCTTCCTGCCCAGATACAATCGGCTTGCGGGACACCAACCGAATCTGCGGTTTTTTCCCGCAGACGCAAACCGGAAAATCTGGCGGACAAGTGCAGCCCTTCGCCGCCTGCTGCATCGCCTGCTTCACAATCCGGTCCTCCAGCGAATGGAAGGTAATCACAGCCAGCCGCCCACCTGGATTCAGTCGCGGGATTGCTGCCTCCATCATTTTGGACACCGCAGTCAGTTCTTCATTAACCGCGATCCGGATTGCCTGAAAAACGCGTTTGGCCGGGTGCTGCTTCTCGCGCAGTGCCTGCGGCGGCATCGCGCTCCGGATGACCGCAACCAACTCCAGGGTCGTCTCAATCGGATGCGCCTCACGCGCCCGGCAGATTGCCGCAGCAACCTGCGGTGCATAGCGT
>CAKTFW010000033.1 GCA_934561175.1 uncultured Oscillospiraceae bacterium
GCAGGGTTTCTTCTACAGGGGTATTGCGATAGTTATGGTCGCGGATCAACCTGCGCATCAGACGCGTCCAACTGCGCAGAAACACCAGCTCGCCGTGATCCTCTACATGAGAGTGAAGATTGACATAAACAGTGTACGCGTGGGGATTTCGATCGGTAAACATATCGTTTAGTGCATGAATTCCCTCAACAATGACAAAATCCTCTTTGCCGAGCTGCAGCGGACGGGCCTTGGAGTGGCTCTGCCGCCGGGTGGTAAAGTCAAACTTCGGCAGATAGATTTCACCGCCGTTGTGCAGTGTTTCCATCTGTGTGTTGAACAGCTCGATATCGAGGCACAGTGGAGATTCCAGATCAATCTGGCCGTCAGCTGTGGTTGGATAGGTGCCTGCATTTACATCTTTATAGTAGTCATCCATGCTGATCGTGTGGCTGTGCAGACCCAGCAGTTCCAACTCAATAGCAATGGTGTGTGCGGTGGTCGTTTTTCCAGAACTGGAGGGCCCAGCTAGAAAAATAATCTGCCGTCCGCTCTCTGCAATATCGTGTGCTACCTTGCGAACCTGGCGGTAATAACCGGCATCGCAGGCTCGGATAAAGCCGGTTGCATCTGCGCGGATGGCCTGATTTAAGGGATCTAATTCGAACATGACTTCAACTCCTTTATGCGTTGGGATCTGCTGCGAAAAAAGCAGCTTTTTCTTCACAGATACGGTCAATGGCCTTTTGGTATTCCAGTGGATACTTGGGATTTACCAAGCGGCGCAGACGCCCGCCGGGCAGGTTGATCTTCGTTACACCGCCAGCGCCCAGTGCCAGAATGCTGTGCAGCTCCTCCATCATATATATGTTGTACAGGCACTGATAACCGCTGCGGCACCAGCCGACATTTTCAAAACTGCCGGACATATATTTTTGCCGATAGAGGTAATAGGGGACATATTGTGCTGCGCGCAGGGCAGCTTCTCCCTGGCAAAGCATTTCCGCGACGGTTTGATCTGAGGGGAGCAGTTCGCGGTGGGCATAAAGATCTGCTGCTTTTTTCAGCGCAAGCGTATGAATGGTGACAGCGGCAGGCTGCAGTGCAATCACCTGCTCCAGAGACTGCGCAAAAGAGGCTGCGGTATCACCCGGTAACCCGGCGATCAGATCCATATTAACATGATCAAAGCCCGCGTCATGAGCCATGGCGCAGGCGTTTAGAATTTGTTTGGCCGTATGGTTGCGCCCAATCGTGCGGAGAACGGTATCGTTCATCGTTTGCGGATTGATACTGATCCGCTGAACGCCATAGCGGCGCATCACCTGCAGCTTTTCGAAATTCAGTGTTTCAGGCCGGCCGGCTTCCACTGTGATTTCCAGACAGTCAGATAAATCAAAGCTATCCTCAATGGCGCCAAGCAGGCGGTCAAGCTGTGTGCTGGAGAGTGTAGTCGGCGTACCGCCGCCGACATAAAGTGTGCGGATATGCAGCGGTGTTTGCTGCATTTTTATACCGGTTTCACGAATTTCACGCTCCAGTGCATCAAGATATGGAGCGACCAAGTTGCCAAAGGACTGAACTGATTGACTGACAAAGCTGCAATAGCTGCAGCGGGTTGGACAGAAGGGAATTCCGACATAGAGAGAAATATCGCCGGGGCGCAGAAGCTTTGTGGCAGCGACAGTCTGTTCAGCGCATTCCAGGCAGAGCTGGCGGCGATCCTCTCGAATGTAGTAATCATCCCGCAGCATCTGGTCGCAGGACTGTGCTGTACCGCCGGAAAGCAGGTGGCGGGTTGCAATCTTGGTTGGCCGCACGCCGGAGAATGCGCCCCAGGGCGGCGGCGACGGCAATTGCTGTAGTGCGGCTTGATAATAGGTCTGCTGCAGAAGCTGCCGTAAGCTTCGATCATTTGCCTGGGTATGCAGGATTCGTTTTTGTGCGCGTGTCGTGATGCCATTTCGGCAAATGGTTACTACGGCGGTATCATACATGGCACCGTGATGCAGCGCGGCGCATGCGCCGTCGCCGCCGGAAAGTGGAACTTCTGTATATTCCAGCTTTTCCGCGGGAAACAGACTCATTTGGAGCTGTTCCATCGCGTAGCGGAAGGTGTGGTTTTGCAGATAAAGCTTCATCCCATTCGAGCCTGTGCCAGGAAGAGATTGCCGCGGCGTTCCCGGTCAAGTGTAGAAGAGCCCATGTGACCAGGAAAAACGGTATAATTTCCCTCCAATTTATCAAGACGGCGCAGAGACTGTTCCATTTGCTGCCAGCTTCCGCCTTCAAAGTCGGTACGACCGCAGCTTCCGGCAAACAGTGTATCGCCGGAAAAAAGTACATCATTTGCGATAAGGCAGACGGAACCGGGCGTATGCCCTGGTGTGTGAAGGACATGGAAGGTAATTGTCCCGATTTGGACGGTATCGCCTTCGTCATAGGTGTCGGTGGGTTTCAGCGGCACACCGCTGAGATCGGCGGGTAATGCCAGATCGGCGGCATGGAGATAGACTTTGCAGCCGGTTGCTGCCTGAATGGCGGCAACGGCGCCTACATGGTCAAAGTGTCCGTGAGTTAGCAGAATGGCCTGTACCTGCAGATTCTGCTGACGGATTGCGTCCAGAACGACATCGGCCTGATCACCGGGATCGATAATCGCAGCGGCGTTGTTGGCGGACTCGTCCCAGACAAGATAGCAATTGGTTCCGTAAGAACCAAGCTGCAAGACGGAGATTTTCATAGTGACGCTCCTTTTACATTAACGAATCGGTATCGAGAATCAGGGTGACAGGACCGTCGTTGATTGACGAGACCTGCATATCGGCGCCGAACTGGCCATGCTGCGGCGGAAATCCAGCGTCTTTGCACAGCTGCAGAAAACGCTCATAAAGTGGGATGGCGAGATCGGGCGCAGCGGCACCGGTAAAACTGGGACGACGACCCTTTCGGCAATCACCGTAAAGGGTGAATTGGCTGACAACCAGCACTTCACCGCCAATGTCGGAAAGCCCCAGATTCATTTTTCCAGCATCATCTTCAAAAATTCGCAGGCCAAGAGCCTTCTCACAGAGCTTTTTGCACTGGGCTTCGCTGTCCTCCGGACCGATGCCCAGCAAAATCAGAAATCCACGGCCAATTTGACCAACAATTTCGCCATCAATGGCAACAGAAGCCTCTTTGACACGGGTCAGTACTGCTCGCATAATGTTCCTCCTTAATTATGGCCCCGGCGGATGCTGGACACACCGGAAACGGCGCGGATTTTCTGCCGCACGGCGCTCAGCTCTTCCAGATTGTGGACCTGGAAGGTCAAGGTAATAATGGCGCGGCCGCCAGCGACGCTGCGGGCAGAGATTTCCCGCACACGCAGCTTCATTGCGGAGAGCACCATGGCAATATCCAGCGTCAGACCATCGCGGTCGACGGCGTCAATCTCCAACGAGGTTGTAAAGTCCTCCGGTGCTTCACTAGCCCAAGCAACATGAACCCAGCGCCCTTCGTTTTCCGGCGTCATTGCACTGATGGCATTGGGGCAATCCCGGCGGTGAATCGAAACACCGAATCCCTTGGTGATAAACCCCACAATATCGTCTCCAGGGACTGGCGTACAGCAGCGGGAGAATTTGATCATGCAGGAATCGATGCCCTCGACGATAACGCCGGAATCGGCATGGCGGCTGCGCTTTTCCGGCGCAGCGGATTTCGGTGCGCTGTCCTCTTTGGGGACGGCACGGGAATAGCGCAGAAGTTCTTCCTGTACCCGGTTTACGGCCTTTTGCGCTGTTAAACCACCATAGCCGATGGCGGCGTACATATCATCCAGCGATTCAAAACTGACACGCTTGAGCAAAATAGCCTGCAATTCTTCGTTTTGCAGGACGGCTGGGATGACATTCAGTCGGCGAAGTTCACTTTCAAAGCTGGCTTTGCCACGGATAATATTTTCTTCCCGCCGCTCCTTTTTGTACCACTGTTTGATCTTGATGCGTGCCTGATTGGATTTACAGATGTTCAGCCAGTCACGGCTGGGGCCTTTGGAAGACTGAGAGGTGATAACCTCCACAATATCGCCGTTTTTCAGCACTGCATCATAACTGGCAATTCGATTGTTGATTTTCGCGCCGATCATGTGGTTGCCAACCTCCGAATGGATGGCATAGGCAAAGTCGATCGGTGTGGAGCCAGAAGGCAGGGAAATGACGCGGCCACGCGGCGTAAAGACAAAGACTTCATCGTCAAACATATCCATTTTCAGTGATTGGATATAGTCCTCCGCGTCAACATCCTGCTGATTTTCCAACAGACGACGCACCCATTCATATTGCTGCTCAGTGCCGCTACCGGCACCGTTTTGCTTATATTTCCAGTGGGCGGCAACGCCGTATTCTGCGGTTTCATGCATGGCCCAGGTGCGGATCTGCACCTCGAAGGGACGGCCGTCCTTACCGATTACCGTAGTGTGCAGACTCTGATACATATTCGGCTTTGGTGTAGAAATATAATCCTTAAACCGGCCGGGAACCAGATTGTACAGATCGTGGATATGACCGAGCACATTATAGCAATCAGCAATAGAGTCGACAATCACGCGGAAAGCGTAAAGGTCATAAATTTCATCCAGAGATTTTCCCTGGGAGAGCATTTTGCGATAGATGGAATAAACATGCTTTACGCGGCCATAAATTGTGCAGTGAATCCCGATGGAGGTCAGCCGTTCGGTAATTTCATGCTGAATTTTGTCCATGAACTGCCGGGAGGCTTCCTCCTGAGACTTCAGGTAGTCCATAATTTTCTGGTAGCTCTCCGGATCGAGATATTTCAGACTGAGATCTTCCAGTTCCCACTTGATTTTCTGCATACCAAGGCGGTGTGCCAGCGGTGCATAGATATCCATTGTTTCGCGGGATTTGCTGATCTGTTTTTCGGGCGTCTGGAATTGCAGTGTCCGGGTGTTATGCAGACGGTCGGCAATTTTAATCAGAATTACGCGGATATCCCGCGACATTGCCATAAACATTTTGCGCAGATTTTCCATCTGCTGCTCTTCTGTGGTGGAATACTGCACACGCGTCAACTTTGTGACGCCTTCCACCAGCATGGCGACCGGCTGGCCGAAATGGGCGGTAATTTCATCGAAGGTGGCATCGGTGTCCTCAATACAGTCATGGAGCAGCGCACCGAGAATGGCGTCGGTATCCAGGCCGATTTCCGCTACAATTTCCGCCACAGCCAGCGGATGGATGACATAGGGCGAACCGTCCTTTCGCTTCTGGTTGGCGTGTTTTTTGATTGCGTATTCCACCGCTGCGTTAATCCGCAGCATATCGGCAGAAGGCGTATAAGTTTCAATAGCTTTTACCATTGAATCATAATGTTCTTTGATGGATTCCATGACTATTCACCTGCTTTGAGCTGTTTTAAACGAATGAGAATTTTGGAGTTTTCCAATTTTACCTTTTCTGCGCCGGCAGTCAAGGTGATATGTACCATGCGGTGGGTTGGCTCCATCTGGATCAGGCCGCGCTCCGAGAATACATCCAGGCAGATCTGTGTTCGGAGGCAGGTCGTAGGAGCGTCCGACGCCCGGACAATTTGCCGCACCAGACAGGCGTGGTCTTCGTCGAGAGCGCCACGCTTGCTGCGGGAGACCAGATAACGCCAAACAGAGACAAATTCACTGCGCAGCGGAAGGAAGGTATCCGCTTCCTCCGGGGAGAGTGGATCCCCGTTCCGATAGCGATCATAAAGCGCACGATCCCGCTCATGGATGGCGCGGGTCTGTGCATCCGGGCGGATATCGACAAGGTTCAGCTGCAGGGAGCGGATGCCGCGGAACTCGTTGATCTGGGGAGAAAAGGCAAGCTCAACGGTATCGCCTTCTGCAATGGCAGCACGATGCTGGGTCATGGAAAAGAAGATTGCATTGAAAAGGTAGCGGCCGCGCCGCAGACGCAGTTTCAAATGTTTGCAGCCGCCTACTTCGGAGAGCTGCTCCACGCGCAATCCGCTCATAAAAAAGATAGGACGAGGACAGGCGGCACCGCAGGGTTCCAGTTCATCCAGCCGTTCTACATTGGACTGGGTGAGAATTTCTGGTGGGACTGCGCAGTCAATCTGTAATGCCGGTGGTGCAGCATGAAGCTGGTATTCCTCGGCCAGTGCGCAGACGGCGGTTCGGAAGGCGTCGATTTGATCCCGGTGAATGGTAAAACCGGCGGCAAGCTCGTGACCGCCATAGCTTTCCAACAGCGGCGATAATGTTTCCAGCGAGGAGAAAAGCGGAAAGCCGCCATAACTGCGGGAGGAGGCTTTTCCCTTTTCGCCGTCAAGGCAGATTAAAAAGACGGGGCGGCCGTAATCTTCGGCCAGCCGGGAAGCGACAATGCCGACGACGCCCTGGTACCAGTCTTCGCCCGCCATGACAATGGCAGGCGGCGGTGTGGGGAGAGCTTCCAGTCTGTGTACAGCGTCGGCATAGATCGCGGCTTCCACTTCCTGGCGCTGCCGGTTGAGTTGACACAGCGCTGCAGCCAGTTCTGCGGCGCGGTCCGGGTTGTCAGTCATAAAAAGCTCTACAGCCAGCTCCACACGGCCCATGCGGCCGGCGGCATTGATTCGCGGCGCTAACAGATAGCCAACGGTGCTGGCGGTAATCTGCTTTTGCGCGCAGCCGCACTCCTGGATCAGCGCGCAAAGTCCCAGCCGTGTCGGCGGCCGCATTGCGGCAATTCCATCTGAGACAAACCGACGATTCTCACCGGTCAGCGGCATGACATCGGCAACTGTACCGAGACACAACAGATCGCAATAGCGGTGCAGAACAGCTTCCTGGTCCCCGAAGAGTGCAGCGGCAAGCTTAAAGGCGACGCCGACGCCAGCCAGCTGCGGGCCGGTGTGTGGATAATCCTTCCGCTGTGGATCTACCACGGCGAGCGCAGGCGGAAGCGTTCCCTTACACTCGTGGTGATCTGTGATAATCAGATCCATGCCGAGGGAGCGGCAGAGCGCGGCCTCATCATCGGCGGTGATGCCGCAGTCGACGGTGATCAGAAGCCGGACGCCCTGTGCATAAAGCTGCTGAATTGCAGGTGCATTCAGTCCATATCCCTCTTCAATTCGACCAGGAATGTACCAGCGGCAGTCTGCGCCTGATTGCCGAAGGAAGTCTGTGAGCAGGCAGGTGGCGGTAATGCCGTCTACATCGTAATCCCCGTAGACGGCCATCGGCTCCTGCTGCGCAATGGCCAAACGGATTCGCTCTACCGCTTTGCCCATATCAGGAAGGGAGAAGGGATCTTCCAAGGGGGCATTGTTTCCCAGCAAAACCTCTGCTTTTTCCAAAGTGTCGTAACCGCGGCTGCAGAGTACCGCTGCGGTTAAAGGCGAAATGCCGCCCGCACAAAGACGCTGTGCGGTTTCCCGGTCATAAGTCGCCACATTCCAGATTCCATACTTCACACAGGACACATCCAAAAACATTTTTCTGATATTATACCAAATTTATACGGAATACACAATATGTAAGAAAGGCTGCGACAGGAAGAGAAGTGGGGAAAATGAGAAGGATGCAGAAGTGGATTCGGCGGTTGAGCCTCTGCGGCGCGATTTGGCTGTTGCTTTGGGCACAGAACCAGTTGCTGCAATCAGAGACGATAACAGTGCGTACGCAAATTCCCACGGCGTTTTCAGGTCTGCGCATTACAGTACTGGCGGATTTGCATGGCGCGGTATTTGGCCCGGACAACCGGGAGCTGATTCGTGTGGTTCAGCAGACAAAGCCGGATCTGATTGCAATCTGCGGGGATTTTGCAGACATGCAGTATGATCCTGCGATGATTCAGACGATGACTTCGAAACTTTGTGCCGTCGCGCCTGTTTATTATGTAACTGGAAATCATGAATGGGCCGCACGGATTGTAAAGCCGTTGACTGCGCAGTTGACGGCTGCCGGAGTGACTGTGCTGGCCAATGATTATGTGGTGCTGGAGCGCGCGGGCGAACGGCTGGTATTGGCGGGAGTTCACGATCCTAATGGTCCAAGAGATATGAAAACACCGCAGCAGCTTGCCGCAGAGATCAAGAAGGCGGAGGGAAATCTGCCCACAATATTGCTGGCGCACAGAAACGACCGTTTGGAGGAATATGCAGCCTGTGGGTTTTCTGTTGTACTGTGCGGGCATGGACACGGCGGCGTCTGGCGGCTGCCATGGGTGGGTGGTCTGCTTGGTCCTGGCGGCGCATGGCGTCCGTTCTACGATGCAGGCGTATACCGGCAGAAAAATACAATTCAGGTTGTCTCCCGTGGCCTGGGGCGCGCAAAATGGCTGCTGCGGTTGGGTAACCGTCCGCAGGTATTGACGGTGGTGCTGGAATCGTAAACAATTCTTAAACATTCCGCACAGAGCGTTGAAAATTATGACCGGCCCGCTATAATAAAATGCAGGTGATGCGACATGTTTCAGCGAATCCGCTATTCTTTGCAGCGGTTTATGTACGGACGAAACGGTGCAGACGAACTCAGTTGGGTACTACTTGCTGTCGGAATTGTACTCAGTATTGTGTGTTCTCTGTCCAATATTGGGATGCTTTATGTAATTTCCTACATACCATTGATTCTGGCGGTTTGGCGGATGTACTCCAGAAATTTGGAGAGACGCCATCAGGAGAATGCACGATTTGTCGGATTTTTTACACATCTGAAGGATCGGAACAATCGATATTTTTCCTGTCCCAGTTGCCATCAGGTGGTGCGGGTGCCGCGGGGAAAGGGAAAAATCAATATCCGCTGCCCCAAGTGTAATACACAATTCATTAAAAAAACATGAAAAGAGGCCCGGTTCACTGTGAACCGGGCCTCTTTTCATATGGATGGAAGGCTGTGAATTACCGAGGCGACAGCGCCCTTGTCGCAGTCATCCGCGATGGAGAAGCCGTACTTCAAAAGCGGTTCACTGGCATTGGCGGGAATAAAGGCAAGATCTGCAGCCTGCAGCATGGAAAGATCGTTTGGCGCGTCTCCGATACAGACCAGAATTTTGCGTCCCAGCGACTGTTTGAGCTCCTGTGCGGCGCGGCCTTTGGATACGCCTGCAAGATTTATTTCGATGATCCGCGGCGCAGAGCGTACCAGGGAATAATCCGGGTAGCGTGCTGTGAGTTCCTGATAGATGGTGGAATAATAGGCCTCTTCTTTGGCGGAACAGCCCCGGAAAAAATCCGGATATTCCGGCGTCGGTGTGAAGGGGCCGACCAGAATAATTTTAATGAACGGGCCGGGAATTTGATCGATTGGCAGTCGCTGCATACAAACGCCCTGCGTGTTGGCGTAACCATCGTCGGATACTGCACCGATCGGATAATGCCCGGTGAGATTTTGCACCTCAATGCGGAGCTGCGGATAGTGTGCAACAAGATCCTGGGCGAGTTCTCGGCTGCTGCTTGGCATTTCATGGCAGAAGAGCGGGAGATCCCGCTGGTAGTCATAGCAGACTGCGCCGTTGAACAGAATCGGTGGTGCATTGTGCGGAACTGACATTGCTCTGGTGCGAAATAGCGGGACACTGCGGCCGGTGGCAACTGTGAATACGCCGCCTTCAGAGAGAAAGTATTCAATTGCATCCAAATTGGCCTGCGGAATGCTGTCCTGATGTGATGTGAGCGTGCGGTCAAAATCGCTGATGAGTAAAAAATCGTCGTATCGTCCCATAAAATTGGCACCACCTTTTATTTGCATGATTGTATCATGCTGTAAAAAGTTTGTCAAAAAGCGCGGGAGTGTGGCTTTACGCACCGAAAGAAATCGTGTATATTAGAAAAGAATCAAGTGATGGGGGAGACTGCAATGGCTCAAACGCCCAATTCTAATCAGGACAAGCACAATAAGGGAAACTATCCGAAAAATGATGGCTTCTGGTGGCTGATTACCATTCTGTGTTTTTGCACCGGCGCTTTTTGGTGGGTCGGTGTGCTTTTAATTATTTTGAACAGCTCTGGGCGGCTGCCGCCGCTCAACCGCGCGAAGCGTCAGGCGGCGGAGCAAGCGCTGCGTCAACAGATGCAGCAGCGTCTGCAGCAGGTACCGCAGAGCCAGGTACAGATGAATCAGGTCAGTCAGAATATGCCACAGGCCGCCGCACAGACTGTGCGCCATCCCGGCGGTAAAGGGATGGTTGTGCTTGGAGCAGTGTTGTCGGGGCTGTTTAGTCTTGGATTCATTGCGTCGCTGAGCGAGCTGCTGGAGGATTATTTTGATGGTTATTTCTTTTCGGATACAGCGAGCAGTTTGGCGGTGATGACTCTGCTGCTGATTGGCAGCATCGCAATTCTGGCACTGGGTGTGCGGAGAATGTCGCAGGGGAAACGCTTTGACCGTTATGCCAGTATGATTGGAAATTTGCAGAGCGTTTCGCTGCAGGCGTTGTCCAAGGCCAGCGGTTTGTCGATTGGGCGGATCCGGAAAGATCTGCAGAAGATGATTGACTGTGGATGGTTTGGAGAGAAAGCTTACCTGGACATGAGCAGTGGTGAACTGCGGCGGAGCGGTTTTGTTCCGGCGGAAGAACCAAAGCCAGTGGTAAAGGAACCAGAGCGGGAGCTTTCCGAACAGGAAAAGATTCTACAGGAGATTCACAATAAAAATGACCGGATCGCCAATCCGGAGCTGTCCGCAAAAATCGACCGAATTGAGGAGCTGACGCGCAAGATTTTTACTTGTGTACAGGAAGAACCGGAAAAAGCAAAAGAACTGCAGAGTTTCCTGAACTACTATTTACCCCAGACAATGAAGATTCTGGAAGCCTATGCAAAGATGGAAGCACAGGGTGTCGAAGGCGAGAATATTGTCAGCGCGAAGAAACGAATTGAGAACATGATGGATACCCTGGTGGAGAGTTTTGAAAAGCAATTGGATCGGCTTTTTGCAGGCGATGTGCTGGACATTACTTCAGACATCACGGTAATGGAAACAATGCTGGCGCGCGATGGCCTGACCGAAGAGCAGCTGACGCCAGAAAAATAAGACTTTCTTCATTTCTCCATCGCAATGCGGTGGGGGAAACTTTTGCCCTGAAAGGAAAAAACGGAGGTGGAAAGATGCAGTGTGATCTGACCAGAGGGAGCATTCTGGGCGGGCTGGTTCGGTTTAGTCTTCCCCTGATGGCGGGAAACCTGCTGCAGCAGGCATATAACCTGGTGGATACGATGATCGTCGGAAAATTTCTTGGTTCCATTCAGTTAGCGGCGGTTGGCAGTGCCTATACGCTGATGACGCTGCTGACCAGCGTGTTGATTGGTCTGTGCATGGGAAGCGGCGTGGTATTCAGTCAGATGTTTGGTGCACGGGAGTCAGAACGGATGCGCGTAGCGATGGTTAATGCTTTTTGTCTGATTGCCGTGCTGGCGGTTGTACTGGAGATTGTGGTATTTCTGCTGCTTGGGCCGATTATCCGGTGGATTAAAATTCCGGCGGAAGCAATTCCGGCGATTACGGATTATCTTCAGATTATTGTGTTGGGGCTTTTTGCGACATTTCTCTACAATTTCTTTGCAGCTGCGCTCCGGAGTGTGGGAAATTCTGCGGCACCGCTCTATTGCCTGCTGTTTTCGACCGTGCTGAATATTGTGCTGGATCTCGTCTTTGTGTTGGTATGCGGATGGGATGTTGCCGGTGCGGCAGCTGCGACGGTGATTGCACAGTTTGCTTCAGCGATTGCATTGGCAATTTATTTTTTTCGTTGTCAACGGCAGCTATGCCCGGCACGGCGGCATTTACGGCTGGAACTTGGACTGATGGGTCGGATTGCGAATGTATCGCTTTTGACAAGTGTACAGCAGTCGATTATGAATTTCGGCATTCTGATGATTCAGGGGCTTGTCAACAGTTTTGGAATTCAGGTTATGGCGGCTTTTACCGCCGGTGTAAAGATTGATGCGCTGGCCTATTCGCCGGGGCAGGACTTTGCCAATGGATTTGCGACCTATGTGGCTCAGAATGTCGGCGCAGAAAATGCGGAGCGGATGCGCAAAGGGTTCCGAACTGCTGCGGCGATGTCCCTGAGTTTTTGTGCGTTAATGTCTGTAGTAGTGGGCGTCTTTGCAGAACCGCTGCTCAAATTGTTCTTAGATGTGGCAGAGGCGGAACAGATTGCAATTGGTGCGCATTATCTGCGGACAGAAGGGGCGTGCTATGTGGGAATTTCGATGCTTATGCTCCTTTATGCGACATATCGCGGCTTGGAGCACGCGGGAATGTCGGTCATTTTAACAGTAATCTCGCTGGGAAGTCGGGTGGTACTGGCGTATGCCTTTGCGCCGCAGATTGGATTGGATGCGATTTGGTGGGCAATTCCAATTGGATGGTTTCTGGCAGATCTAGTTGGCCTGCTTCGCTATCGGCCGCTTGCAAAGCGAGATTTTGACTTGAAGCAAGTGAAACAATAAAAGAAAACAAAGGCTGCCAGTTTAGCGTAATGTCAACAAGGAAGTTTTTTAACTGATGAGAGAAGCAGCGTAATGTACTTTGTATGTTACGCTGCTTTTTTCTTGCGCTTTACAATGATTTGCGAACTTTCTGCCGCACCGATAAAGGTGTAGTAGATTTCAATTCGCTGTTCCCGGTGTCCGCTGCTCTTATCGCCCTCATGAACGATGATTTTCTCAATCAGGTCACGGAGCATAGCAGGTGTCAGTTCATCGAAGTCAGCATAGCGTTTCGTCATTTTCAAGAAGCTGCTGATGTTCGTGCAGGTATTCTCGGTGTCATCGAACTGCTTTTGCAGAGCAACAACTTCCCCCCCGCAGCGAATGCTGTTCCTGCTCATAATCCGCAGAGCAGATTTTGAATCGCTCATCAGACAGTTTGCCGGTAATATTGTCCTCGTAAAGCCGCTTGATAATGCCGTCCAACTCCTTGACACGCCGCTCTTTCAACTCCAGTTCTTTTTTCAGAACACGGGTCTTAACTGCCTGTTCTTTCGCGCTCTGGCAGGTCAATCGCCGAACAAATTCCTGCTCATCCTCCGCAGCCATTTTCACGATCTGCTTGAGATTGTCTTTCACCAACTCTGCCAGTGTCATTTCACGGATATAGTGCATAGAGCAGGATTTGGTCCGTACACGATAGCGTCCGCAGCAATAGCATTCCTGCCCTTTGGAAATATTTTTTCCGCGATGTACACGAAGCAGAGAACCGCAATCCGCACAATACAGCAGACCGGAGAATAGTGCCGGGATCTCCTGCTTGTTCAGCCGTCTGCGCCCCGCGCGGATACGCTGGACTGTTTCCCAATCTTCTTGGTCAATCAGTGCTTCGTGCGTGTTCTCAAATACTACCTGCTGTTCTTCGGGTGTGGGTATCCGCTTCTTGAGCTTATACGACTTCGAGTATGTCTTGAAGTTAACCGTGTGCCCTAAATACTCTTTCCTTGCCAAAATAAAATAAACTGTGCGACTACACCATACGCATTCTGTTTCCGGACTGTAATGCCTCATATTCCCTGTGCGGCGATGCTCCATCGTTCCCGGTGTAGGGATGTTCCGACGCGTGAGTTCATTTGCAATCTGCGTCGGTCCATATCCCTGAATGCAGAGGTTGAAGATAAGTTTCACAACCCATGCCGTTTCTTCATCGGGGATCAAATGCCCATTTTCGCCTTTGAGGTAGCCATATGGTGTTTGCGTGGATAAACGCTTACCGGAAGTACCTTTCATACGTTGAACTGCCCGCTGCTTGCGGCTGCAATCTCGCGCATACCATTCGTTAAACAGATTGACGAACGGCGTCAGGTCATTTTCACCTTTCTGCGAATCAACATTGTTAGCAATCGCAATGAAGTGAATATCGTACTGTGCAAACAGCACTTCCGTGAACATTCCCACCTGAAGATAGTCACGACCGAAGCGGGACATATCCTTGACGATCACGCGCTTGATCTTGCCGGCTTCCACATCCGCGATCATCCGCTTAAAGTCAGGACGCTCGAAGTTCGTGCCGGAGAAACCATCGTCCACATAGAATTTGTAGTTGGTGTAGCCGTTGTCCTTGCAGTAGCGTTCCAGCATTTCTTTCTGGTGTACGATGCTGTTGCTGTCACCATCGTTCGCGTCATCCACAGAAAGTCTTGCGTACAGCGCGGTCGGTTCATCAGGAGCCACAGCCGGCTTAAAGGACATCAGATCGTTGAGGTTCGGCATCATCGTGCTGCACCCCCTTTCAGGAGAGCAACGCAGAGCGTCATTTGCGCCTCATCATTCAGCACAGAATTTTCCCGGATCGCATAAAGCGTGGTATCCTGCGCATCAGCGGTCTGCATCAGGCAGTGCCGTTTCCAGAGGTTCCGGCAGAAGAGGTCAGCGGATACTGCGGCAGCAAGCGTCTTGCCGCCATACCGTTTCATCTCCTGCATCATCTCGGTTAGAGCATCCTGAGCAGGATCACCTTTGCCCGCAAAAATGCGAACGACATTTGCGTTGACCTCCGAAGCCTTAATCCTATGCAAGAGTGCATCCTCCTGCATTTTCACCGCTTCATCGGAGAACTGATCGGTGGTCGCAGCGCGGCAATAGAGTTCGACATATTCAATTTTATTCTTTCCATTCGACTGTAACATTTTATCCTCCATTCTGCGAACGAAAAGGCTTTGGGTCATGTCCCTATTATACCGCATCGCCGCTGTTCTGGGAAGCGGTTTACTGCACTAAAGTGATAAATTTTTATTTTCGTTGACCGTGCCGGATAACTCGCGCTCGATGATGCGTCCCATTTTCTCTGCTGCTGTTTCTGTCGCGTCAGGATTGAAGAATGACGAAATGATGTAGGTCGTTCCTTTGATCTTGCGCTCACAGACCAGATCCGGTTTTCTATCAGCCATTTTCTCACCATCCTAATCTATAACCAAGACAGTACGCCGAAGCGAAACCGCTCCGGCGCACTGCCGATTTCTTTTCTTACTCTTTGTACCGTATTGTCGGACTTGGCTTGTCCTCGGCTCACCCCCGGTACGCGGGAACATTCAGGTCGGTCATGGTTTTGACGCTCCGAAATCGGTGATCTGTTCGGCATCTCCAGCAATGGGTCGTGGCAGTGTCCCTCTCACCACAAGAGGGACACCAGCAGTGAAGGTATCGCTCGGCTCCTTTGATGCTATCGTTTTGACGGACTGCTCTGACCGGTCCGCAGGAGGTCTTGGCGCTTCACTTTGTGTTGCTCACCATTGCATTCAAACGCCTGAATGCTGTTATGAACGGATGACCGCTGTTTTTCAAGGTACGGCGAAAGGCTCTGTTTGCCCCTTCACTATATAGGAGGGAAATCGACCGAATGTTGTCATGTTTTCAAAAAATATTTTTGAAATTTTTTCAGACCGGCTTTGACAGAGCGCATGACCGTTGCCTTATTGCAGTGTTCCAGTTCCGCAATTTCCGTGTAGCTGTAACCTGACCAGAAATGCAAGATGAGCCGATGCTGCTGTTTGGGAGAAAGATGAGCCAGCGCACACCACACATTCCTTGTCAATTCCAGCCGTTCAAAGGTTTCCTCCAGCGTTTCAGACGCAGCATTTCGATGCAGGCATTGCTCCAGCGGACGGCTGTCCAAGTGCATCCTGCGCTCATAGCGCTGCCGCTGTTCCATGCGATCGCTTTCTGCAAAAATCTGATAGATTTCAAGGGAAACTTCGACTGGCTGCATTTTGCGATCTGCGTCTGGCACCGTGATGATGTAGACAGCCATTACACCACCCGCAGCGGCATGGCGATGTCCTCCGGCAGCTTGTCCGGCATGGGCAGTTCTGCTGCGAGCAGTACAGCCGCAGGCGGCGTCGGCGTGTCCTCTGGCGCGATGATCAGAACGCTTTCGCCAGGATGCAGACGGATCACACGAATCAATTTTTCCATAGGTAAGTACCTCCTGAATATTATTGAGGATAAACCCCTCTACTCATCGGTCACAGCAGAAGGCAAAAAATCTATACTCAAAAAAATTTTTGAAATGCTCTAAGGCAAAACCAGCACTTGCGGGTGCTGGTCTTGCTTTAGGTCATTTATCTGGTCAGTGCGATGTAGAGATGCCGCTTTGCCCGGCTGATCAGCTGAGAAACGGTGTTCGGCTTGCAGTTCATGATGACGGCAATGTCTTTGAGCGGATATCCCTCCCAATAGGCAAGCTCGATCATGCGCCGCTGGCGATCCGTCAGCTGACGCAGCGCTGTGGCAAGGCGCTCATTCTGAACGGTGTCTACAAAGTCGGTGATGAGCACCACCTCCAACGGGTCACTGCGCTCTATCAGG
>CAKTFW010000034.1 GCA_934561175.1 uncultured Oscillospiraceae bacterium
CCATTGGCAGGCCAATCAGATAGCCAAACAATGTCGAGACCAGCGTCATGTATAAGGTTTCCAGAAAGCCATTACAGAGCATTTTAATTACCGTCATCGAGAACATTGTCCGTCACCTCCTCAACATCCAGCTGGCGTTCTTTCATATAAGTAACCATACCTTCTGCGATTTCCTCATCATCCGGCAGCTGTAAAATCATTTCGCCCGCCGCGATGCCATTCAGATTCTGCGTATTCGCATAGAGAATATTAACCGGAACTTTGAACTTCAGCGTCATATTGCCAATCACCGGCTCAAACGCAGAATTCTCACGAAACACAATCCGTACTTTCCGATGACCAGTCATGACCTCCATACCCATACTGCTGTTCATCAGCATCTTTTTTGCCTCAACAGACTTCGGCGCTGCAAAAATTTCCCGCATCCCGCCGGTCTCCACCATGCGGCCGTGATCCAGAATTGCAACCTTGTTGCAGATTTCCTGTACAACCGCCATCTCGTGTGTAATGACTACAATAGTGATTCCATATTTCTGGTTAATTTCTTTCAGCAGCTCCAGAATTGCTTTGGTCGTCTGCGGATCCAGTGCAGAAGTCGCCTCGTCGCACAGCAGGATCTTCGGATTATTGGCAATCGCACGAGCAATCGCCACACGCTGCTTCTGGCCGCCAGACAGCTGCGACGGATACGCCGTTGCTTTGTCGGCCAGACCGACAACCTCCAGCAATTCTTTCGCGCGCGCTCTGGCATCAACCGGCTTCACACCGGAGATCTTCAACGGGAAACAAATATTATCTATCACATTCTTCTGCATCAGCAGGTTGAAATGCTGAAAGATCATTCCAATTTCCTTGCGGCTTTCCCGCAGTTCCTGCTCCGAAAGTGCAGAGAGATTCTTCCCATTGACAATTACGGTACCGCTCGTCGGCCGCTCCAGAAAGTTCAGGCAGCGGACAAAAGTACTCTTGCCAGCACCAGACATACCTATAATACCGAAAATATCCCCTTGATCCATCGTCAGGGTAATTCCCTTCAGCGCCTCAACCGTCTGTGTACGCGACACAAACCGTTTTGTCAAATCTTTGACTTCAATCATCGGTGTTCCCGACTCCAACTCGAACCCATCCTTCCACACCGCATACCGAATCCATTAAGACAGCAATGCGCGATCATTTGCAAACTCGTCGCCACTGAGCTTCTCAAACTGCGCAAGCAGATCCGGTACCGTGAGATTTTTCTTTTCCTCACCGGCAATATCCAGAATAACGCGGCCGTCATGCAGCATCACCAGACGATTGCCGTGCGAAATCGCATCTCTCATATTATGTGTAACCATCATTGCAGTCAAGTGGTTTTCTGCAATTATTTTGTCTGTTGCAGCCAAAACTTTCTCTGCAGTCTTCGGATCCAGCGCCGCCGTATGCTCATCCAGCAGCAAAAGCTTCGGCTGTTTCAGTGTTGCCATCAGCAGTGTAATTGCCTGCCGCTGTCCGCCGGAAAGCAGTCCAACCTTTGCGCTCAGCCGGTCCTCCAATCCCAGATTCAGCATTGCAAGTTTCTCCCGGAACAGTTCCCGTTCCGCTTTCGTGACGCCCCAGCGCAGCGTCCGCCGTGCACCGCGCCGCGCCGCCAGCGCCATATTTTCCTCAATGCCCATATCGGCTGCCGTACCCGTCATCGGATCTTGAAATACCCGGCCAAGAAATTTGGCGCGCTTGTGTTCCGGCAAGCCGGAGACATCTTTTCCATCGATTAAGATCGCGCCGGAATCCACCGGCCAAACACCGGCAATTGCATTCAGCGTTGTGGATTTTCCAGCGCCGTTGCCGCCGATAACTGTGATAAAGTCACCGTCATGAAGCGTCAGATTGACACCGTTCAGTGCACGCTTTTCGTTAATCGTTCCAGGATTAAAGGTTTTATAAATATTCTTAATCTCAAGCATCCTGCGTGCCTCCCTGCTCTACTTTTTGATTCTGCTTTGCAATCCGCGTGAACGAATTGCGGTGCTTGCCTTTCAAATACGGCGCCGCAAGGAAAATCGCCACGATGACAGCCGTGAACAGTTTCAGATCATTCGAGTTCAGATGCAGCCACAAGACTACAACAACAATCGCGTAATAGACAATGCCACCAACAACTACCATAGAGAGCCGAAGTGCGAAGTTCATCCGCTTCCGGAAAATGGCATCCCCCAGAACCTCACCAATAATCACTGCTGCAAGGCCAATGACAATTGCGCCGCGGCCCATGCCAACATCTGCAAAGCCCTGATACTGCGCCATCAGTCCGCCAGACAGCGCCACAACACCGTTGGACAACGCCAGAGCAATCACTTTCATGGTATTGATATTGATGCCCTGCGCCTTGGACATGGCAGCGTTCGAGCCAGTTGCACGAATCGCCGATCCCTGCTCTGTTCCAAAATACCAGTACATGACAGCGATCAGAATTGCTGCAAAGATCAGACCAACAACAATCGCATTCGGGATGGTACGGCTTGTAATCACCAGGTTATATTTATCCACGCTGACAGCTTTATTGGCCGACATTCCCATAATGTGCAGGTTGACTGAATAAAGCGCAAACTGTGTCAGAATACCGGCAAGGATCGCAGGGATTCCAAGCATCGTATGCAGCAGACCGGTAACCATCCCCGCTACAATGCCCGCAAGAACCGCAATCAAAATCGCCAGCCACGCCGGTGCACCAGCCAAAATCAGCATAACGGTTACAGCGCCGCCTGTGGCAAATGTGCCATCCACAGAAAGATCCGCAAAATCCAGCAGCCGAAATGTGATGTACACGCCAAGCGCCATAATACCCCAGATCACGCCCTGTGCAACGCCGCCCGGCAAATTTCCCAATAACTTTAACGGGCTAAGGGATGCAAAATATCCAGCTATATCCATCGTACTTCCTCCATTTTTGTTCCGCGTGGAGCGGATGGATAGGTTTTCATCCTGGAAGCCCATCCATTCGCTCCCTGCGTGAAATACACCGATAGGGGTGTCGCGGAAATTACCGCGGCACCCCCTCCGGATCTAATACAAATTCTGTTGTTTCTGAAATTCAAGCCTCGATTGCCACATAGTCATCCGGAACCGTGATGCCAAGTGCCTCGCAGTTTGCCGCATTGTACTTCTTCGTGACAGTCTTTGCATACTGAATCTCCATAGTGGAAACATCCGCGCCGTTGACCAGAATATCATAGGCCATCTCGCCAGCTGCATAACCAATATCATAGTAGTCAATGGACAGCGTCACAACGCCACAGCCAGAGCAGATGCCCTCTTCACCAGCAACAATCGGAACCTGCTTCGGCAGTGCGATGTTGTTGATTGCCTCTGTGCAGGAAGCGGCGGTATTATCTGTGGGGATGTAGAGCACATCTGCGCTGTCGCAAGCAGTTGCAGTGACAGAAGCAACATCGTTGGAATCTGCAAAGGTAAAGGTCTCGACCGTATAACCGGCATCTTCCAGATATCCGCGGATCACACGCTCCTGATAAGCGGAGTTCGGCTCAGCAGAGCAGTACAGAATGCCAACTGTCTTTGCATCCGGGAACAGCTCCTGCAGCATTGCTGCCTGCTGATCCAGCGGTGCCAGATCTGCAGTACCAGAGATATTGGTACCGGTCGTGCCTGTCCAATCCTCAATATCCAGTGCTGTTGCATAGTCGGTAATCGAGGTGCCCAGGATCGGGATCTCATTGGTTGCAGCAGCTGCTGCCTGCAGCGCTGCCGTTGCGTTGCCCAGAATCAGATCAACACCATCAGAGACAAACTGCGTGCAAATCGTCGAGCAAGTCGGCGCATCGCCAGAAGCATTCTGGACGCTGAACTTCACACCGTCTTCGCCCAGTTTTTCAACCAGTGCAGCCTGGAAGCCTTCTGTTGCAGCATCCAGTGCCGGATGCTGTACCAGCTGGCAAATGCCGATATTGTAAACTGTTGCATCACCGGTATTCACGGTATCGTCGGTATCACCAGGATTTGTAGCTGTGTCATTGGTATCTGTAGTACCGGCATCGTTGTTGCCGCATGCAGCCAGGCTCAAGACCAGACACAGCGCAAGAATCAGCGCAAGAACTTTGGAAATTTTCATTTGTTTTAGCTTCCTCTCAATGCACATTCCGTGCGGAATTTTCGTCAGCTTTTGCCAACGAGCTACACTATATCGCTTTAAACAGTTGATGTCAATACAATTCATTATTTTCAATGGTTTTGTTCGAATTCATTGATTTTGCAAAACAGTGTGTCGCAGTATCTCCCGTATTTTCTGTTTTTCTAATTCTACCATCCTGCTGCGTGCCCTTGTGATCCCCGATCGTGCGTGATATAATATGGTATATTTTATTGAATTCGTTTTGTGGAGGTTTTGGATATGAAAGTACTTCTTCTGCAGGGCAGTCCTCATAAAAAAGGAAACACCGCACAATTGTCGGCCGTCGTGGCAGATGAACTGCGTCAACACGGCGCTGAAATTCAGGAATACCGGCTCTATGACCAGCAGATTCACGGCTGCCTCGGCTGTAAAGCCTGCCAAAATGTACCGAACAGCTTCGGCTGTATTCAGCACGACAGTATGGACACCATCTTCCCGGATGCCATGGATGCAGATTTGATTCTGCTCTCCACCCCAGTCTACTGCTGGTACTGCACTGCACCGATGAAGGCATTTCTGGATCGCTTTATCTACGGTAGCTGTAAATTCTATGGCAAACAAAAACAGGTTCCGCTGATCGCCGGTAAAAACTGCGCCTTGATTACAACGCTGGGTTATCCCATTGAGCGGGCTTCCATCCTGGGTGACGGGATCCGCTACCTCTGCAAGCATGGCAAAATGAATTACTGCGGTATGCTGGCTGGCCGGGATCTCGGCCATGGCGGAAACTTTGTCTCGCCAGAGCTGGAAACACAGGCAAAAGCGTTCGCCCAGTCGCTTCTTGGCTGATCCCTGTAGACACTTCAACCCATTGGCGTCTTTGAATTCTGCAGTGTAGAGCCGGAAGAAAAGTCAGAATTTTCCCCGATTCAAAGCGTTATTTTATGCAAATTTTTGCAGAAAATGCGTGGTTTTTGAATTGACGATATCCAGCAAATACGCTATGATATATGTGTAGTATTTTCACATTTTGCGGATTCTGTAAAAGCCTGTCTTATGACAAATTCCGGCTTTCTGCAGATCCCGTGGCAGTCCTTTTCTTACCGCTGAGGGCTGCCTTTTTGATTTTCTTTGCAGGAGGGTATCCTATGAAAAAAGTTGCAATCATCATGGGCAGTGACAGCGATCTTCCCGTTGTAGAAAAAGCCCTTGATCCCTTAAAAGAATACGGTGTTCCTTATGAGGTGCATGTTTTCTCTGCGCACCGTACGCCGGAGCAGGCGCGTGCCTTTGCATGCAACGCCCGTGAAAACGGTTTTGGTGTGATTATCTGTGCAGCCGGAAAAGCTGCGCATCTGGCGGGCGCCTTTGCCGCAAATACCACGCTGCCCGTGATCGGTATTCCCATTAAGTCTTCCACACTTGATGGCCTGGATGCACTTCTGGCAACAGTTCAAATGCCCTCCGGCGTGCCTGTCGCAACCGTCGCAATTGACGGTGCCCAAAACGCCGCTTTGCTGGCAATTCAAATTCTCGCTGTTCAGGATGGTGAACTTGCAAACAAGCTGAACGCCGCAAAGGTTGCAGCTGCCAATAAGGTTCTGGAAAAGGACCGCGCCATTTCGGAAAAATATTGCGGTTAATCCGCGGGAGGTAATATCTATGGAAAAGAAAGAGCAAGTCTACGAAGGCAAAGCAAAAAAGGTCTATGCAACTGACGACGCCAATCTCTTTATCGTCTCCTATAAGGATGACGCCACTGCATTTAACGGTCTGAAGAAAGGCACCATTCTCGGCAAGGGCGCCATCAACAACCGTATGACCAATCACTTGATGAAAATGCTGGAGCGCGAAGGTGTCCCCACACATTTCGTTGAAGAACTATCCGACCGTGATACCGTGGTCAAAAAGGTCTCGATCGTTCCGCTTGAGGTCATTATCCGTAATATCTCCGCCGGCTCCTTCGCCAAGCGCTATGGCGTAGAGGAAGGCATTGTTTTTGATGCTCCCACGATCGAATTTTCCTACAAGAATGATGATCTCGGCGATCCGCTCATCAACTCCTATCATGCACTGGCACTGAAGCTTGCCACCAAGGAAGAAATCGAAACCATTAAAAAGCTGGCGTTCAAGGTCAACGAAATTCTGGTTCCCTTTATGCTGAATCTCGGCATTCGCCTGGTTGACTTCAAACTGGAATTTGGCCGTCTTGCCGATGGCACCATTGTTCTTGCTGATGAAATCTCTCCGGACACCTGCCGTCTGTGGGATGTTAACACGAACGAAAAGCTCGATAAGGATCGCTTCCGCCGCGACATGGGCGGTGTAGAAGACGCCTACAATGAAGTAATGCGTCGGCTGATGGGAGAATAAACGAATGATTGAAAACAAGCCCAGAGAAGAATGTGGCGTCTTCGGTATTTTTTCGCAGAAAACCGAGGATCTGGCATCGCTTGTCTACTATGGTCTGTACGCACTGCAGCATCGGGGACAGGAAAGCGCCGGTATCGTTGTAAATGATGACGGTCTGTTTCACAGCTATAAGGAAGTCGGTTTGGTCAACGAAGTGTTTGATGCACGCCGCCTTGCGGAGCTTGGACTTGGCAACATCGCGATTGGTCATGTTCGCTATGGCACAACCGGTAACGACAAACGGCTCAATGCACAGCCGATCGTCGTCAATCATATCAAGGGCCGTATTGCTTTGGCACACAACGGCAACCTCACCAATTCCTATGAACTGCGTACAGAACTGGAAATGGCCGGTTCCATTTTCCACACCACTTCTGATACAGAGGTCATTTCTTATCTGATTACCAAAGAGCGGTTGACCGCCCCTTCCACAGAAGAAGCAATTAACCGCGCCATGAACCGGATTAAAGGCGCTTATTCTCTGTGCGTGATGTCCCCTTCCAAAATGATCGCCGTACGCGATGAAAATGGTTTCCGACCGCTCTGCTATGGCGTGACAGCCGATGGCAGCTATGTTGTGGCATCGGAGAGCTGCGCGTTAGATGCGGTCGGCGCCGAATTCATCCGAGATCTTGATCCTGGTGAAATCGTCGTGTTCGATAAGGATGGCATTCGCACCATCCGCGACCACTGCAATAAAGTCGATCCCACTTTCTGCGTTTTTGAGTATATCTACTTCTCGCGTCCGGATTCTATTATCGATGGTTGCAGTGTGCATGAAGCACGGCTCCGTGCCGGTGCATTTCTTGCAAAGGAGCATCCGGTTGATGCGGACATCGTAATCGGCGTTCCCGACTCCGGCCTGGACGCCGCAGTCGGCTATTCCCGTGAATCCGGAATTCCCTATGGAATTGGTTTCATTAAGAATAAATACATTGGCCGTACCTTTATTTCGCCGGGGCAGAAATCCCGTGAAGACCTGGTCAAAATCAAACTGAACCCAATTGCAGAAACTGTTCGCGGGAAGCGTGTTGTGCTGATCGACGACTCGATCGTCCGCGGAACCACTTCCGCACGAATTGTCAAATTGATTCGCGACGCCGGCGCAACTGAAGTGCATTTCCGCGTGTCAGCGCCTCCGTTTATCAATCCCTGCTTCTATGGTACAGATATTGACTCCCGTGAAAATCTGATTGCTGTCAACCACTCTATTGATGAAATCGCAGACATCATCGGTGCGGACAGTCTGGGCTATCTCAGCCTGGAAAATGTTGTTAAGCTCGGAAGTCCCGGCAAGGGCTACTGTGTCGGCTGCTTCAGTGGCAGCTATCCGACAAAAGTTCCCTCCAAGATTCAAAAAAGCCGGTTTGAGCAGAAGATCTCCGAAAGCGAGGGTAAAAAATGAAGAGTTTCTCTGAAAGCTACCGGGATGCCGGTGTGGATATTACCGCTGGTTATACCGCGGTAGAATTGATGAAAAAGCACATTGCCCGCACAATGACCAGCGGTGTTGTCTCTGATATTGGCGGCTTTGGCGGCCTGTTTGCGCTGGATATCTCCACTGTGAAAAAGCCGGTTCTGGTCTCTGGCACTGACGGTGTCGGTACCAAGCTGAAGCTTGCGTTTCTGATGGACAAGCATGATACAGTTGGTATTGACTGTGTCGCCATGTGTGTGAACGATGTCATCTGCTGCGGTGCAAAACCACTGTTCTTCCTGGATTATATTGCCTGCGGCAAAAATGTTCCGGAGAAAATTGCGTCTATCGTCTCCGGTGTTGCAGAAGGCTGTGTGCAGTCTGACTCTGCACTGGTCGGCGGTGAGACCGCTGAAATGCCGGGCTTCTATCCGGTTGACGAATATGATCTGGCAGGTTTTTCCGTTGGCGTCGTTGACAAGGATCATATTCTCAACAAAAATACTATCGTTCCTGGCGATGTGGTAATTGCACTTCGCTCCTCCGGCGTGCACTCCAACGGTTTTTCACTGGTGCGTAAAGTTTTTGATATTGAGCATGCTGATATTAAGACTCCGGTTGCAGAATTGGGTGGAAAATCGCTTGGCGAAACGCTGCTGACACCGACAAAAATCTATGTCAAGCCCATGCTGGCGCTCTTTGACGCCGTGACTGTCAAGTCGGTCTCTCACATCACTGGCGGCGGTTTTTACGAAAATATTCCGCGCTCTCTTCCAGCCGGTATTGGCGTAAAAATTGAAAAGTCCAATGTGCAGACACCCCCTATCTTCCAGCTGATTGCCAAAGCGGGCAATATCCCGGAGCGGGATATGTTCAACACTTTTAATATGGGTGTCGGTATGACGGTCATCGTCGCAAAAGAAGATGCAGAGCGCGCGTTGGAAGTACTCCATGTCAATGGCGAGGATGCTTATATTCTCGGCGAAACCATCGCCTCGGAAGAGAGCGTTGTTCTATGCTGAGTACCGCCAAGATTGCCGTACTGGTTTCCGGTGGCGGAACAAATCTCCAGGCATTGCTGGACGCACAGTCATCCGGCATTCTGCAACATGGAAAAATTGAACTGGTTGTCTCCAACAATCCAAAGGCATATGCGTTGACGCGGGCGAAAAACGCCGGCGTCAACGCTGTTGTTCTCTCCCGTGCCGATTACCCGGAGCAGGCACAATTTGAAACGCAGTTGCAGCATGAATTGCAGCAGTCCGGAATCGAATTGATTATACTGGCTGGATTTATGCGGATTTTAAGTGCCGATTTCACTACAAAATGGCCCCGGCGAATCATCAATGTGCACCCCGCCTTGATTCCCGCATTCTGCGGCCAGGGATTTTATGGTCTCAAGGTACATGAGGCCGCCTTGGCAAAGGGTGTCAAGGTTACCGGTGCAACCGTTCACTTTGTCAATGAAATTCCGGACGGCGGCGAAATTATCTCGCAGAAGGCTGTCCGTGTATTAAAGCACGACACTCCCGAAACCCTGCAGCGCCGCGTCATGGAGCAAGCCGAATGGAAACTGCTCCCCCACGCAGCGGAGATGGTCAGCCGGGAAATTCTGAAATCCAGGAAGGACTAACACTATGAATGTGATGGTAGTTGGCGGCGGTGGCCGCGAGCATGCAATTATCAAATCGCTGAAGAAAAACCCCACCATTCAGCAGCTTTATGCGCTGCCGGGCAACGGCGGCATCGCAGCGGATGCGACCTGTGTCGCTATTGGCGCCAAAGAGATCGACCAAATCGTCGCCTTTGCTACAACGCATGCTGTTGATTTTGCCGTCGTCGCACCGGACGATCCGCTGGTGCTCGGCGCAGTCGATGCGCTGGAAGCTGCCGGTATTCCCTGCTTTGGTCCGCGGAAGAACGCTGCAATCATTGAAGGCAGCAAGGTTTTTTCCAAAAATCTGATGAAAAAGTATGGTATTCCTACAGCCGCCTATGAAGTGTTTTCCGATTTGGACGCCGCAGTCGCCTACCTGCAGACTGCACCAATTCCCACCGTCATCAAAGCCGATGGCCTGGCGCTCGGAAAAGGCGTCATTATTGCCCAGACCCGGCAGGAGGCAATCGACGCTGTTCACTCCATGATGGAAGATAAAATTTTCGGTGAAAGCGGCAGCCATGTCGTCATTGAGGAATTCCTGGAAGGTCCAGAGGTCTCTGTACTCTCTTTTACTGATGGCAATGTTGTTGTGCCCATGGTCTCATCCATGGATCATAAGCGTGCCCATGATAACGACACCGGCCTGAACACTGGCGGCATGGGTACCATCGCACCCAATCCCTACTACACACCGGAAATCGCTGCGCGCTGTATGCAGGAAATCTTCTTACCAACCATCCAAGCGATGAATCAGGAGGGTCGTACTTTCCGCGGATGCCTTTACTTCGGCTTGATGCTGACAAAAGATGGTCCAAAGGTCATTGAGTACAACTGTCGTTTTGGTGATCCGGAAACACAGGTTGTGCTTCCGCTTCTGGAAAGCGACCTTCTCACCATTATGCAGGCAGTTTCTGCTGGAAAGCTCTCTGAGACCGAAGTGCACTTCTCTGCAGGCAGCGCCTGCTGTGTTGTTATGGCCTCCAACGGTTATCCGCAGAAGTACGAAACCGGTTTTGAAATTACCATTCCGGGCGATTTGGACGCAGAAGTTTATGTTGCAGGTGCAAAGCTATGTGACGGCAAGCTTCTAACCTCCGGCGGTCGCGTCCTCGGCGTCACCGCAACAGCGCAGACACTGCAGGAAGCCATCACAAAGGCTTATGCAGCTGTCAAGCGTGTCCATTTTGAAAATGCCTATTGCCGGTCGGATATCGGCCGCCGGGCGCTTCAGAAAAACTGAGAAAGGCGGGATTTTCGTGGTCTATCGCGTCTATGTAGAAAAGCGTCCAGAACTGGCAAACGAAGCCGCGGCGCTGAAAAACGAAATCACTTCCCTGCTGCAAATCTCCCATTTGGAGAATTTGCGGCTGCTGAACCGTTATGATGTGGAAAATATCGTCAAGGATATGTTTGACTCCTGCGTCAGAACTGTATTTTCCGAACCGCAGCTTGATCTGGTCAGCGAGATACTGCCGGACGATGGTGCGACCGTCTTTGCTGTGGAATATCTGCCCGGTCAGTATGATCAGCGTGCGGATTCCGCCGCACAGTGTATTCAGATTATTTCACAGGGAGACCGCCCACTGGTGCGGACTGCTACCGTTTATCTGCTTTATGGCAACCTGACCGAAACAGAGATTGCAGCAATTAAGCATCATGTCATCAATCCAGTGGAAAGCCGAGAAGCTTCTCTGGACCCATGTCAGACATTGAAAACCGACTATGCTATCCCCACCACGGTAGAAACACTGGAGGGATTTCGGGATCTGGATGTCACCGCACTTAACGACTTCATCACAGAATATGGTCTTGCCATGGATCTGGACGACATCCGCTGCTGCCAGCAGTATTTTCGTTCAGAGGATCGGGATCCAACAATCACGGAAATCCGTATGATCGACACCTACTGGTCGGATCATTGCCGCCACACGACCTTTAACACGACGATTGACAGTGCAACTTTTGAGGATGCACTGCTGCAGAAAACCTACGACGATTATCTCGCGGCCCGGCAGGCTATTGGTCGCACAAAGCCGATCAATCTGATGGACATTGGTACCATTGCCGCAAAATATCTCCGAAAAAACAGAAAACTGGACAAGCTGGACGAATCCGAAGAAATCAATGCCTGTACAGTCAAGGTCACTGTACAGGTAGACGGAAAGGATGAAGACTGGCTGTTGCTGTTTAAGAACGAGACACACAACCACCCAACCGAAATTGAGCCTTTCGGCGGTGCCGCTACCTGTATCGGCGGTGCGATCCGCGATCCGCTTTCCGGCCGCAGTTATGTCTATGCCGCAATGCGTCTGACTGGTGCTGCAAATCCGCTGACGCCGGTCTCTGAGACTATGCCGGGTAAACTTCCGCAGCGTACCATTGTTACAAAATCCGCGGCAGGTTACAGTTCCTATGGCAACCAGATCGGTCTGGCTACCGGTCAGGTAGATGAGCTGTATCACCCCGGCTATGCTGCCAAACGAATGGAAGTTGGCGCTGTGATTGCCGCTGCACCGGCGAAAAATGTCCGCCGGGAGCGTCCGATTCCCGGCGATGTCGTGATCCTGCTGGGCGGCCGTACCGGTCGGGACGGCTGCGGCGGCGCTACCGGTTCTTCCAAGTCCCATACCGTCGCGTCTCTCTCCACCTGTGGTGCAGAAGTACAGAAGGGTAATGCGCCGGAAGAACGCAAGCTGCAGCGGTTGTTCCGCAATCCGGAAGCTTCCCTTCTGATTAAGCGCTGCAATGACTTCGGCGCAGGTGGTGTCTCCGTCGCCATCGGTGAGCTGGCAGACGGTCTTCTGATTGACCTCAATATGGTTCCTAAAAAATATGATGGTCTGGATGGTACTGAACTCGCTATTTCGGAATCGCAAGAGCGTATGGCTGTCGTAGTTGCAGCAGAGGACGAAGCCCACTTTATGGAACTAGCCGATGCCGAAAATCTGGAAGCAACAAAAGTGGCTGTTGTAACTGAAAATCCGCGTCTGACAATGACCTGGAACGGTCGCACTATTGTAGATGTCTCCCGCGCGTTTCTGGATACCAACGGCGCAGAAAAGCATATCAATGTCCATGCTGTTGCCGCAGAACCCTACGCCAAAGAATATGACGCAGACTTTGTTACAGCCTATACCAAACTGGCAGGTGATCTCAATGTCTGCTCCAAGCGCGGCCTGTCGGAGCGTTTTGACGCAACAATCGGCGCCGGCACAGTTTTGATGCCTTTTGGCGGCAAATACCAACGCACGCCGATTCAGACGATGGTCAATCAGATTTCTGTTGAAAAGGGTCATACCAATACCTGTTCTCTGATGGCCTGGGGCTGTAACCCACAAATTCTGGAACGCAGTCCTTATCATGGTGCATATCTCGCTGTTGTTGAATCCTGTACCAAACTGGTCGCCGCAGGCGCAAAATTTGAGGAAGTCTATCTTTCCTTCCAGGAATACTTTGAAAAACTCGGTCACGACACAAAACGCTGGGGAAAACCAACCGCCGCATTGCTGGGTGCGTTCCGTGCACAGATGGAGCTTGGCGTCGCCGCAATTGGCGGCAAGGATTCCATGAGCGGCTCCTTTGAAAATCTTCATGTGCCACCCACACTGATTTCTTTCGCTGTAACAACCGCTAAAAATTGCGAGATCGTATCTCCGGAATTTAAGCAGGCCGGTCATAAGGTTGTACTGCTCAGCCCGGAATACGGCGCTGACACACTGCCGACGGCAGAATCTTTGAAAGCGCTTTATGAAACAGCTCACAACCTGATGGCTGAAGGAAAAGTCTATGCAGCCTACACGCCCACCTATGGCGGTGTTGCAGAAGCCGTTTTGAAGATGGCAATGGGCAACGGAATCGGCTTTACCTTTGATGCAGCAGTCTCCATGGAAGATCTCTTCGCTTACCGTTATGGCTCTATTTTGCTGGAAGTCGCAGAAGAGGTCACGGAAGGACAGCTGGTTGGTTATACCGGCGGCGATGCATTAAGTTATTGCGGCGCTGCCGTCACACTCGATGCGCTCTGTGCCATTTATGAAGAAAAGCTGGAATCGGTCTTCCCCTGCAACATCAACCAGGGCGAAAAGACAATTCCGACCTTCACCTACACCGCTACCAGCTATCCGCGCCCCGCAACCAAGCACGCCAGACCGCGGGCATTGATTCCGGTTTTTCCCGGCACCAATTGTGAGTATGATACTGCAAAGGCCCTGCGGGATGCGGGCGCCGAACCGGAGATCATCGTAATTCGCAATCTGACACCGGCCGCAATTACAGAATCCATTGATCACTTTGCAAAGCGGCTGCGGGAATCGCAAATCGTTTTCATTCCTGGTGGTTTCTCTGGCGGCGATGAACCGGATGGTTCCGGCAAGTTTATCACCGCATTTTTCCGCAATGCTGCAATCAAAGACGCTGTCCACGATCTGCTGAAACAGCGTGACGGCCTGATGGGCGGTATCTGCAATGGCTTCCAGGCGCTAATCAAGCTTGGTCTCGTCCCCTATGGCGAAATTATGGATACACATGAGTACTGTCCCACACTGACCTTTAACCAGATTGGCCGCCATCAGTCCAAATTGGTGCAGGTGCGTGTTGCATCCAATCTCTCCCCCTGGTTTGCTGCAACAAAGCCCGGTGAAATCTATACGGTACCGATTTCCCATGGAGAAGGGCGCTTCTTTGCTGACGAAGGCTTGATTGCCAATCTTGCTGAGCACGGCCAAATTGCCACACAGTATGTAGATTTGTCTGGTAAGCCAACCAGCGAGATTCAATTTAATCCGAACAATTCCGCCTGCGCTGTAGAAGGTATCACTTCGCCGGACGGCCGCATCTTTGGCAAAATGGGACACTCTGAGCGTATCGGCGCCGGTCTATACCGCAATGTCCCCGGTAATTTTGATATGAAGCTCTTTGAATCTGCTGTAGAATATTACAAATAAGCAGGAACACAATCAGGCGGGCAGGCATAATGCCTGTCCGCCTGATTTTTTAGGAGGGAATCTTCTTGTTTTTCTTTCTTCCCTTTACTGAGATTCTGCTGCTCTACATATTAGCAGCAATTTTACCCGCTATTTTCCTTTTACAGTATATCTATCGTTTGGATACCATTGAAAAAGAACCCGCCTATTTGCTGCTTCGCCTCCTTTTCTGCGGTGTTGGCGCCGCAATTTGCTCTATTTTGCTGGAACAAGTCGGTCAAGGCATCCTGGATGCAATGGTCAGTCAACAAAGCCCACACTATATACTCTTCCTTGCTTTTCTGGTCGTTGCTGTGGTGGAGGAAGGGATGAAGCTGTTCTTCCTCAAGCGCTGCAGCTGGCGGGATCCCAATTTTGACTACCTCTTTGATGGAATCGTCTATGCCGTATTTACCTCTCTCGGTTTTGCCGCTTTTGAAAATATCATTTATGTTTTCAACTATGGCCTATCCGTTTCCATTCCACGGGCAATTTTTGCCATCCCTGGCCATTTGAGCTTTTCCGTGTTTCTTGGCATTTTTTACGGACGCGCCAAGAGATGTGAAATTCATGGCAATCGGTTTGGCTGTTACAGGAACCTGTTGCTCGGTTATCTTTGCGCCGTATTCCTCCATGGCTTTTATGATACATGCGCCATGATCGGCACAGCTCCGGCAAATGCAATCTTCCTCATTTTTATCATTCTTCTTTACAGTCTGGTCTATCGCATGGTGCGAAAGGCATCTCAGTATGATCGTCCGATTTATCAATAAAAAAGTGACTGGCCAGTTGGCAATGTCATTAAGTTAAGCAAATCCGCGCACACGAAAAAATACCCACCTCGAAAAATCGAGGTGGGTATTTTTTCGTGCTTTCGTTATGTGGTTTGATTGTGCTTACTTCGCGGGCAGGACGATGACTTGACCCTCGTAATGGTGTTGGCATTCACAAGACGGTCGGCGCTGCGCTCGAAAATGGCCTTGTACTTCATCAAATCGCCATAGGTCGCCTTGGCGATAGCGCCCTGCGTATCGCCAGCCTTGACCGTATAGAGGGTTTCGCCGCTGGCGGCAG
>CAKTFW010000035.1 GCA_934561175.1 uncultured Oscillospiraceae bacterium
TTTCTGTTCCGGTTGTTTCATAGTACAGTGTTTCAAGCGACTGCAGTTCCTCGGCAAAGCGCGCTTTGTCGGAAATCTTTGACATATCATAGTGATGGTAAGTGTGATTTCCGACAATATGTCCTTCTTCTACCATGCGCCGGACGAGGTCTCCATTTTGTTCCAGATAATTTCCAACCAGGAAAAAGGCGGCTGGAACTTCATGCGTTTTTAGTGTGTCGAGAATCTGCGCTGTGCAGCCGTTTTCATATCCGGCGTCAAAAGTGAGGTAAATGACCTTTTTTGTGGTGTCGCCAACGAAGGCGGCATCGTATTGGCTTAGGACTTCCTGACTGGTGTTGGCGATCGGTGTTTGTCCCTCTGTTTGGAAGCTGAGTCCCCAGGAACTGGCTTCTAATGCGGGCTTCCGCTGCAGCAGCATGGCTGCAATTAGAATGACGGACAAAATAATCGCCACGGCAATCCATCGAATCGTTTTGCGTTGTAACATAGTATCCAACCTCCCTTCCCACTGTATGGGACGGGCTGCATTGGTATGCTGGGAAAGGAGGTGCTACTTGCGATAAAATTGAAGTAGATGGTACCGCTCCAGCGTATAGTTAAGAACGCCGCCGAGCAGAAGAATATAGTTGCAGCAATAGAGCCAGACAACGATCAGGATCAGCATGGTAAGATTGCCGTAAATGGCGGAGTAATTGCTGAAATGGTTGACATAAATTGAAAATGCAAAGGAAAACAGAAGCCATCCGGCAGCGGAAAACAGTGCGCCGGGAACAGCATAGCGTAGCTGAATCCGTCGATTCGGAAAGACAGCGTAGATCAATGTGAAAATCAGTGCCATCAGGCCGAGCAGAATCAAAATTTTCCGCTGCAGAAAGAATGCGGTGATCTGCGCGATTCGGGGAAGATAGTGTAGAAGCAGCGACTGGATTTTTTGGCCGAAAACATGCAGAACCAAGGTCAGAATGATCACGATGAGCAGTAGAATCATGTAGAACATGGAGATCAAGCGCTTATAAAAATAACCACGGGTTTCCGGGATACGGTAAACGGCGTTCAATCCATAGAGCAGCCCCAATACGCCGCGGCTGGCGGACCACAGGGTTGTAATGGCAGAGATCGAAATAAGCGTGACGCGGCTGTCCGGTACCAGATCTTCCCGCAGTATGGTGAAAAGAGGCAGCACGGACGCAGGCAGAATGTCGTTGATCATATTGAAAAAATCGTCAATTGTGAGGGGGGTCAGACTCAGAAGCGCGAGCAGCAGCATGACGCTGGGAATTGCAGCAAGAATAATAAAGAAGGCGGCGTTTGCAGCATAAATATTGATGTGCAAGGCGGAAAGCTGCTGGATCCGCGCGCGGACTGCAGTGATATAGCGCATGAACAGCGGTCTCCTTCCCAAAAATCAGTAAACTGATAGTATTGTACGATAAAATAAGAATTTCATCAATTGCTTTTCCACGAATAAATAGAAGAAATACAGGCGACAATGCCAGTAAGTCTAAAGATAGGAGGCATTTTCTCATGCAGGTAAAAGAGTTGATGACACCGGAGGTTGTCTGTGTTTCGCCGGAGGAACCGGCGGCGGTAGCAGCACGGCTGCTGGCACGGCATAATGTTGGGTGCTTGCCGGTCTGTGGAGAGCACGGGATGCTCCGCGGTATGGTAACGGATCGGGATATTGTACTGCGCTGTGTGGCTGCAGAGGCGGATCCAGCAAAGACGACGGTCGGGGCGATTATGACGAGCAGGGTTCTTGCAGTTGCGCCGGAGGCGGATGCCCGTGAAGCGGCAGAGATTATGGCGCGGGAACAGGTTCGGCGGCTGCCGGTCGCAGACCATGGGAAGGTGGTGGGAATGGTTTCGCTGGGAGATATGGCGGAAATCGATCGCTATCGGATGGAAGCGGCGGCGTGTTTGTGTGAGATCTGCGGCAATATTAAGAAACGGAAAGCGTAAAGATAACAAAGCGGGTCGGAACAGTGCTCCGGCCCGCTTTGTTATGGGTGTATGGAATTAAAGCTTTGCGCCGCCGGCAATCAGGACAGCCTGTGCTGCCGCTGCGCGGAAACCGTGCTTTTCAAGTTCGGCCACACCGCGGATGGTGTAGCCGCCGGGTGAACAGACTGCGTCTTTCAATGCGCCGGGGTGCTGCCCGGATTCCAGCACCATTGCGGCTGCTCCGCGGACGGCCTGTGCAGCATAGCGCTGCGCCATATCCCGCGGCAAGCCAGCCTGCACTGCGCCGTCGGCCATTGCTTCAATAAACATGTATACAAAGGCGGGGGAGCAGCTGTAAACGGCCATGGCCTGCGCGAGAATCGGTTCAGGAACGGTTTCCAGCATACCGGCAGGTGCGAGAATTTCCTGCAGTGCGGCATAGTCATCGTCTGAAACTGCTGCGGATGGCGTCATCAGCAATAAGCCCTCGCCAACGGCAGCAGGCGTGTTGGGGATGACACGGACGATCGGCAAAGTAAGATCCGCTTCTGCCAGGATAGCCGCCAGATCAGCGATAAGGACACCCGCGACAATTGAGACCAGAACGGTCGGAAGCCCTGCGTCGACGCGGTTTTTGAGTGCGGGAAGCAAACCGCGCAGCACTTGTGGGGTGATCTGAGGCTTGATGCCGAGAACGGTGAAATGGCAGGCGGAAACCGCCGAAGCGGCATCCGGCGCAACAGTGCATCCACAGCGCGCGGCCAATGCGGCGCTTTTGGCCGCTGTTGGATTATAGATGTGTACCTGTGTGGGGGGAAGGGCCTTGCAGGCGGCCAATGCGATGGCGCCACCCATATTTCCGGCGCCGATGAAAGCGATGGAACGATCCATAGTATTGACTCCTTTTAAGAAAATCTTGCTGTTTCCCGAATCCGCGAAATAGTGCACTCGCCTTGCAGTAAAGTGTTCAATGCGATCTGGCCATTGGCCGTGCTGGAACAGACCAGCAGAGAGCCGCCCTCGTTGGCGGCTGCCGCGGCAGGGGTACGGCTGTTTTCCTGTATTACAAAATAAGCGTTCTGCAGCGCCGTATTTTGCATTCTGGCGGGGGTCAGAACACAAAGCGTCTTTGTCTGCAGAATACGGTCGAGCGCGACATTTGCTTGTTCCACCGCAGCGACGGGATCTGGCTCGGAACCGGTCAGTCGGATGCCAATTGTATGGCCAGCGGCAGCAAGTTCCAGAATTTGCGTCGGAGATGCGGTGAGTTCTTTTTCTGTGAAAAAGAAGGAGGCATTTAGGCCGAGCCGCTGCAGTGTGGCGTTCAAATCAGCAATCTGCTCCGTTCCAGTAAAGGCCAGGTAAACATTGGCCGGCGTATGGGAATCGACTGGATCCGTGGGAGAGACAGTGCCGGATACGGCTCCGGTAGAGCCGGTGCCGGCACTTAAATACTGTGAGACGCGGTATTCAATCATATTATTTGCCTTTTCAAGGAATAGAGCGTCGTCGTAAATCTGACTTCCTGTTGTGATACGAAGCACCACATAGCCGCCGCTGCTGGTCATGGAGGCGACATTGTAGCCAAAATGATGCAGTGTGTAAACTGCTGGAATATAGATTGTGCCGTTCCGGGAAATGGTGGAGACGGCGTAGAGATAGTGCTCTTCGGTTTCCACCGTCCCATCGTAAAGATTAAACAGCAGCCGCGGCCCGTCGTTGTTGCTCAGGGAGAGTGTCCGGGCTTTTGCGCTGTAGACCGCGACGGTATTGAGTGCAGTTGCGTCAAAAATAGAATAAGGCAGATAAAGTGTGCCATCAGAGTAGAAGGGCATGGTGCTGTCAGACAGAGAAAAAGGCAAAGAATCGTTGACAGCGACTAAATACAGACTGCCGGCGCCGGACGCAGGCAAAATCAGCGAGAGAAGCAGACAGAGCAAGAGAAAGCCAATCCGGATGCGGCGCAACTTCATCACAATTCCTCCTTTTTATCAAGCATTATATCATCTGCGCAGGGAACGGGCAAGGGGACATTTTGCTTGCACGCACGCAGAATGTGGAGTATAATGTAGAAAATTGAAATGGGGAGGCTTTGTATGAACCGCATTGATAAGGAAAATTACTATCTGGACATTGCGCAGACAGTACAAGAGCGTTCCACTTGTCTGCGCCGGCGCTATGGCGCTATTATTGTGCGTAATGATGAAATTGTTTCAACCGGATACAATGGCGCGCCCCGTGGCCGGCTGAACTGTAATGATTTGGGCTATTGCCTGCGGGAAAAGCTGAATATTCCCAGCGGCGAGCGGTATGAGCTTTGCCGCAGCGTCCATGCAGAGGCCAATGCCATTATCTCAGCGGCGCGGAGTGAGTGTATCGGCGGTACCTTATACTTGGTGGGAGTAGATGCAAAAACCGGGGAATTGATGAGCGGTGTCACCTCTTGTGCGATGTGCCGCAGAATGGTGATTAACGCCGGAATTGATAAGGTTGTGATTCGGGACACGCCGGATCAGTACCATACGGTCAATGTCAATGACTGGATTTTTCATGACGATACCATTTTTGATTTGGAGCGATGAGGAAAGCGGCGCAGTGTGAGCGCCGCTTTTTCAATTTCCTGCATAAAGCGCGCCAGCATTGGGAAAACTGTTTCCAGATTTAGACAGGAGGCGGTTCGGGTGGTCAAGGGAATTTCCCGGCAGATTATTGTGGTAAAAACACCGGATCCCCGTTTTTTTGAGCAGGCGATTTTTATCCTTCGGGAGGATGCGCTTGGAAAAACGGGCGTCACGGATGAAGAAATCCTGCGGGAAGCTGGCCGGGTGGCGGACGGTTATGCGCGTACAGGAATGAATAGCAGCCATCGCTTTTTTCCACAGCTGCGGTCTGTGCTCTATATGCTGGGCGGCGGCCTGATGGTTGCAATGGCTTGGCTCTTGAGCGGCGTTTTATAAAAGCACTGCCGGTATGCCTGGAGAACAAGAAGCCGCCTGCATTGCAGGCGGCTTCTTGTTCTTTTATGGGGGGAGAAAGCAGTTGCCAAGAAAAGGACAGTATGGTATTTTATAACAACAGAATAAAAAGAGTAGGAGTGGAATTGCTTTGCGGTTGGGAACACAGGAGATTGCGTCCGGCGCTGCGCTGGCGCCAATGGCCGGCGTGACGGATTTGGCGTTTCGCACGGTTTGCGCAGATCATGGCGCGGTAATGACGGTGTCAGAAATGGTTTCTTCCCGCGCGCTGGTTTATCAGGATCGAAAGAGCCTGGGACTTATGAAGCGCAATTCTGGAAGCGTATTCGGTATTCAGCTGTTCGGCAACGACCCGCAGATTATGGCAGAAGCTGCTGCGATTGTGATGGAAAAGGCGGATTGCGATTTTATTGATCTCAATATGGGCTGTCCGGTACCGAAGGTTGCATCGAATGGCGATGGAAGCGGACTGATGCGGACGCCAGAACTGGCCTGGAAAATTATTGAGCGGGTCAATGCAGCGGTATCGGTTCCGGTTACGATCAAGACCCGGTTGGGCTGGGACAAGGGAAACATCAATGTGGTGGAATTTGCATCCGGCGCGGCGGCAGCCGGGGCTGCGGCAATTGCAGTGCATGGCAGAACGCGCGCGCAGCAGTATTCTGGCCGGGCCGATTGGGACTGGATCGGTAAGGTGAAACAGGCGGTTCCTGTCCCTGTGATTGCTAACGGAGATGTGACAGACGGCGCGGAGGCGGTACGCTGCTTGCAGCGTACCGGTGCAGATCTGGTGATGATTGGACGGCCGGCATTCGGAGATCCGTGGATTTTTGAAGAAGTGCGTGTTGCACTGACCGGCACGGAATGGACTGGGCGGCCGAATCTCGCAGAACGAGTTGATACGGCAGTACATCAAATTGAGCTGGCGGCGGCCGATAAGGGAGAACATATTGCCTGTCTGGAGGCGCGTAAGCACTTTGCATGGTATTTGCGGGGCGTGGCGCACGCAAGCTATTATAAGGAGAAGGTTTCGATGCTGTCTACACTGGAGGAAGTGTACGCGGCGGCAAAGGGCATCAAACGAGATTTGAGGTGAGCAGGACGGAACAGAATTTGGAGTTGGTGAAACAGGCGGCGCAGGGAGATAGGGACGCGTTTGAACAGCTGGTACTGTGCTACCAGAAACCTGTTTACAATCTGGCGCTGCGAATGAGCGGCAACCCGGAAGACGCCTATGATTTGGCGCAGGAAGCATTCCTGCGGGCGTGGAAGAGTATGGTGTTTTTCAAATTTGAATCATCATTTTCCACTTGGCTTTACCGGTTGACCAGCAATGTTTGCATTGATTTTTTACGGAAAAAGAAGCAGCGTGGAAGTGAAGTGTCTCTGCAATTTCTGGATGACGGCGGCGATGAAACAGAACTGCCGCTGCCGGATGATGCACCCGGACCGGAGGATCAGGTGATGCGGGTAGAGGATCACTGCGCAGTGGCGGCAGCGATGAGTAGTCTGGAGCCGGAGTATCGGATGGCGTTGACGATGTATGTCATCAACGGGATGAGCTACCAACAGATTGCCGAGACACTGGAGATCAAAACGGGCACGGTCAAATCCCGCATTGCCCGTGCGCGGGAAAAAATGCGGCGGAAGTTATTACAGAACGGGAACAATTCCGGCAGTATTTCGTCCATAAAAGGTGAAAGGGGGACGGATGTGTGAACTGCGATGAAATGTTGGAGCTGATTAGCGGACATGTTGACGGCGAAAATACAGAAGCACAGGAACGGCAGCTGCAGAAGCACTTGGAAAGCTGTGCGGAATGCCGCGCGCTGCTGCAAGCCTATGAGCAGATCGACACCGGCCTGTTGGAATTGACAGAGGAACCGCCGGAGCGGTTGGCGCAGGGCGTCATGTACCGGATCGGATTGGAGAAAAAGGGCCAGAAACGGTTTGCGTTTGGCCGTTGGACTGCGCTGGGCGCTGCGGCGGTGCTGGCGCTGATGTTGGCAGGCGGCGCACTGACGCTTCCGAATTTTCAGAATCACGCGGCGAATACGACGGCGGACACAGCGGCGCCGATTACACCTGGGGATCATACGGAAGCGGATGACGCAGCACAGAGCAAGCGTGCAAAATCGGAACAGGCTTCCGGCGAAGAAACGGCGGAAACGCCAAGTGCTCAGTTTCTGGCGCCGACGGAGCGTGAAACGGAGACGATGACAGGGACAGCAGGGGACGCATCTGCGGATGCAGCAACAAACTCTCTGACAGATCTGAATGGCACTGTCAACAGCGCGTCCGTGTCGGCAGCGGAAAATCAGATTACACTGTATTTGGACGGCGAGGCGTGTCCGGAAGCGCTGATGACGCTGCTTGCAGATTATCCGGAGGAGCCTATGGCGGATGGAAGCAAGTGTTTCCTGCTACCGCGTGAGGCTGCGGAAGCGGTACTTGAAACCTTCTCCGGTCGTACTGAAGTGGGTACACTGCAGGATGGGGAGAATCGCCTGGTAATCATACCGTAAATCGCCAGGGATAAAGCTGTTTGCTTTCCCGCAGAATAACCGTGAGGTGGATTCTGTGGGAAAGCGTTTTTTATGCCTGCTGCTGGCGGGGGCGCTGCTGATACAGCCAATCAGGGCGGCGGATTTTATCACATGGGTGGATTTTGATGTATCCTGCGCAGCGATGGAGCGCGCGTTGGCGATCGATCTGGAAACCTGGGAGCAGGAGCAGCACCTGAGCTGGATTACGATGCTTGCGCTGGCGGCAACGCGCAATGGAGGTGGTCAATTCAGGAGTGCGGATGTGGACGCAGCGGCGAAAGAACTGCGAAGCGGAAAGCCGATTCAGACGATTTTGGGGACGCAATACCGCTATTTTTCCTATTATTTTGAGGCTTATTCTGCAGTGCTGGGCGGCCTGGTCGGAAGCTATGCCATTGAGACAGAGAACGGATGGAAACCGGCATATGGGTTGAAGGCATTTTCACCGATTGCCGCGGGATATGGTTACAGTCATTATGATGATTTCGGGAATAGCCGCAGCTATGGTTTTGCCAGAAAGCATCTGGGAAATGACCTGATGGGCGCGCTGGGAACACCGATTATTGCAGTGGAAGGCGGAACTGTCGAGGCGATGGGCTGGAATCAGTATGGTGGCTGGCGGGTTGGGATTCGGTCGCTGGATCGAAAACGGTATTATTACTATGCGCACCTGCGGAAAGATGCGCCGTTTGCGCCGGGGCTGCAGGAGGGAAGCCAAGTGACGGCGGGACAGGTGATTGGATTTATGGGTCAAACGGGATATTCCACAACAGAAAATGTCAACAAGATCGACCGGGTGCATTTGCATTTTGGCCTGCAGTTGATTTTTGATGAGAGTCAAAAGGACTGCAATGCCGAGATCTGGATTGATGTTTATGATCTGGTGGAATTCCTATCCAAGCACCGCAGCAGTGTGGTATATGATAGCCAGAGCGGTGTCTGGAAGCGCATCTACCCCTATCGCGATTTGGATCAATAAGGAAAAAGCCTGGGACGCTCAATAAGAGTGCTCCAGGCTTTTTTATGTGTTATGTGGAGAAACGGTCAATTAACTCGGCAATTGGAATTTGAAATTCGTGGGAAAGTGCCCAAAGGATGCGAGTACTCAGCGAATCACAGCGCCCGCTGCGGATCCTGCGCAGGGTTGACAGGTCAATGCCGGTTCGGCGTGAGAGTTCTGCTGCAGTCAGATGGTGCTGGAGCATCAATGCAGTCAGTTCTTCTGCCAGATGTTCATAGTGACGCATGGGGGTCCGGCTCCAACAGATCCAGCACGGTATGGGAGATGTTGCTGTAAATTTGATTGGCGTTCTGGCGGAATGCTTCCGCTAGAAGCTCGGCCTGTCGTTGACTTGGCGCAGCAAGCTCCAGCCGCATCAGATCGCTGTGTCCGTCCGAAATGGTCATCACTGCTGCGAAGTCATCTGCCCCATGGGAGACAACCTCTGCGGTGGTCCAGCCATGCTGCTGCAGTGTCTTATTGTGCTGTTGTACCGCGTCTGCCGCACGCTGCAGTACCGGGTAGGGAATGGCGTCTGCCGTTACAGCACCCTGTTCGCGTCCTTTCTGCGTGATCACATAATGACCGTTGTACAGCTCCAGATGGCCGGAATCAACCAACTGCGGCAATGCTTCCTTTACATCGAAGTAACTCAGAGAGTCATCCTGAAAACAAAGTGCGTAAATGGTTTCTGCATCAGTTGGTGCTTTGACCCGTGCCATCACATATAGAATCAATACCTTGACATCGAGCATATCGCGGATGAAACCGTGGCGCTCCATTTCAGATCCCGTCCTTTTCCAATTTATTTTTTTTATCATACTCATTTTTGGCGCGAATTACAAGAATGGATGGATATTTCTGGAAAAATTTTCCCGGAAAAGATTTCCGGTTGCCTGAATGGTTACAAAAGGGTTACAATATTGGCGAGGAGGAATACATATGAAACGAAAACTGCTTACACTTATGCTGGCATGGGCAATGCTCACTACAATTGCGCTGCCGGCCGCTGCAGCGGAGCTGCCACAGACTTCTGAATTCTGCGGACAGCAGTTGGAAAATCGGAATCTGGAATGGCTGCGGAACTGCCTGGCAGATCTCTGGCAGAATTGCGGCGGGCAGCTGCCGGAGTGCCCAGAGGCACCGGTCGTGCCTGACGAACCGGAGACACCGGATGTACCGACTACACCGGAAGCGCCGGATACACCCAGCAAGCCGGAACAACCGGAGGTCAATGAAACGGTTTCTGCGATGGAACAGGAGGTTGTGGCACTTGTCAATGCGGAGCGGGCCAAATATGGCCTTGCAGCGCTGACACTCAGCACGGAGCTTTCCGATGGCGCACGCCTGAAATCGCAGGATATGGCGGAGCAGAATTATTTCAGCCATACGAGTCCGACCTATGGCTCGCCGTTTGAAATGATGAAGACACTGGGCATTTCCTACCGCAGCGCCGGCGAGAATATTGCAAAGGGCTACAGCACGGCTGCATCGGTGATGGAGGGGTGGATGAACTCCGAGGGCCACCGTGCCAATATCCTGAACAGCAGCTATACAGAGATCGGCGTGGGTTATGTGGCGGATGGAAACTATTGGACCCAGTGGTTCCGCAGCTGATTTCCGAAGGGACAAACGAATCCTTAATAATGCCGTCGCAGTAGAATCCCCGGCCGGAAAACCGGTCCGGGGATTCCGTGCAGAAAAGCTGAAATGAACCGGGAAATGCGTTAATATTTAGTTAATTCTTTGCAGAATTCTGTTGACTTAGCGGACATTCCGGTGTACACTAATCCATGATTCCAGGGTGGAACCATATCCGTTTGTCATGCCTGCTTATGGATGAGGGACGGGAAAAGTATGAGCTACCGGAAAATTCCGGATGAAGAACCTTAAGGAGGAATAAGCCCCATGATTAACACCTTTGAGAATTTCCAGAAGATGTACCAGGAGAAGCTCATGACTGCTGACGAAGCTGTCAAGAGCATCAAGAGCGGCGACACTATCGCTTACGGCGAGTTTGTTACCGTTCCCTACGCTCTGGACGCCGCTCTGGCTCGCCGCGTTGACGAGCTGTACGACATCGATATCGATGCTTCCACGCTGCGTATGGAGTCCGCTACTTACAAGGTTGACCCCAACCATGAGCATTTCCGTATCAACGACCGTTCTCTGACGCCGCAGTCCCGCCGCACCAATGCTTTCTATCTGGTCGGCTCCTATGAAGAGAATGTCAAGTCCATTCTGGAGTATCGTAATCCGGATGCCTGCTTCTTTGTTGCAGCGCCGATGGACAAGCATGGCTATTTCAACCTGAGCACGACTTACTCCAACCAGCTGGCCAACGCTGCCCACTGCAAGAACATCATCATCGAAGTCAACAAGAATGCTCCGCGCGTCAACTGCGGTGCTCTGGGTTCCATCCACATTTCCCAGATTGCAGCTGTTGTTGAGGGCGACAACCAGCCGCTCGAAGAGCTGCCGAAGGTTCCGTCCAACGAGGCTGATGCACAGATCGCAAAGCTGCTGATGAACGAGCTGCATGACGGCTGCTGCCTGCAGCTGGGTATCGGCGGTATCCCGAACAAGATCGGCGAAGCCATTGTCGATTCCGATGTTAAGCATCTGGGCGTCCACACCGAGATGATGATGGACTCCTTCATGAACCTGTACAAGGCTGGCAAGATTGATAACAGCTGCAAGAACATCAACAAGGGCCAGATGGTCTTTACCTTTGCAATGGGTTCCAAGGATCTGTACGAGTTCCTGGAAGAGAACGATGGCGCAATCCGCCTGCCTTCCAACTACACCAACGATCCGTATGTCATCGGCCAGAACGACAATGTCTTTGCTGTTAACAACGGCCTGAAGATCGACCTGTTCTCCCAGGTTTCCTCCGAGTCCGTTGGTACCCGCCAGATTTCCGGTGTCGGCGGTCAGTGGGACTTCATCTACGGTTCCTTCCTGTCCAAGGGCGGCAAGGGCTTTGTCTGCATGAACTCCACCGCTATGGTCAAGGGCCCGGACGGCCAGAAGCATCGTGAGTCCCGTATTGTTCCGACCTTTGAGCCGGGCACCATTACCTCCGTGCCGCGCTACCACACCTTCTACCTCTGCACCGAGTATGGCTGCAAGAACATGAAGGGCCTGTCCACCTGGCAGCGTACCGCTGAGATCATTGAGCTGGCACATCCGGATTACCGTGATGAGCTGATCAAGGCTGCTGATTCCTTCGGCCTGTGGGTTAAGAGCAACAAGCGCTAATTTCTTCCACAAGTTTTGCCCGCGTGATGCAAACGCATCACGCGGGCTTTTTTATTGGAAAGCCAGAAACAGTGAAACACAGGGGACTTCGATTGAAATTCACACTTGCAGAGAAATGCTATATATGATATATTGTGATTGAAATCGCAAGTACAATCTGCGGGAGGCTGATGGATTGGCACCGAAAGGAAAGCAATTTAATGGATTCCTGACACAGCAAAAAATGCTGCGCTCTGCGGTCAGACTGTTTTTAGAAAATGGATATGAAAAAACCACCACGGCAGAGATTGCCAGGGCGGCGGGAATGGCACAGAGTTCGTTCTTTCGTGCCTTTGCCAATAAAGAGGCGCTGCTGCTGGAACTGGTTCGGCGGATGTTTGGTGGGCAATTTGCACTGGCAGAGCAGCACAGCGCGCCGGAAGATCCTGTGTTTCTGTACGCAGTGGAGACGGCGGTTCAACTTCATATCGCAGAGCTGACCGAGCCGCTGCGGGAACTCTATGTGGTGGGCTACTCCCTGCCGACGACTTCTGCCTATATTTATCGTAGTACCGCAAAGCGGCTGCAGCACATTTTTAAGCCTTATTTTCCGGAGGCGCAGGCCAAGGATTTTTATGAGATGGAGATTGCGTCCGCCAGCATTATGCGTGGATTTATGGCGGTGCCCTGCGATTTCTATTTTACGATGGAAGCGAAGATTTCCCGCTTTCTGGATTGTACCCTGAAACTCTATAACATTCCTCCCGCGCAGCGTGCAGCCATTACCGGGGAAGTCTTGAAAATGGATCTGCACACCATGGCGGCGGGGATGATTCAAAAAACTGTGCAGCAGGCGGAGGCGGGGTTTGAAGCACTCACAGCCGATCAATAAATTTTCAAGGGGATAGCCCCTGGTTGCATCTTGATAGATACAACATATCATTTGGAGGGAGAGGAATGTTATGAAGAAAAGAATCCTGAGTATGCTTTTGGTGTTGATCCTGTGCTTGACAATGCTGCCCGCGACAGTACTGGCGGAGGAATACCAATATACGGTGGCGAGCAGCGAACCGATAACACTGGAAGCAGAGGGGTACACGCTTTATCTTGACGATAATGGCAATTTGACATGCACAAAGGACCTGTCAAATATCGACAAATCGCGGTATGTTTTTCAGCTTGAAAGGATGGCGTCCCTGGTGGGACAATTTGACGGCTGGCGTCCATACCGTATCAGTATTAACGGAAAGTATATTTCCAATAAAGACTATCCGTATCTTGACGATGCAGGGCTTCGTACAAACGGAGGCGGTGCCTTCCCGTTCCATGTGTATCAGTATGGAAGCTATTATAAAATGACGACGGAATACGAGACCAGTAAATATTCTAACTATATTACATTGGATCCGGCCAGCGGCAAAGTTTCTTATTATCCGGTGGAGAATAATCAACACAAGATTGTGATTGCCAAGCCGTATGATGATCCGGAACAATATCGTACAGTGACATATCAGGTTACCATTGAGCCTGAGAATTCGACGATCAGAAGTCGAATCGGCGCGAATCCAGCCCAGAGTCGCCACAAAATCGGCACGAGTGTGTATTATCCAAATGATTGGAAAAGAAATGATGTGGTGACAGATGAGCTGGGGAATCGCTATATTTTCAGCGGTTGGCAGAATGAGCGCAGCTGTTACTATCCGGACGGATATTCGATGCCCGCTTCTGACCTCACCTACTATGGCAGCTGGCTGCGCGAGGGAACGGTTACCTACGAGTGGTATCTTGTAGAGGGGGAAAGTTCAACCGAAGTACCGGATACATCGGAGGCGATCAAATGCTTTGGCAGTCGCCCTGGCGAAATCAAGCTCCTTAAGGGGCAGTCATTTCAGGTTGAAAAATACACCAGGAAGACTGTGGTATACAATAGCGAAACATATTTTTTCAGTGGCTGGACAATGAGCAATGGGAGTGAAGACCTTTCAGGTCAGACACTTACTATGGGCGGCGAAGATATTGTACTTACGGGCTATTACGGGAAAGCACTTTCGGCACCGCCAAATCCGAACATTACCATTCTGTTTGAGGTCGGCACAGACGCAACCTTGGAGGGTTACTCACAGGTGGAGCCTGACAGCGGTCGATATGAGTCTCATCCTGCCGGTGGGATTGCTCCTGATCCCGGTGTCCCGAAGCGCGACGGTTATTGTTTTGAAGGCTGGTATACAAGCGCTGAAGGCGGAGAGAAGTTTGATTTCAAAACCGAAGTTACGGAAGACATCACGCTTTACGCGCGTTGGATCCCGGAGACAGTCACTGTGACCTTTGATTTTAATGGTGGTACACAGCTGATCAACGGAGAGTATCGTGTCAATACTTCGATTGATGTTGACTGGGATAAGACTATGGAAGCGCCTGCTACTGTCCCGGAATTGGAAGGCTATCGTTTTGTTGGCTGGTATGAAAAGAACGGGCAGGGCGAACTTGAAACTACTGCGTTCAATTTTGACAGTAAGATCAACAGTGATCTCACACTTTACGCCAAATATGAAAAGATTGCCTGCAATGTAACGGTTGTACTGACCCAGCTGGAAGAAAAGCTGGATGAAACACCGGAAGGGACAATAAAATATGATACCATGTCCACATCAGGAGAACTCATCCAGAATGGTCTGGACGGTGCAATGCAGCCGGTTGTCCTGACGGTAAATGATGGCTATTATTTCCCGACATACTATTCTGTTCCTGCGACAAACGGTATTACTGTAACGCGTAACAGTTACACCCAGATTACCATTTCCGGTACGCCGATTGCGAATGCAAATGGCAGCGCAGATATCACCATTACACTGCCGCCTGCCGACAAAAAAGCGCCGGAACAAACACCATCTGCAAGCTTTGTGGCAACTGGTACGGACACTGGCAGTCTCTCCAATGTGGATACCGGAATGCAGTACAGGATCAACGATGATGGTGCATGGCAGCAGATTGACTCTGATTCTGTGATGCTCTCTGGCCTTAGTGATGGGACGATCTATGTCGTGAGAAAGGGCGGCGAAACTTCGCTGGATTCTGTGCCGCAGGTGATTCCGGTTATCAGAGTAGCTGCGCCGCAGGCGGAGTTTCATGCAACCGGCTATGATACCGGCACGCTTTCCAATACAGAGGGATTGGAGTACCGCATTGGCAGTGGAGATTGGCAAGATGGCGCCGATAGCCCAATTGAACTTTCCAACCTGGCACCCTGCACGATTGAGATCCTGCGGTCGGGTAAACCTGCAGCTTTGGATTCTGTGCAGTCCATTGAGATCACGCGCCCCGACGCCCCCGATATTTCCTTCCAGAATTGTGTTCTGGGCGGCGATGGCAAACTGATCGATGTGGATGATACCATGGAATATCGTGCTTCCAACACGGAAGATTGGATTGCCGCCACCGGAAGCGAGGTGCCCGGTCTGCCGGCCGACAGCTATGAGATTCGCTACAAGGCGAGCGGGACCAAGCTGGCCTCCCCGTCTCAGCGTGTGACGATCGGCAGCTATGCCGCGCAGCTTACGGATGCCAACAACAGCATCCGCTATTATGACACGCTGACAAATGCCATTGAT
>CAKTFW010000036.1 GCA_934561175.1 uncultured Oscillospiraceae bacterium
GTTCAACCTCTCAGTCCGGCTACTGATCGTCGACTTGGTGAGCCGTTACCTCACCAACTATCTAATCAGACGCGAGTCCATCTCAGAGCACATAAAGCTTTGGTACCAAAAGGATGCCCTCTCGGCATATTATGCGGTATTAGCAGTCATTTCTAACTGTTGTCCCCCACTCCAAGGCAGGTTACTCACGCGTTACTCACCCGTCCGCCACTAAGAAACTTCTGAAATTGACCGAAATCTCAATCAAAAGCTCTCCGTTCGACTTGCATGTGTTAGGCACGCCGCCAGCGTTCGTCCTGAGCCAGGATCAAACTCTCTATGAATGGTATTAAAACGATCTTTCGATCGATCTAATCAATCATGAGCTTGCTCTAGCAATTACTCAAGAAATTCGTTGGCTTAAAATTTGCACTACAAATTCTAAGTCGCTGGTTTTTCTAAACCAGCAAACTAAAATTGTCCAAGGTGCTGTTTTGCATGTTTCTCGTTGTTTAATTTACAAGGTACACTCCTCATCGAGGGGCCTTCGTTCGTTCAAGTTGCACAAGTTTTTCGCTTGCGTCGCTTGCAGCGAACTTCTTTATTCTATCACACTCATTCGAGTTTGTCAAGCACTTTTTTCAAATTTTTCAAAAGCTTTTTTCAAGCTCTCGCTCCATTTGATCTCGTGTTTGCCGCTCCCGAAGTGAGCTTGCCTATAATACCAAACTCATCCCCCTTTGTCAAGCGCTTTTTTCAACTTTTTTATTTTTCTTTTTCACAGACGGGCTTGCACATCGTATGTTGTTTTGATACGATAGTATAAATTTATACAATATGTGCTACTAGGAGAACACTGTATGTCACAGGATCTGCGATTTTTCTCTGTGACCAGTGTTTCTATAAGGAGTGTATACAATGCCAATTAAAATTCCCGATTCACTTCCTGCGCGTGCCGTTCTTGAAAGCGAACGCATCTTTGTTATGACTGAATTCCGGGCACGCCATCAAGATATCCGTCCTTTGAAAGTTCTGATTTTGAACTTAATGCCCACAAAAATCGTAACCGAGATTCAGCTGATGCGTAAACTTAGTAATACGCCAATCCAAGTAGATGTCGATTTGTTGCAGACCTCAACTTATAGTTCTCGCCATACCGATATGGCCTACCTCTCTTCCTTCTATAAGACTTTTGATGAAATTCGCGATCTTCGTTATGATGGTATGATTATCACCGGCGCTCCCGTTGAAAACCGAGATTTCACAGAAGTCGACTATTGGGAAGAGCTCTGTGAAATTTTCGAATGGAGCAAGAGCCATGTTTTTACTACGCTGCATATCTGTTGGGGTGCACAGGCAGGTATGTACTATCATTATCATATTCAAAAGTATCAGCTCCCCAAAAAGCTTTCCGGCATCTTCCGTCACAGTGTTCTGGACCCAATGAATCCGCTATTTCGTGGATTTGATGACTATTTCAATGCGCCGCATTCACGCTGGACCGAAATTCGTATTGCAGATATTCAAAAAGAGCCCAATTTACGGTTGCTTGCTGTCTCAGACGAAGCCGGTGCTTTTGCTGCCGAAAGCATCGATGGTCGTCAAGTCTTTTTCTTTGGGCACCCAGAGTATGATGTAGATACACTCCGAAACGAATATTTCCGCGATTTGAAAGCTGGTAAAAATCCATCCATTCCAAAGCACTATTTTCCTGGTGACGATCCAGATCAAACACCTTTGCTTACTTGGCGCGCCGCTGGACAGCTGCTTTATTCCAACTGGCTCAACGACTATGTCTATCAGGCCACCCCATACGATCTTCGTGATCTTGCACATGAATAATGTAAAACCGTGCCGAAGACAACGCTTCGACACGGTTTTCTTTATGCCAGAATCGGCTGCAGCTGTTCCCCAACCAGCGCAGCTTGAACCGTCTCCGAAATTTTGGAGAAATCCGCCATTAAAGAACATGGCTTTCGGACGGGATCATCTTGTCGAAATGGCACAAAATAGATTTGCTTCCGATTCAGCAACTCTCCAATATTGCGTGCACTACCACTCAGTCCATCATTCGTCGATACTGCCAATACCACCGGTCGGTTGTTACGCAAATGTGCTTTTACCGCCATCGTAACCGCCGTATCCGTTACACCATTTGCCAACTTCGCCAAAGTATTACCCGTACACGGCGCAACAACCAAAACATCCAGCAGCTTTTGAGGTCCAATCGGCTCCACCTCCGGAATTGTCTTCCAGATTTCTTTGCCACAAATCGTCTCAATACGATCGATAAATCCAGCCGCATCTCCAAATCGACTATCTGTCCCGCAACTTGTCTCCGAGAGAATTGGCTGAATGTCCGGAAACACTTCATGTAAGATCTCCAATTGCCGAATCACGGTATCAAATGTACAAAAGGAACCACACATTGCAAATCCCATTGTAATAGGTTTCATAGCAACGCCCCTCCATGCGTTATTGCAGGTATGCTAAAAGTGCATCTTTGATGATGTAACCTGCCGTTTTTGGTGCAGTCTTTCCCGGTAATCCCAACGCCGCAATCGCAGTTCTGCCAAGGCGCTGCGCTGCAGAAAAATCCACGCCCCCCGGCGACGAAGCAAGATCCAATATCAGGACATCCGGCCGCGTCAATTCCAACGCGGCTTGATCCAAAACCGGAGCAGGAACGGTATTGAGCACCAGATCATAGGACAATCCGGCGCGATAAATCCCTGTTGTATCACTCTGCATTCCGAGCGCCCGTACCATTGCAGCATCTGCCGGATGGCGAACCGCAACTGTAACCAACGCGCCAAGCAGTTGCAATTTTCTGGCCAGAATTTTCCCAATTCGTCCCCAGCCTATCACCAGGCACCGACTTCCCTGCAATGTAATTTTCATTCGCGCCATTGCAATCTGAATCGCACCTTCTGCTGTCGGGACAGCATTGGCCGCTGCGACCGCCTCCAGCGCCATGTAATCGACAGGCGAAAAGCCTGCATTGTGGAACTTTCCAGCTGCGCCCTGCAGCCGCCCACCAAAAATGCGCGTATTCGCTCTCAAGCCCGCGAGGATTTCATCTGCTGTGATCTGCGTGCCATCTTGTGATGTCATCGTACCATTCGGCGAGAAAGCCGGTAACGGCAATACCACTACATCCGCTTGGGAAAGCGCTTCTTGCAGTGCACACGACGGCATCTCCGGTACCGAGCAGGTCATCGTCGGATACCCCGCTTCCATCAGCCCCATCGCCAGCCATTTCTGGCGCTGATCGCCGCCCAGCACAGCAAAGTGAAATAATTCTTTTTGCATGCAATCACCTCAAACAACCTCACACCATTGTATGGTAGCCTCTGCATTTCTGTCCCTTGCTCTCACATTTTCATTTCTGAGTACCCCTTCTGAAGTTCATTTCCTCATTTCAAAATAATTTCAAAAGAAACTGAATTTTTTGCTTTTTTCTCTTGACAATTCTCGGATCTGTTATATAATAATCAAGCTGCTTGACGCTGCTATAGCTCAGTCGGTAGAGCGCATCCTTGGTAAGGATGAGGTCCCCAGTTCGAATCTGGGTAGCAGCTCCAAAAGCCACGTCAATTGTCGTGGCTTTTTCTTTTTACTCTGATTTTTCTTACTCACTCCAATGTCAAAAGGGTGTGGTCCGTATGTGATACGGACCACACCTTTTTTCATCCTATGCACCTTTATGCGTGGATGTCAATCATCACGAATTCCGATCGGCAACCTGTTTTGAATTTAATCGCCCAATCCGAGATTCCCGAAGTCACAATAAAATCGGTATTCTCCCTGCGTTCTGTTCCGTAAACACAATCATCCCCGCCAAGATGAAACCACCGGATCAGCTGCATCGACGGGATCATCTGTCCACCATGGGTATGACCTGACAGTACCAAGTCCGCCCCAGCCGCTGCCTCCGCATCATAATCACGGGGCTGATGATCCAGAACAATGGTAAATTTGTCATTGTCTACACGCTGCATCAAATCCGCAATCTTCGCCCGACTGCCGCCAAGATCCAATTCCTCCGAAGCATCCTGGCGCCCGATTAAATAAAACCGGCTATCAAGCAGAACATTTTCATCCTCCAGCACAGTAACGCCATTTTTCTCCAATTCCGCTATCAGATCGTCCCCCGTATATCCCCGCAATAATTTCCCTTATCGTGATTTCCAAAGGCAAAATAAGCACCATAAGGCGTATCCAGTTGACGCAGCGTCTGGCAAGCCGAAACCATGTCTTCGTAGCTCGTGTCCTCGCCTACAAAATCTCCAACAATTACAGCCACATCCGGTTGCTGCTCCTGCACACGCGCAATATGCGCCGCCAGCCCCGTGCCGTCAAAAGTCGTTCCAACATGTGCATCTGTCAGCATTGCAACACGCAATGTTCCCACATTTTTTCTCTGTTGTCACAGTGTAATCTGTCTGCCAGACATGATAAGCCTGTATCCAACCTGTTCCCAAATAGAGTACGGTAACCAAAAGCGCAAACATTCCTGCATAGTAACAGCGGCACACCTGATTTCGCCGTTTTTGCACTGCAGATTGCACCAGCTCCGCAACCGCCCAGAATATAGCGAGATGCAGCAGCACCACAATCATCGCGTTCATCGACCCCCATGCCGCCCAAAGAACGGCCGTAGGGATTAAAACCAGCACAGCGCCAATTCCCCAGCACACAGCTCTGCGCCCATGCGCCAGCACAGTAACAAAACGAAATTTCCCGGCACTATAAATCAGAAAAAACAATCCGCCAATTCCAAGCAGTAACAGCCCGATAAATAATATTGCCCACATGCCATTTTTCTCCTTCCCTGTGATGAGAATATTACATATCGCCAAAATTCATCAAAAGATGGCTTTATTTATCATATCCGGCTGTGCGCGCGCAAGCACCGTTTGATTCATGAACGCTCAGCGATTCTCTCTCGGCTTCAGCGCGCCATAAAAATAACCTGCAGTCGCGCCGCCGTCTACGAGGCTGGAAATCGTTACACCCACCCCTCCCGGTGCAATCACTTTACCAACTTCTTCCAGCAACACCGCCGTGCCGTAAAGATCCACCTTCAGAATCGTTTCAATTGGCGCCTGACTGGGCGATACTCCAGCCGCATTTACCAGCATTTTAATCGCTCCAAACTTCTGCCCCTCCGCAATCAGCGTGCGAATCGATTCCCGGCTGGAAAGATCCACCTCCATCGGCGTGACATCAAATCCCGCCTCATTCATCGTGCGGGCCACTGCCTGCGCATGCTCAAGCGTTTTGTCCCCCACAACAATTTTCATACCGGTTCCCATCCGGCGGGCAATTGCCATGCCGATCTGCCCAGCGCCAGCCCATAACATCACATTTTTCATTTTTTATTCTCCTGTATCCATTTTTCAGTGCCGATTCCGCATTCTCCACATTGCTGCCATAGATTGCCAGTCCCTTTGCAACGATCGCCCCCGGCGCAGCCTTTTGAATATCCCTCACAGTGTTGGATAGCCCGCTGCCCTCATGCGTACAGAATGGATATACAATCTTCCCTGTAAAATCATAGTGCACCAAAAATGTATAGACTGCCATAGGCATTGTTCCCCAGTAATTGGGATAACCCAAATAAATTTTGTCATATGCATCCAGATCATCAGGCAGATCCAGTACCTCCGGGCGGGCCTGTGCGCGCAGATCCTGCTGTGACTCTGCAATACATGCCTGATAATTCTGAGAATAAGGCGTTGCCTGCTCAATTTTGAACAGCTCGCCACCCGTCAGGTCGGCCAACATTTCCGCCACCCGTTCCGTGTTTCCAACAGGAATCCGACGGTATGCGCCCCCAAAATAGTTCTCTCCTGCACGGGAATAGAACGCAATCAAAGCTGCCATTATTTTTCGTCCTCCTTATCGTGATTGTCCCATTGTAAACAGCTGCACAGACGGAATCAATTTTGCTTTTCGTGTTTCAGTATAAGAAAAACTAATAAAAGCAGCAGTGCCATACCATTCCGGCTCTGCTGCTTTTTCTAAAACCACTATTTTAAGCTTTTCTCCGTACCGCCTGTCTATCTTTCTGGTACTTTCCGCAGTTCCTGGCGGATCGCCCGAAAGCGTTCTGGAACCTCATCTAATTTCATCCGCTGCGGTACATCCGTCGTTCCTGCCGCTTTTGCCGTTTCGTAATACCAGCATTTGTAATCCACCATTTCCATAGTGTGCTGCAGCTCTTCCATCTGCGCCTGCAGCACTTCTTTCTGATGGCGAAACATCTCAAGGCGCAGTTCAATCGTATCGTCACCCCGCAACACCATCTCGATATATTGCCGGATATCCTTGATGGACATTCCAGCCTTTTTCATACATCCAATCACTTGGAGCCATTCAAAATCCGATTCCCGAAACATCCGGATTCCGCTTGAAGAGCGCTCCACAAATGGCAGTAATCCTTCCTTATCATAGTAGCGCAAAGTCGATGCAGCAACGCCCAGCTGCTTTGCCATTTCTCCCACGGTATAAACCATTGTGTCGGTCCTCCAATAAATGTTCTTGACTTAAAGTATACTTTAAGTTGTACAGTATTCATAAACTTCAATCGAACTATAAAACCAAATCAAATTCCCGTCAAGATTCAGAAAGGAATACTATTTGATGAACAAGCCCTATATTATTTGTCACATGATGACCTCTGTAGATGGACACATTGACTGTGCCATGACGGAGCACCTGCCTGGTGTGCAGGAATATTACGATACGCTCGATGCGTTAAACGCACCTACACGCGTCAGCGGCCGCGTAACTGCACAACTGGAGATGGCTCATCCTGGCAGCTTTGTGTGTAAAAATCCGGAACCGCTCAGCAAAGAAGCTTATTTCAAAGTCGTTGATGCTCCCGGTTATGAGGTAGTCGTTGATACCAAGGGCACCTTGCTTTGGGATGCTGCAAGCAGCGAGCTTCCTCTGTTGATTATCACCTCCGAGCAAGTCAGCCGTGACTATCTCGCCTATCTCGACAGCCGGAAAATCAGCCGGATCGCCTGTGGCAAAACACAGATCGACCTGAATCGCGCTTGCACACTGCTCGCCAGTGTGTTCAGCGTCGAGTGGCTGTGGTAGGCGGCGGTCATATCAACGCAGGCTTTCTCAAGGCTGGACTGCTGGATGAGATCAGCCTGTTAATCGGTGCCGGTATTGATGGCCATGGTGGGATGAGTGCCGTATTTGATGGGCTTCCCATGGAGCGTAATGTAACGCCTCTGAAACTTACGCAGGTACAGAGATTTGACAGCGACGCCATCTGGCTGCGCTATACCGTAAAGCACTGATCCATAGTAAGGAGTACTGAATATGATTCTAAACGAAACTTATCCCCTGCAAAACGGTTTAACACTCCCAAAACTGGGACTTGGCACCTGGTTTATTGCGGATGACCAGGCCGCTGCTGCTGTACACACCGCCGTACAGCAGGGTTATCGCCTGATCGATACCGCTCAGGCCTATGGGAACGAACGCGGTGTCGGAGAAGGTGCACGCACCTGCGGCGTCCCATGTTCTGAGCTATTTGTCGCCAGCAAAATTGCCGCTGAATTAAAAACCTACGATGCAGCCGCCAAGTCCATTGATGAAACCCTTGAAAAAATGGGGCTGGACTACCTGGATCAGATCATTATCCGTGCGCCCAGTTCCGAACAGAACAACGCTATTTTGCGGAAAACAAAGCTGTCTGGCGGGCACTGGAAGACGCACAACCCGCGGGCAAAGTCAAGGTCATTGGCGTATCAAATTTTCTGAAGGACGATCTTGAAAGCCTGCAGTCTGTCTGCCGTGTAAAACCCATGGTCAATCAAATTCTTCTGCATATCAGCAATACGGATCTGGCACTGCTGGATTATTGCAAACAGCACGGTATTTGGTAGAGACCTACTCCCCCATTGCCCATGGCGAGGCACTCAAAAGTCCCGCTATCGCTGCAATGGCCCAGAAGTACCATGTCTCCGCTGCTCAGCTCTGTATCCGTTATGTGATCCAGCTCGGCACCGTCGCGCTGCCGAAAACCGCCAATCCCAACCATATAGCAAAAAATGCGGATGTCAATTTTGTAATCTCCGCGGAAGATATGGACACGCTGATGCATATGGACCACATTGCAGATTATGGTGCATACAATATTTCCCCCGTATTCAGCGGCAAGCCACTGGCATAACGCCATCCTGTCCGACACTGCGATCTGTTTTTCCTTCCTATACGAAGCCTGTCTTTCGAATCTTTGGTCGAAAGACAGGCTTCGTATTTTATTAACAAATGAAGATATTTTACAAGACTTTTCTCCCTGCCGATGGTAAAATATTTTTCGTAAGGAGTCAGGCAATATGAATGAAGAACAAAAGCGCTTGTTTATGACCCGGATCTTCAGCTGGAAGCCTATCATTTTCAGGGGCTCACACAACCGTTTCCAAATCATTTTCACGGATATTATGTAATTAGGCTGGTAGAGCATGGAACACGCCGCTTTTTTGTAGAGGCAAAGTGTACACTATACACCAAGGCGCCGTCCTGCTCTTGAACCCCGGCGATAACCACGCTTGTGTCCAATGCGGTACCGACACCCTAGATTATCGGGCCATCAATCTCTCCGTAGAAGTCTTATCGCACTTATCCGCAGAAATTGCCGACCGTCAGGCGTTCCCGATTTTTCCAAAAAATGTTATTTGGGATGAAGACATCGCCCGTTATTTCCATCGATTGCACGAAATGGTTCTGACGCATTCCAACAATTGCAAGAAAAAAGAGGTGCTTTTTCTGCTTATCTCCGCCCTGATCCGGCGCTATGGGCATTCCGCCTTTGTATCTGATATTTCCACCTGCCGGGAAGAAGTGGAAAAAGCCTGCCGGTATATGGACACACATTTTGCCAAGCATATTACCTTAGAGCAGCTTTGCCACTGTGCAGGCCTGAGCAAATCGATACTGCTGCGCGCTTTTACCAAAGAAAAAGGTGTAACTCCCTACTGTTATCTTGAAAACATTCGGATCCGGGAAGCCGGAAAGCTTCTGGTTCAGGGAAAACCTCCGCTTGAAGCCGCACTCCAAACCGGCTTTTCCGATCAAAGCCATTTTACAAACTACTTTCACCGTTTTATCGGTCTTTCGCCCGGCGCCTATCGCGGCATCTTCGGGTACAAGGAAACTGCGGAGGCACAATCCAATGAAACATAATCGGCAAATAGGTCATTTATTCGCTTTGCTCACCATTCTTATTTGGGGCACCACTTTTATCTCCACCAAAGTGCTATTGGTTGATTTCCAACCCGTTGAAATCTTATTCTTTCGGTTTGTGTTGGGATTCTTTGCACTGTTGTTCATCTATCCCCACCGCTTGATCGGAACAACCCGCAAGCAGGAATGCACCCTTGCAGCCGCCGGACTTTGTGGAATCTGCCTGTACTATCTTTTGGAAAATATCGCACTGACCTATACCCTGGCTTCCAATGTGGGAATCATCATTTCCGTCGCGCCTTTTTTTACCGCATTGGTCAGCCACCTGTTCTTAAAAGAGGAAGGCACCCTGCACGCCAATTTTTTCATTGGATTTTTAGTTGCAATTCTCGGTATTTTTCTGATTAGCTTTAACGGTTCAAAGTTGGAGCTGAATCCAATGGGTGATCTGTTGTCTTTGCTTGCAGCTTTCGTTTGGGCCTGTTACTCCGTCCTGACAAAGAAAATCAGCAGCTATGGCTATCATACGATACTTACAACCAGGCGTATCTTTTTCTATGGTATTCTATTTATGATTCCAACGCTGTTTTTGTTTGATGTTCATTTGGGTATGGAACGATTTTCCAATCCGGTCTATTTATTTAACATGATCTTTTTGAGCCTTGGTGCATCCACCTTGTGCTTCGTCTCCTGGAACTTTGCCGTAAAAACACTGGGTGCTGTAAAAACCAGCGTATATATTTACATGGTACCGGTCATTACTGTTGTAACCTCTGCACTGATCTTACACGAGACGATCACATTGCTCTCCATCGTCGGCACGCTTCTGACCCTGACAGGCTTATTTCTGTCAGAGTGCAAATTTTCCGTAAGCAAGTCCCTTCACAGGAAATAAAAACACACCCGAATAAAAGCGAGTTCCGCAACAGCCATCTCGCTTCTATATTTCAACAAAAACCGCGCCCCGCTATCAGCAGTTCGCTTAATAGCAGGGCGCGGTCCTGTACACTTATGGCGTGTTGTTATTGCAACAGCTGCTTTAAGTCGTCCTCCGGCGTGGTGATTGGAGCAATCCCGAAGTTCTCCACAAGGTAATTCAGCACATTCGGCGAAACGAACGCCGGCAGCGTAGGGCCAAGCCGGATATTCTTGATTCCCAGATATAGTAAGGTCAGCAGGATACTTACTGCCTTCTGCTCATACCAAGAAAGTACCATAGACAGCGGCAGATCATTCACACCGCAGCCGATAGCGTCAGCAAGGGCAACGACGATCTGGATGGCGCTGTAAGCGTCGTTACACTGTCCGACATCCATCAAACGGGGCAGCCCGCCGATGGTGCCGAGATCAAGGTCATTGAAGCGGTATTTGCCGCAGGCAAGGGTCAGTACTACGGTGTCGGCGGGCGTCTGCTTGACAAACTCTGTGTAATAGTTGCGGCCCGGGCGTGTACCGTCACACCCGGCGACCAGGAAGAAGTGCCGGATTGCACCAGACTTGACTGCCTCGATGACCTGATCCGCCACGCCAAGCACCGTACCACGGGCAAAACCGGTCATGACTGTGTTGCCGCCGTTAATGCCGGTAAAAAGCTTATCCTCAAAGTAACCGCCCAGCTCCAAAGCCTTTTCGATGACCGGGGTGAAATCCTTGTCCTCTCCGATATGCGTCATTTCGGGGTAAGATACCACCGCCGTAGTGAACACACGGTCCGCATAGCTTGCTTTCGGTGGCATCAGACAGTTGGTGGTGAACAACACCGGCGCGGGAAGCTCCGCCAATTCTTTCTGCTGATTCTGCCATGCCGTGCCAAAATTTCCCTTGAGGTGGGAATACTTTTTCAGTTCCGGATAGCCGTGAGCAGGGAGCATTTCACCGTGAGTATAGATGTTGACACCTTTGCCCTCGGTCTGCTCCAACAGCAGCTTCAGGTCGTGGAGGTCATGGCCGGAAATAACGATAAACGGCCCCTTTTCCACCGTCAATGGAACGGTAACAGGCGCAGGCGTACCGTAGCTTTCGGTGTTGGCCTTGTCCAGAAGCGCCATACACTTGAGGTTTTTCTCGCCCACTTCCATCACGATGGGCAGCAGCGCATCCATGCCCCAATCCTCGCCAATGGCGAAGAGCGCCTTGGCAAAGAAGCGGTTCACCTCCTCGTCGGTATAGCCCAGCACCATCGCGTGATGCGCATAAGCCGCCATACCGCGTACACCGAAAAGAATGAGGGATTTGAGACTGCGGATGTCCTCCTGCGCGTTCCAGAGCAAATTCATGTCATAATCATCGTTTCGCCCGCAGCGGGAGCCGCAGCCGGAGCAGCCGGGAAGAAGGCGGGCCTTTTCCTCGTGTACCCGATTGATCAGCTCGCGGATTGTCTTTTCGTTGAAGCTCACATTGGTAACGGTGGTGAACAAGCCCTCGATCATCAGCCGCCATGTATCGGCGTTGACCGGTGTATCGCCGTCCGTGGCTCTTGCCAGCCCAATGAGCGTGCCCGTCAACTCGTCTTGAAGTTTCGCTACATCGGCGGTCTTGCCGCAGACACCTGCTTTTCCCATGCAGCCGGTGCAGCCTGCTGTCTGCTCACACTGAAAACAAAACATTTTTCGATCCATCTTGAACACCTCTTTTTTAGTCAAGTATATTTCCGTCCGTGGAAATGGTCACAACTTGCCACGGAATAAATTTTCCACTCTGCTGTAATGCTATCTTCGTCGCATACTCCAGTCCGCCGCAGCATGGGACCTCCATGCGCACAACGGTCACACTCTTGATGTCATTATTACGAATGATCTCAGCAAGCTTTTCGGAATAGTCCACACTGTCCAATTTGGGGCAGCCCACCAGCGTGATATGTCCCTTAATGAACCGCTCATGGAAGGCGGCATAGGCATAAGCCGTACAATCGGCGGCGATGAGCAGCTTCGCGCCATCAAAATAAGGCGCTTTTACGGGAACGAGTTTGATCTGTACCGGCCACTGGGAAAGCCGGCTCTGCACAGTAACAGAAGCAGTCTCAATAGTTGACGGCTCTGTGTGCCAGATCGTTTTCATCCGTGTTCCGGGACAGCCGCTGTGAAGACGCATTCCCTCCTGCTGCATTTTCTTTTGCTTATTTGCCAACACCGCCTGTTCATCATAGGCGGCAGCTTCACGCTCCACAAAAGTAATCGCGCCAGTGGGACAGGCAGGCAGACAGTCTCCAAGGCCGTCGCAGTAATCATCCCGCATCAGCTTCGCTTTTCCGTCCACCATGGCGATAGCGCCCTCGTGACAAGCAGCGGCACAAGCACCACAGCCGTTGCATATATCCTGATCGATTTCAATGATTCGTCTTTTCATAACAGTGCCTCCTTGTTTTTCTGGCCTGATTATACTAAAATAAACGCAATGAGTCGGTTGAATTTTCAACGAAAGAGGATTTTATGAAAGATTTTTCATCTGTGATTCGTGCTTCTCAGCTTTTTTCCGGCATTTCCGAGGAAGAGCTGGCCGCGATACTCGCTTGTCTCAACGCAGAAAAACGATACTTTCCCAGGGACACTTTTGTGCTGCGCGCCGGCGACACAGCAGAATCGATCGGTCTTGTACTGTCGGGAAGCGTCCTGATTATCCAAGAGGATATTTGGGGAAACCGCAATATTCTCTCCAAAGCAGGACCGGGACAGACCTTCGCCGCCGCATTCGCCTGCGCGCCTGGCTCTTTACTGAATGTGAGTGTCATTGCAGAAACACCTGTCATCGCAATGTTTTTGAATGTAAAACGCATCTTGAACATCTGCTCGTCCGCCTGTTCCCACCACAATCGAATCATCCGAAATCTGCTCAGTGAGCTTGCTGAGAAAAATCTGCGTTTCAGCGAGAAGCTCACACACATGGGCCAGCGCAGCACGCGTGCAAAACTGATGTCCTATTTCTCTGCTGAAGCACAGCGGCTTGGGAAATATGAATTTGACATTTCTTTTTCGAGACAGCAGCTCGCGGATTATCTTGGCGTCGAGCGCAGTGGACTGTCGCTGGAACTCGGAAAAATGCATAACGACGGGCTTCTTGACTTTCACAAAAGCCATTTTGTCTTGAAAGTGTAACGACGCAGCCGCAAGTCCTCTCACGCAAAAATCCCGCTACGAAGGAATGCCAAGGCGGAATCTGTCGGTATCTCCAAAATACAGAAAAGCTCCGGGCATTTCCGATCGCGGCGCAAAAATGCTCCAAAAAATTCAAGCATTCTTTGCGCGTGAAGATCGGAATCGGAACTATGCCAAACAAAAAGCGACGCAGCAGGCCGGGCAACGGAAACAGATATAAAAGGCGGGAGCATCTTAACCGATGCTCCCGCCTTTTATATCGATAAGTCAATCATATCAGTTCGTTCCGTACCATCATCACATGTAATCGTCACGACCAATTTCGTATTATTATCAGAAAAAGTCAAGTCATAGATTAACTCATTCTCTGCAAGGTCATACGATTTAATTATACTCCCATCGTATCTATAAATGTCCGACCAGCAAGCGTATATAGCTGTGGTAATATCGTCATTGTACCAAATCAAATGGTTCCCCTTCAAATCGTCCACAAAAGATTTGCTAACTGTGTCAAATATGCAGTAAACTTCGTTTTTCGGCCCGGTGTGACATACTACTACAATCTTTTCACCAACAGGAACAGCCGATAAAATGCTATTTATTGCTTCTACACGCGAAGTTACATCGTAATCATGTTCCCCATAACGAAAAGTAGTTCCCTCAAAAGAAAAATCTTCTAAATTAGAAGATTTTTCTTTGATCGCAGAATTTCTATTCTGTGCTTGAAAATAGGAGAATAACAATACAGCTATGCCAACGAATATAATGAGCTTAAAAATGGGGTGTTCTCCAAATAGCTTTTTCATATGTTACGCCTCCATATTAAAATCAAGACTATTTCCACGCTGGAAACTGCTTTCTGGATATTCCTTTCCGAAGCTCTTGGGACTCCATTGTATGACCCATCCGTCATCATAAACAGAGAATATATACAAATTCAATGTATTAGCGATTTTATGCGGAATTCGGCGAAGCGCCGTTTGCGCACCGATCCAGTAAAGTCCAATGCCATATTTGTAGGTGCGATTTACCCTTCCCTTATTAGAGCCACATTGGATAATACGCTCTGTATCCATCCTTGTAACCAGTTGTCCCAAAGCATTCAGCCATCCTTCCCTATTGATAGAATTAGCAGATGATGCGTTGGATTTTCCCTTACACTCAATAATGAAATACTCACTGTTCCGTTTGCCTCCAACGAGGACCAAATCCGTACCATGGTCGTGCAGACCTGCTTTTCGTATGCGTTCTTTATGCCAGTTTCCATCGGGTTTTCTGATCAAAAATTCTGCTACAGATTTAACAATATCCTCATGATTCAAAACTCGAACTTCAGTATGCATAAGACTTCTCCTAAGGAATGTAGATTAAAAGTTCTCGTTTATAGTCTAGCATAAAGAGAAATAAAAATCGACAAGTTCCTAAAGGAACCTGTCGATTTTGGATTGTGTTGACGAAAAAGATGCACAGCCTCAAAAGTCCCCTCACCTCAAACCGCAAACCAGTGCAGCGTTTGAGGTTTGAAAAGGAGAAACAGCGGCGTGAGTGCGCTCTGACTTATAAAATAAGTCGGAGCAAGCGATACAAAGCTTGCTCCGACGATGGTGCGAGTGGTGATACAGAACTTTTTGAAAAAGCCAGTAATATCAACGGTTTTCAAGATGGACGAGTAGCAAATAACTTGTATATATCCCCTTTTCGGGCGACTGTTTTTCAGACAGCCGCCCTTTTTCTATACCC
>CAKTFW010000037.1 GCA_934561175.1 uncultured Oscillospiraceae bacterium
GATTGTCCGTGAAAATATCGTTTTTGCATTAGGCGTGAAAAGCGTTGTCCTGGTTCTTGGTGCAATTGGTGCTGCAAATATGTGGATTGCGGTCTTTGCAGATGTTGGTGTTTGTATTCTGGCGATTCTCAATGCGGTTCGTACAAAATAATACTAATACACATAGCGATTCTCAAAGGTTAAAAAGGTCGATCCTGTAAACAGGATCGACCTTTTGTTGTTCATGTTTGCGGGCAACTCAGCAGAGTCCATATTCTTTTGCCATAGCCTGGAAACCGGGCAACGCGTGTTCAATGGTTTGATAACTGACGCAGTAGGCAATCCGCACATAGCCGGGGCAGCCGAAGCTGGAACCAGGGACAAAGAGAATCTGAGATTGCTTTGCGCGGTTGACAAACGCCTTATCGTCACCGTTCGGTGCCTTTACAAAAAGATAAAATGCTCCTTGCGGCTTGATGCAGGAATAGCCATAGGTGCGCAGGCTGTTGTAGAGCAGCTCCCGGTTGCGGTTGTAAGCGTCAATGTCGTTTTTTTCGTTCAGACATTTGGCAACTGCGCGCTGCATCAGGGATGGTGCATTTACAAAGCCGGAGATCCGTGTGGCAATAGAAGCGCAGTTGAAAATCAGCGCTGCGTCGTCCATCTCGGACGGAATGACCAGATAGCCGATTCGCTCGCCGGGCAGAGAAAGCGATTTGCTCCAGGAGTAACCGATGATCGTATTTCGATAATACTTTGTGACATAGGGAACTTCAGCGCCGTCATAAGCCAGCTCGCGGTAAGGCTCATCAGAGATCAGATAAATAGAAGTGCCAAATTCCTGCTGCTTTTCTTCCAGAATTTTTCCCATCTCAGACAGCGTCTCGGCAGAGTAGATGACGCCGGTTGGATTATTCGGTGTGTTGATAATAACGGCTTTGGTTTTTGCGGTGATTTTTTCCCGGAACTCTTTCAAATTTGGCTGGAAGGTTTCCGTATTAGGAGAGACGGCAAGTAATACACCGTCGTAATTGGCGACATAATTGGCGTATTCTGTGAAGTAGGGGGCGAAGGTCAGTACTTCGTCGTCGGGATTCAGCAGCGTTTTTAGAATGACATTGAGACCCCCAGCTGCACCGACGGTCATCAAAATATTATTTAGATCAAAGGTAGTGTCGAAGCGTTGGTTGATCGACTGTGCCACTGCGGTACGGACATCTTCATAGCCGGCGTTGGACATATAACCATGGACAACCAGTGGATCTTCTTCAGCGAGAATTTCATCCAACGCCGTTTTCACGGCAGCTGGAGCCGGAACACTGGGGTTGCCAAGACTGAAATCGTAAACATGATCTGCACCGTATTTGCGGGCCATTTCCTTGCCCTCTTCAAACATGGCGCGAATGACGGAGTTATTGCCTGCAAGCTTTTGCATTTTTGCGGAAATCATTGGAATCGCTCCTTTTTGCGGAATAAAATTATTTTACATCAGTCTGGTATAAATTGCAATCCGGCAGGACTTCGTTGCCCCAGCTTCGCGCTAATTTGACGGCGGTATGCCAATTGGTCAAGCGATGGGCGCGGATTTCGGCATCCAGATTAGGGGTAAATCGTTGTTGTTCTACTCGGATTTTTTCCAGAACTTCCAAATCGGGCCAAAGACCGACGGCAAGACCGGCCAGAAATGCAGCGCCCAGCGCGGTAGATTCCACCGTTTCCGGACGACTGACCGGAATCCGGGCAAAGTTCGCCTGCGCCTGAAGGAGAAAATCGCTGACACTTGCGCCGCCATCTGCCCGCAATTCTGTCACAGGGGTACCAGCATCCAGATTCATGGTTTCTACCAGATCGGTTACCTCAAAAGCGATGGATTCCAACACAGCACGGCAGAGCGCAGCTTTCTCTGCGCCGCGCGTCAGCCCAAAGAAGCACCCACGGGCATCGGGATCCCAATAAGGTGCGCCGAGACCGGAAAATGCTGGAACGAAGTAAACACCCTGTTCAGCCTGCGGCAGTTCTGCTAGAATGTCGCACTCATGCGGGAAAGTAATGACACCCAACTCGTTCTGCAGCCACTGAATGGCGGAACCGGCATGAAACGCGCTGCCCTCCAGCGCATAATAGGTTTCGCCGCGGATAGACCAGGCGATTGAGGTCAGAAGTCCATGCGAAGAGGTAACACGCTGGCGACCTGTATTCATCAGGGTAAAGCAACCGGTTCCATAAGTGTTTTTAGCCATACCAGCGTGGAAACAGCCCTGGCCGAACAACGCTGCCTGCTGATCGCCTGCAATTCCGGCAATTGGTGTATCTGCAAAGGGGGCAAGGTTTGTAAATCGTGCGCTCAGGCGGCCGCAGATGCCACAGGAAGGAACCGGCTGCGGCAGCATTGCGGCTGGGATTTCCAGTGCCTGCAGAAGTACGGGATCCCAGCAGCGCATTTCCAGATCAAATAGCATGGTACGCGAAGCGTTGGAATATTCAATGACATGAGATTGCCCGCCAGTCAGGTTCCAGATCAACCAACTGTCGACGGTTCCGAAGAGAATTTCTCCTTTTTCGGCTCGGCAGCGAAGCGCAGGATCCTGATCCAGCAGCCATTTGATCTTGGTCGCAGAGAAATAGGGATCCAGAATCAGTCCGGTGGTCTGGCGGACATGGGGTTCTAATCCGTCCCGTTTGAGCTGGCGGCAAAGCTCTGTGGTACGGCGGCACTGCCAGACAATGGCGTGGCTGATCGGTTCGCCGGTGGTGCGGTCCCAAAGAATGGTGGTCTCCCGCTGATTGGTAATGCCGATTGCCGCAAGTTCTGCAGGAGAGATCTGACTTTGTGTCAGGACATCGTGCATGGCCAGGAGTTCCGTATCTAAAATTTCAGCGGCGTCTTCCTCCACCCATCCAGGCTGTGGATAGTACTGCTTCAGCGGATATTGTGCTTTTGCACGGATGTTTCCCATTTCGTCAAACAAAATGGCACGGGAACTGGTGGTACCCTGATCAAGGGCGAGGACATAATGAGCCATAGGGGACGCCTCCTTGATGAATTACTACTTTATAGTTTCTCTGTTTTGCGGTATAATGTCAATATAAAAATGCGGGAGGTGCAGTGAGATGGAAGAATTCTATCTGGAATCAAATGGCCGGGGGAAGCTCTATTGCAGAAGCTATGTGCCGGAGGGGGCAGTGCGCGGTGTCGTGCAGATTGTACATGGAATTGCAGAGCATATCGGTCGTTATGATGAATTTGCACAGATGCTCTGCCGCCACGGATTTGTAGTGGTTGCAGAGGATCATATGGGGCACGGCCGCTCCGCGGTTGGTGCGGACGATATAAAGTGCTTCTTTCCCGGCGGCTGGCAGGCAGCGGTGGATGATATCTGGAAACTGCACGGTCAGACTGTGGCGTGTTATCCGCATCTTCCGTACTTCCTGTTTGGCCATAGTATGGGCTCATTTCTGACACGCACATTACTCTACCGTCATGCACCTACAGGGCTTCGCGGGGTGATTTTATCCGGTACCGGCTACCTGAAGGCGGCAACGCTGGCAGCAGGGATTGCACTGTGCAAAGCAGAGGAAAAACACTACGGAGAAACTGGATATAGCCCGTTGCTGCAGGACATGATGTTTGGTGCCTATAACCGGATGGTCAAGCCGACCAGAACGGAGAATGACTGGATCTGTACGGATCCAGCGGTTGTAGATGCTTATACGAAAGACCCGCTCTGTGGTGCACCGTGTACCATTGGTCTGGCGCACCAGATGCTGCTGGGCATTCAGGAAAATCAAAAGCCGAAAAATTTGGAAAAAATGGAGAAAGCACTGCCAGTGCTGTTCCTGTCCGGCGAACAGGATCCGGTCGGAAATCGGGGAAAGGGTGTTCTGCGCGCAGCGGAGTCCTTCCGCGATGCGGGGATGCGGCACATCCAGGTAAAGCTCTATCGCGGTTGCAGGCATGAAATGCTCAATGAGCCATGCAAGGCACAGGTATACCAAGATATTGAAGATTGGCTGAACACAAAAATTTAGGTCCGTTTTATTGGACAAAATAAAATGTATACTGCAGACATCAAATACGAGAGGACGATGCAAAATGCGGTATACAATTCGACAGATTTATGGTCATGTGGAGGTTTATGATGCCGCTGGCGCATTTGTATTTTCTGCGGACAGCGTGCCGGAGGCCTACCGGATGATGGAGGAGACAGAATGACCAACTACAAACTGCTGCTATCTTATGATGGAACACGGTATCGCGGGTGGCAGCGGCAGGGAAATGTGGAAGATACCATCCAGGCCAAACTGGAACAGGTGCTGTGCAAAATTTTGGGACAGCCTGTCGAGTGCAGTGCAAGCGGCCGGACGGATGCAGGTGTTCACGCCCGTGGTCAGGTGGTGAGCTTTCGTGCGGAGACCACAATGCAGCCCATCCAAATTCTGACACAGCTCCGGCGTTATCTTCCGGGGGACATTGGTGCGCTGGAACTGACCGTGGCACCGCCGCGATTTCATGCGCGGCTCAGTGTGGTTGGGAAAACCTACCGCTATCGGGTGCGTAATACAGCTCGGCCTGATGTCTTTTCCCGCCGTTATGTGACACAGTGTGCAGAACCGCTGGATTTACAGGCGATGCAGCGCGGTGCAGCATTGTTCTGCGGGACACATGATTTTGCCTCATTTTGCGGTAATCCGCGGATGAAAAAATCTACTGTGCGCACGATTACTGATTTTTCAATTGAACGGCAAGGAGAAGAAATTGTGTTTTCTGTAACCGGCGATGGCTTCTTGATGAATATGGTACGGATTTTGGTGGGGACCCTGTTAGAAATTGGCCGGCACCAGTATGAGCCGGAAAAAATTCCAGAAATACTGGCTGCAAAAAACAGAACTGCAGCAGGGGAAACCGCACCGGCGAGAGGGCTGTGCCTGTGGGAGGTATATTATTGAATATTCAGATTTTTGGAAAATCAAAATGCTTTGATACAAAGAAAGCGGAGCGATATTTTAAGGAGCGGCGGATTCCCTATCAGCAGATTGACTTGGTGAAATATGGGATGTCCGGCGGTGAATTTGACAGCGTGCTGCGTGCCGTGGGCGGCATTGACAACCTGGTGGACTGGAACGGGAAATCGCCGGATTTGGATCTTTTAAAATATCTGGCAGACCAGACCGCCAAAGAAGACAAGGTTTACGAGAATCAAAAATTGATCCGTACACCAGTTGTTCGGAACGGAAAACAGGCGACGGTGGGTTACTGCCCGGAAGTCTGGGAAAACTGGAAATAAAAACATCCCCGATTCAGTTGAATCGGGGATGTTTTTATGCTCTGCCGAGCAGAAAAGCTTTTTTATTGAGTTCCAAAAATTTCGCAGGGACGCTTTGCTCGATGGTTTGCATCCATGCCGTTTCCGGAAAATCAAAATAACGCGACAAGCGTCCCATCAGAACCAGGTTTACGGCTTTTGCAGTACCGGCCTGCTCGGCCAGCGCCAAGGCGTCCATGGCGTCAACCTGTGCGCCGAGGGCACGCATCTTTTCGGGCAGGTTTGCAGGGTACACCTCCGCACCGGTCAAGACAGGCATGGGTTCAATGATTTGCGTGTTGACAATGACACGGCCACCGGGCTTCAGATAAGAGAGCCAACGAGCGGCCTCCAGCTGTTCAAAGGAAACGATGAAATCAGCTTGGCCCCGGTCGATAATCGGGGAGGCGACTGCATCACCAAACCGGACATAGGTGACGACACTTCCGCCGCGCTGGCTCATACCATGCACTTCAGAGACCTTGACATCGAGTCCCTGTGCTAAAAGCAGCCGTCCAAGAATTTTAGAGGCCAACAGGGAACCCTGTCCACCGACGCCGACGATCATTACATTTTTAGTTTGCATTTCCGTTTGCCTCCTTTTTCAGCGCATCAAAGGCGCACAATTGGCGGCAGACATCGCATCCAACGCACTGGGTATGGTCAATGGCAGCTTTCCCGTCTTGAATGGAGAGTGCCGGACAGCCAAGTTTCATGCAGGCTTTGCAGCCGACGCAGTGATCGCGATCAACATGCAGCGGCGGCTGCGGCTTGACATATTTCAGCAGTGCGCAGGGACGGCGGCTGATAATCACAGACGGTTCTTCAGCGGAAAGTTCTTCCTGAACGGCTTTGTTACAAGCGGCCAGATCATAAGGATCTACCACGCGAACCCGGCGGATTCCCATGGCGCGGCACAGGGACTCCAGATCGATTTTACCAGCGGGCTCTCCACGGAGGTTGAATCCGGTGGTTGGGTTTTGCTGATGCCCGGTCATGCCGGTAATGGAATTGTCCAGAATAATCACCGTCGAGTTGGACTGATTGTAAGCGATGTTGGCAAGTCCGGTCATGCCGGAATGCATAAAGGTGGAATCGCCGATAACACAGACTGTTTTTCGTTCTCCGGCTTGACCAAGCGCCTTATTGAATCCGTGGATGGAAGAGACGGATGCACCCATGCAGAGCGTCATCTCAATGGCGTTTAACGGCGCGGCGGCAGCCAGCGTGTAACAGCCAATATCGCCCAGTACCGTACAGTGATTTTTTACCAGCGTATAGAACAGGCCGCGGTGCGGGCATCCGGCGCACATAACAGGCGGACGGCCCGGAAGAGATTCCTGCAGTTCGGATGCTGCCGGGACGGAGCGCCCAAGTTTTTCGGCGATCAGGTTTTGTGAGAACTCGCCCTCCATCGGGAAGAGATCTTTACCGGAAACCGTAAGGCCGAGACGGCGGCAATGATTCTCAATAATAGGATCCAGTTCTTCAATGACAACAAGGCGGTCGACTTTTGCAGCAAAATCACGGATCAGCCGCTCCGGCAGGGGATTGACCATGCCGAGCTTTAAAATGGAAACCTCATTACCAAAGACTTCCTTCGCATACTGATAGCAGGTGGAAGAACAAATAATGCCAAGTGCAGTGCCGCCCATTTCTACCCGGTTGACAGGGGCGGTTTCCGCCCATTCAGCTAACCGGCGCATCCGGGCCTCCACAAATGGATGGCGTTTCCGGGCCATGCCGGGCATCATGACATATTTTTCAATATCTTTGCGGTAGCGCTTATCGGGCAGTACCACGCGTGCCTCAGGCTCCACCACAGACTGGGAATGGGAGATACGGGTGCAGAGCTTCAAAAGAACAGGGGTATCGTAAGTTTCAGACAGCTCAAAGGCCAGCTTGGCAAATACGCGTGCCTCTTCTGCATCTGCGGGTTCCAACATGGGAATTTTTGATGCAATGGCGTGGTTTCTGGAATCCTGTTCATTTTGCGAAGAGTGCATTCCCGGATCATCTGCGACACCGATAACAAGACCGGCGTTAACTCCCGTGTAGGAGACTGTAAAAAGCGGATCAGCAGCGACATTCAAACCGACATGCTTCATGCCGCAAAACGCACGCTTTCCGGCAAGGCTGGCGCCAAATGCTACTTCCAGTGCGACTTTTTCGTTTGGTGCCCATTCACAGTAAATTTCTGGAAACTTTGCAGCTTCTTCAGTAATTTCTGTGCTTGGTGTACCGGGATAACTGGAGATGACGGCACAGCCGGCCTCATAGAGTCCGCGCGCTGCAGCAGCATTACCCAGCATAAGTTGTTTCATATTATTTTCCCTCATTTTTTTCTTGCAGTCGTGCAAGAATTTGATTCATACAGTCTGTGCCCTGATTCAATACACGGTTCACACGGCTGATGGTTGCAGAGCTGGCCTTTGTCTGCTCGGAAATGTCCACATAGACCTGACCTTCTGTCAGCAGTTTTGCGACATCAAAACGCTGTTCCATCGCATAGAGCTCCGTAGAGGAGCAGAGATCCTGGAAAAACTGGAAGCATTCCTCTCGGCTTTTCAGCAGCAGAATGGCTTCATACAAATCCATGGAATGCTCTTTTTGTACTTTCGTTATCATCGGGTTGCCCCCCTTTCCATATGGTTTCTATCCTATCACTTTAAAGTGCGTGTGTAAATATGTTTTCTGCGAAGATTGACAAAAAAGGTTTCGATGATTATAATACTTTAGAAATGAAAAGCGAAAAAGTAACAGGGCTTTTTCCAATGGAGGCGCTGATTATGCCGATTACCGATGTTCTGGAACGGAACTGTAAACTATATGGCGATGAGATTTGCCTGGTGGAACTGAACCCCGATATTCGGGAACCGCACAGGCGTACCTGGAAAGAATTTGGACTGATTGAACCGTCCAGAAATGTTCCGTACCGGCGGGAGATTACCTGGAATGTATTCAACGAGAAGGCAAACCGCTTTGCAAATCTATTGCTTTCCCGCGGTATTCAAAAAGGGGATAAGGTCGGAATTCTTCTGATGAACTGCCTGGAGTGGCTGCCGATTTATTTTGGTATTTTGAAGACCGGCGCGCTGGCAGTCCCGATGAATTTTCGTTATTCGGCAGAAGAGATTGTCTACTGCGCGAAACTGGCCGATGTGAATGTTCTGGTGTTCGGTCCGGAATTTATCGGGCGTGTGGAAGAATCGGTTGACCAGTTGAATTGCTCGCTGCTTTATGTCGGGGACGGGACGCCGACACCGTCTTTTGCTGAGGACTACAACTTTTTAACGGCGAATTGCTCCAGCCAATCCCCATTGATCCGACTGACGGATCGGGATGATGCGGTCATTTACTTTTCTTCCGGCACAACCGGTTTTCCGAAGGCAATCCTGCATAATCATGAGAGCTTAATGCATGCAGCAAAGGTGGAGCAAAAGCACCACAATACGCAGCATGAAGATATCTTCCTGTGTATTCCGCCGCTTTATCATACCGGTGCCAAAATGCACTGGTTCGGATCGTTTCTGGAGGGGGGACGCGGTGTCTTGCTCAAAGGTACAACCCCACGCACCATTCTGGAGGCTGTATCGCAGGAACGGTGTACGATCGTTTGGCTGTTGGTGCCATGGGCACAGGACTTGCTGGATGCACTGGATCGTGGAGAGCTGCGGTTGGAGGACTATGATCTGGAACAGTGGCGGCTGATGCATATTGGCGCGCAGCCAGTCCCTCCGAGCCTGATTAAGCGCTGGATGGAATATTTTCCAAACCACCAATATGACACAAATTATGGTTTGTCAGAATCGATGGGACCAGGCTGCATTCATCTGGGCGTGGAGAATGTCCACAAGGTTGGTGCCATTGGTGTGCCGGGATATGGCTGGCAGGCGAAAATTGTTGGCGATGACGGCCAGACAGTGCAGCCCGGCGAAGTTGGCGAGCTGTGTGTCAAAGGACCCGGCGTCATGACCTGCTATTATCATAATGAGGCAGCCACGGCAGAAGTCCTTCATGACGGCTGGCTTTATACCGGCGATATGGCGCGGCAGGATGCAGATGGATTTTATTTTCTGGTAGATCGAAAGAAGGATGTTGTGATTTCCGGCGGTGAAAATCTCTACCCGGTTGAGATTGAGAATTTCATCCGTGGCTGTGAAGCGGTGAAGGATGTTGCCGTCATCGGCTTGCCGGATAAGCGGCTTGGTGAGATTGCAGCAGCGATTATTGAGGTTAAAGAAGGGCATACCTGTACCGAAGATGAAATTAACGAATTCTGCCTGAAGATGCCGCGTTATAAACGGCCGAGAAAAGTGATTTTTGCCGACATTCCACGAAACCCAACGGGAAAAATTGAAAAACCGAAACTGCGTGCGCGTTATGGTGCAACCCATTTGGTGGAAGCGCAGAATAAAGCATAGACAAAGTAACAGAGAGCCATGCAGTTTTGCGTGGCTCTCTGTTTATCGTATCGATCCATAAAAAGGCTCTGTGGGAAAATTCCCGCAGAGCCTTTTTATGGGTTCAGGACCGCAGAGCCATTTTTTGTGCTACTTCTACCTTACGGTCATAACAAGCAAAGGCGGCGTCAACCATCGCTCGCTCCGGTTTGCGTGTAAATAGGCTGATGATCGGCACAAGGATCAGACTGGCCAGCATTGCAAACGCACCGCAGTTGATGGGAGACTGAAGCAGTGCCGGAAAAGTACTGCGAAAAAGCATGTTCAGAATCATCAAAATAGAACCGAACAGGAAGCTGACCCAACATGCAGCAGAGGTTGTGCGTTTCCAATATAGCGAATACAAAAATGGCGCCAGGAATGCACCGGCCAGTGCACCCCAGGAGATGCCCATCAGCTGCGCGATAAAGGTAACAGCGCTCTTATACTGAATCAGAGCGATTACCGCGGAAATTGCTATAAATACAACAATGAGTCCGCGAATCAGGCGAACCTGCTTTTTCTCGTCCATGTTCCGGATAAAGTTGTCCTTCAGAAAGTCCAGCGTTAGGGTCGAGCTGGAGGCAATTACCAGCGAAGAGAGCGTGGACATGGACGCGGATAGAACCAGAATTACAACCAGTGCAATCAACGCAGGAGAAAGGTTGGAAAGCATAGTCGGAATGATAGAATCATATCCGCCAGAGGCGATGTCGACCTGGTCGGAGAAGAGGCGGCCAAAGCCGCCGAGAAAGTAACTGCCGCCTGCCACAACAAAGGCAAATAGGGTAGAGATGATGGTGCCCTTTTTTATGGAGGACTCATCGTTGATCGCGTAGAATTTTTGCACCATCTGCGGCAGACCCCAAGTGCCGAGCGAAGTCAAAAGAACCACGCCAAGCAGATTCAATGGATCTGGGCCAAAGAAGGAGGCAAACACACCAGGAGAAGCGGAGACGGTCTCATCACTGATGCGGGCCAAACCATCCAGCGCTGCCAAAAATCCGCCCTTGCTGATTAAAACAGCTGCGATTACAGCGACAATGCCAACTAACATGATGCAGCCTTGAATAAAGTCATTGATTGCCGTTGCCATATAGCCGCCGGCAATGACATAAATGGCAGTCAGAACAGCCATCAGGATAATACAGACAGAGTAATCAATGTTAAATGCCATGCCAAACAGACGACTCAAGCCATTGTAGAGTGAAGCGGTGTAAGGAATTAAGAAGAGAAAGATGATTACAGATGCACAGATTTTCAGTCCTTTGCTCTGAAAGCGCCGGCCAAAAAATTGCGGCATCGTTGCAGAATCCAGATGCTGTGTCATGATACGGGTTCGGCGGCCAAGAATTACCCACGCCAATAAGGAACCGATTAACGCGTTTCCAATCCCGGCCCAAGTTGCGGCAATGCCGTACTTCCAGCCAAACTGACCGGCATAACCGACAAATACGACTGCAGAGAAGTAAGAAGTGCCATAGGCAAAGGCGGTCAACCAGGGACCAACGGAGCGTCCGCCCAGTACGAAACCGGTGACATCGGTAGCGTGTTTTCGGCAATAGAGCCCAATTGCAACCATGACACCGAAAAAGAGAATTAAGAGTAAGAGCTTTAATAACATGTCTGGATCCTCCTTGATACTTTTGCGCTTTAACGCACAAAACTTTAGCACATAAAATAGAAAAAGTCAAGAAGGAATCTACAATTTCAGAGAAAAAACGACCGGCTACGAATATTCGTAGCCGGTCGCGCCAAAATAGTTGTTATTTAATGTTTTCCAGTTTGACAAGATGATCGTATTTTTCTTTTGCCTGCTTCTCGGCAGAGGCAAACAATTTTTGTGCACGCTCCGGGAAAGTGCGGTTCAGAGAACTGTAGCGGACCTCGCTCATGATGTAATCATTGTAGTTTGAGGTTGGTGCTTTGGAATCCAGCTTGAAGGGGTGCTCCTTGCGCGGATCAAAGCGGAACAGATGCCAGTAACCAGCTTCCACTGCACGCTTCATCGTTTCTTGCGAGTGGCCCATACCGGCCTTTGCACCGTGATTAATGCAGGGAGCGTATGCAATAATCAGAGACGGACCGGGATATGCTTCTGCTTCCATAATTGCCTGCAGCGTCTGCTGATAATCAGCACCCATAGCAATCTGTGCGACATAGACATAACCATAGCTCATGGCAATCTGCGCCAGATCCTTTTTCTTGATATCCTTACCAGCTGCAGCGAACTGCGCAACAGCGCCGGTCGGGGTTGCCTTGGATGCCTGACCACCTGTGTTGGAGTAGACCTCGGTATCGAAGACAAAGAGGTTCACATTCTTGCCGGAGGCAAGTACATGGTCAACGCCGCCATATCCGATATCATAGGCCCAGCCGTCACCGCCGAAAATCCAGACAGAGGGCTTCGGGAACAGATCCCGCATATTGTAGATTTCCATAGCGGCGGGAGAACCGTCTTCCAAAAGTGCTTTTTCAAAGCGCTTGGAGGTATCAAGGGAATCGGCGCCATGATCCATCGAGTTGAACCACGCCTGTGCAGCGGCACGGGTGTGGGTGTGGGTATATTCGCCAGCCAACAGCTTCTTGACCAGGTCAATCAGCTTTTCACGGCGCTGCTCTACGGCCAACTTCATGCCGAGACCGAATTCTGCGTTGTCCTCAAACAGCGAGTTCGCCCAAGCCGGACCCTTGCCATTCCGGCTGACGGTATACGGCGTTGTCGGTGCGGAACCGCCCCAGATTGAAGAACAGCCCGTTGCGTTGGCAATAATCATCCGCTCGCCAAAGAGTTGGGTAATCAGCTTGGCATACGGTGTCTCACCACAACCTGCGCAGGCACCAGAGAACTCAAAGAGCGGCTGCTCAAACTGAGAGCCCTTGACCGTAAACTTATCATAGGGGACATGCTTGTCAGAGTAATGCTTTACCGCATAATCGAAAGATTTCTGCTGATTCGGAAGTTCACTCAGCGGAACCATTTCCAATGCCTTATCCTTTGCGGGGCAGACATTGACGCAGGAACCACAACCAGTGCAGTCCATCACGGAAGAGATAATGGAGAAATGGTACTTTTCCATGCCCTTGCCGTTCATACGGCGTGCCTTGATGTCTTCCGGTGCTGCTGCAAACTCCTTGTCATCCAGAATAAACGGACGAATAACAGAGTGCGGGCAGACGAAAGAACAACGGTTACACTGGATGCAGTTATCTGGAATCCAGGAAGGTGCCTTGGAAGTAATGCCACGCTTTTCGAAGGCAGCAGAACCCTGCGGCAGGGTGCCATCTGCGATCATCTCAAGCGCAGAGACAGGAATTGAATCGCCGGTCATTGCATTTGCCGGCTCCTGAATCTTCGTGACGAATTCGTTCAGCATCTCGTTATTGCTGCGCTTTGCTTTGGAAGCGGTGTGCTTTGCAGGAACTGCATTCATCCAGGACTCTGGAATTTCAATTTTAACCAGATTCTGCAGGCCGGCGTCAACAGCGGCGAAATTCTTTTTGATGACATCATCGCCCTTGTGACCATAAGAGGCAACAATGGCATTCTTCATGTACTTTTCAGCATCTTCAATCGGGATGATGTTGGCGAGCTTGAAGAAAGCCGCCTGCAGAATGCTGTTGTACTTGTTGCCCAGGCCCAGTTCTGCACCGAGCTTTTCTGCGTCGATGGTGTAGACCTGCACATGGTTTGCGGCAATATAGCGCTTCGCCTCTGCCGGAAGAACCTGAGAGAGTTGCTTGACATCATAGCCGCAGTTAATCAGAAAGATACCACCCGGCTTACAATCCTGTGCCATGGGATATTTTTCAAGATAGGATGCGTTGTGGCAGGCGACGAAATCAGACTCGGTGACATAATAGGTTGAGCGGATTTTCTTCGGGCCAAAACGCAGATGCGAGATCGTGACGCCGCCGGACTTTTTGGAGTCATATTGGAAGTATGCCTGAACATTAAGATCCGTGTGGTCGCCGATGATCTTGATAGAGTTTTTATTTGCACCGACAGTACCGTCTGAGCCGAGGCCCCAGAATTTGCAGGCCTTATTCTCCGGCGGCTGGGTATCGATATGTTCTTCCAGCGGCAGGGAGAGATGCGTGACATCGTCTGTGATACCGATGGTGAAGGGGTGCTGGGGGTTTTCCTTCATCATGTTCAGATAAACTGCAACATAGCAGGCAGGGCCGGTGTCCTTGGAGCCCAAGCCATAACGGCCACCATAAATGGGGATATCTTTGAATTTGCTGTTGGAGAGCGCTGCAACAACATCCAGATACAGCGGTTCGCCGATTGAACCGGATTCTTTGGTGCGGTCAAGAACCGAAATCTTTTTCACCGTCTCCGGAAGTACGGAAAGCAGATGCTTGGCAGAGAAGGGGCGGTACAGATGCACATTGATCATGCCGACTTTTTCACCTTGGCCGCTCAGGTAGTCTACAACTTCCTCAATGGCGTCACAGCTGGAACCCATGGAAATGATAACATATTCCGCATCGGGAGAGCCGTAATAGTTAAAGGGCTTGTAGTTGGTGCCAATCTTTTCATTGACCTTGTCCATATACTGCTCGACAACATCTGGAAATGCGTCGTAGTGGAGGTTGCTGGCCTCACGCACCTGGAAGAAGATGTCAGGGTTCTGCGCAGAGCCCTTCAGAATCGGGTGATTCGGGTTCAGTGCGGCATTGCGGAAACGCTGCAGCGCTTCCATATCGACCATGGAGCGCAGATCGTCGTAGTCCCAGACCTCAATTTTCTGAATCTCGTGTGAGGTACGGAAACCATCAAAGAAATGCAGGACCGGCATACTGCCTGCAATTGCAGACAGGTGCGCGATTGCGCCAAGGTCCATTGCCTGCTGCGGGTTGGACGATGCCAGCATGGCGTAACCGGTAGAACGGCAAGCCATAACATCCGAATGGTCGCCGAAAATAGACAGGGCATGAGAGGCAAGTGCACGCGCAGAAACATGGATGACACTCGGCAGATGTTCACCCGCAATTTTATACATATTGGGAATCATCAGCAGCAGGCCCTGAGAAGCGGTGTAGGTGGTGGTCAGTGCACCGGCCAGCAGGGAACCGTGTACAGCACCTGCGGCACCGCCTTCAGACTGCATCTCCGTAATGCGGACAGGCTGCCCAAAGATGTTTTCACGGCCGTTTGCAGACCATTTGTCTGTCAGTTCGGCCATAACAGAAGATGGCGTGATGGGGTAAATTGCCGCAACTTCTGTAAATG
>CAKTFW010000038.1 GCA_934561175.1 uncultured Oscillospiraceae bacterium
GGATAGAACGGCGAAGCAATCAACAACAAATCAGGAAAGGAAGGTATTTTGCCTATGGCAGAACAGTCGTTTATGAACCGTATGATTGTCAATTAGAATGCGGTCTTTAGGCGGCAGTATTCAGTATATAACTTCCAGTTTGTTGGGATAGTGGATAAATATTTGTTTATTGTATTTTGCAATATGGTGTGGATTTCCTAAGCAAACTCGCTTCCAACTGAAACGCGTGATCTGATTTGGAATGAGTCAGATCGCGCGTTTATTTTATCTGTTTTCGCCTTGGCTGCTGCATGATATGGTTTCTTGACCCTTTATTTAAAAGGCTTATAATAGTATTTGCAAATACTATTTGAGGTGGATCATGCAGAATAAAAATTGGAAATTGTGGGAAGTGTGTGGGCAGACCAATGCACTGTATACACAGTGGTGCGCCAGGCAGGGAGTAAATGTCTACCGCCAGCTGGTGCTGTATGCGCTGGCGGCGCACGCGCCGACAACGCAAAAGAAGATTGCAGACGACACAGGTCTATCGAAGCAGACGGTTGCAACGGTGATGCGGGCGCTGAAGGCAGAAGGACTGGTCGTTTTATCCGCGGGCGATAAAGACAGGCGGGAGAAGACGGTTCAGTTGACCGAAACGGGTGCCGTGTATGCCGGTTGTACACTCGGACCACTTTATGCACTGGAGGACCGCGTCTTTGATCTCATAGGAGAGGAACGCATCAAGCAAATGATGGACATGGTATCGCTGTTTAACACGGTCTTTGAAAAGGAAATGGAGACAATAAATGAAGGGCGGAAATAAGGAATTCTTTTCCTATGTGATTCCGGCTGTTCTGGCCTTTGCACTTTCTGGCGTTTATACCATTGTGGATGGGTTCTTTGTTGGACAGAGTCTGGGCGACATCGGGATAGCCTCCATTACCCTGGGGTATCCGGTGGCGGCATTGATTGGCGCGATTGGAACAGGAATCGGGCTGTCCGGTGCAATCCGCTTTACGATTTTGAACGCACAGGGCGAAACGGAGGCGCGGGAAAAGTGCTTTTCCGGGACAGCGCTGCTGATGCTGTGGGTTGGAGTGCTGCTGACTGTGGCGCTGTACGGACTTGCGGCGCCGATTTTGCGGCTTTTGGGCGCGCAGGGGGAAGCGCTCGCACTGGCCGTGGAATATGCCCGCGTGATTGCACTGGGTACATTGTGTCAACTTTTGGCGACGGGCTTTGTTCCGTTTATCCGGAATATGGGCGGTGCATCCTTTGCCATGCTGGCAATGATTTTGGGGTTTGCAACAAACATTTTCCTGGACTATGAATTTGTATGGATTCTGAGTTGGGGAATGACAGGTGCGGCGTTGGCGACGACGATCGGGCAGGCTGTCACGATGCTTGCGGCAGTTGGATTTTTTATTGTGAAAAAAAGTGGTCTGCGAAAAATGGCGTGGAATGAGTTGCGCAATCTTTGGAGTACGGTGCTCAAGGTTGCGCTGTCTCCTTTTGGGCTGACTTTTTCTCCGACAATCACAATGCTGCTGATGAATCGATTTCTGCTGCTATATGGAAATGAGCAGGATGTTGCGATTTACGGGTGCATCGGCTATATTGTTTCGATTATCTATCTGCTACTGCAGGGCGTTGGAGACGGAAGTCAGCCGCTAATCAGCCACCATTATGGTGAAAATAACAGGATTGCTGTCAGGCATACGCAGAATCTGGCCTATCAAACTGCCGCCGTGATAACGGTACTCTGTATGACGGGTGTTTTTCTGGCAAGAGAAAAGGTTGGCGTCCTGTTTGGTGCGTCGGCCACTGCCAGTGCGGGTGTTGTCCGGTATCTTCCGTATTTTCTGGTACCTTTGCTGTTTTTAGCATTTGTTCGGATTACAACCTCTTATTTCTATGCTACGGAGCAAACGGTACGCTCCTATGTTCTGGTTTATGCGGAGCCGGTTTGTACGCTGCTGTTTTTGCTGCTGTTGCCGCCGTTTTTCAAACTGGTGGGCGTGTGGCTGGCCGTGCCGCTGGCGCAGGTTGTGACCTTTGTGATTGGCCTGATCGAAAAGCGCACCGCGCCGCACTGAAACCAAAATCCGCTTTTTTCTGTGCAGCGGTGCGCCTGCTTTATGTGAGAAAAGTGGTTGCGAAGTGTAAAGATTTTGTATATAATCAATCCGCAAATATACCTTGAAAAAGGATTGGGGATTGTGGCGAGGAAAGTGAAAATTCGTGCATTAAGCAATTGGAGTATTGTCATTACCGTGGTTCTGGCCATCCTTTGTGTGACGACTTCCTGCGTGGGATTTCAGAAGTATGGCGTTCTGCGCGATGCGATGCAGGATTACATCTCCTATGAGACCGCAGCGAATGATTTACAGAAGGGTTCGGATATTCTGACCAAGCAGGTTCGGCTTGCGGCTGCGACTGGAGATCAGCAGTATATCGACGCCTATTTTGAAGAGGCGGAGGTGACGAAGAATCGGGAGCGGGCACTGGACGAGCTGGCGGCACTGGACGGAAGTCCCGATGCAATGGCCGCGCTGCAGGAGGCGATGGCGTTTTCCACAGAACTGATGCAGACGGAGTATTATTCCATGCGGCTGGTGGAAGAATCGATTCATGCCGATCCGACTACCTGGCCGGAAGCGCTGCAGTTCTATACGCTTTCCGCGGAAGATACGGCACTCTCGGATGCAGAAAAGCTGAGCCGGGCACAGCAGCTGGTCATCAGCGTTGATTATGAACACGCAAAGGATCAGATTTCCAGTGATGTTGATGCAGCGCTTTCGATCCTGACGGAGGAAACTGTAAACCGGCAGCACAGCACGGCGGATCTTTTTTCGATTGTGCTGCGGGTGATGATTGTTTGCGGTATTCTTTTTGCGGTTATGATGCTGATTAACAGCTCGATCGTTCGTTTTTGGATTGTGACGCCGCTGGTGAAGTATACAGAAGCAATTCGCTATGGATCCATTTTCCCGGTTCACAGTGTGAATGAGCTGCAGGTGTTTGCGGATACCTATAATAAGGTCTATGAAGAGAATGAAGAGCGGAAGATGCTGATGAAGCATCAGGTGGAGCACGACGCGTTGACCGATGTGCTGAACCGCGGCTCTTTTGACCGGGTTCTCGACCTGTACGAGAAGGACGAGAGCGAGTTTGCACTGATTTTGATTGATGTCGATACCTTTAAGCAGGTCAACGATACCTATGGTCATGCCGTTGGCGATACGATTCTGAAAAAGGTCGCAGCGCTGCTGCAGACGGCGTTCCGTTCGATCGACTATGTATTCCGGATCGGCGGCGACGAATTCGCTGTGATTATGGTCAATATGACAAGCGATCTGGCCTATACAATTTCGGATAAAATCAGTGATGTGAATCGCCAGCTTGCCGCTGCGGAAGGGGAGATTTCAGCTGTTTCGCTGAGCGTCGGCGTGGCGTTTACGGATCGAAAGAATCCGGGGAAGAGCCTCTTCAAGGACGCGGATGCGGCGTTGTATTACACCAAGGAGCATGGCCGCAAAAACTGCAATTTTTATCCGGTTTCGTAAAGCGATGATAAAAGCCCGGAAGACTGTTTCAGTCTTCCGGGCTTTTGGTTTACCGTGGATAAAATTTTATTTTTCCAGCAGCGGCAGCAGAATGTCCACCTGAAATACGCCGCTGCGCTGCGTAGAGGCAAAGCTGCCGCCATGATACTGGATGATGCGGCGGCAGGTGTTCAAGCCGATATTGGTACTTTCATGTGCATTCCGCTGCGGAGCGATATGGTTGCGCAGCAGCAGATGTACCTGCTGCCCCTCGCGGCAATAGGAGAGCACAACCGGATGCGCCGGATCTGCATATTTCAAGAGGTTGGAATACAGATTGTCGAACGCGCGGCGCAGCAGCTCCAGGCTGACCTGCAGATTGCGCCCCAGCAATTCAAAACTGGTTTCCACAGAAAACCCACCGCTTTCCAGTGAGAAGGCGCATTCACTCCAGACCTGCTGGAACAGCTCATCCGCGTCGATAATTTCCATCTCCGGCTGCTCCCATTCGGAGGCGTAGGCCAGAAAGTATTCAAACAGCTTATCCGCCATGGATTTGATGCGCAGCGTCTGCTCCAGACTGCGGTGGATAAAGTGCTGCAGCTGTTCCGGGCTTTCGTATTTTCTACGATCCATCAGCTCCAGATAGGCGAGCAGCGAGGTCAGGGGTGTCCGCAGGTCGTGGGACATGGCCGTCACCAGCTGAGAGTTGGCGGAGCGCATCTGGTCTTCTGTGTTCTGATGCGCCAGAATGGAGCGGCGCATCTGGTCGATGCCGAAGGCCAGCTCGCCCAGCTCGTCGGTGCCCCGCACGGTGACGGGATAGTTCAGGTCGCCGCCCGCCAGAATATCCAGCTCGCGCTTCAGCTGTTTGACATAGGCCAGCTTGCGGTGCACCATCAGCACGAAGCAGAGAGAAAATGCAAAAAATGCCAGCAGGCCGGAGACTGTTGCAGCTGCAAAATAGAAAATATCACCGGCGTAATAGTCCAGAAAGGCGGAGACGGTCACACCGTCACTGAGCGTCAGCGTGTGCTCCTGATCTGCGTACTCGGCATCTGCGACAATTTGGCTGGCATCCAGCGACATCATGGCGCCCAGCGTTCCGGTGGTGGGGGATTCGTAGAGCAGGGTATCGTCCTGATAGAGGACCAGATAGAGCTTGTTCCAGCGGCTGGACCATGCGGTAATGCGGTTTAGATCGGAACAGCCAATCTGATTTTCCAGAACATAATTTTGCAGATCGTCAAATTTCTGCGCGGCGACGCGTACGGTGAAAGAACGCCCATAGACGGTGTGATCCAGCAGCTGGCTGCTTGCGGTGAGCATCCCCATGAAGACCAGAACACCGGCCAGCAACGACAGCAGTACCCCGCAGAACAGCTGTGCACTGAGACTCCGTTCCCGTTTTTTATTCAATCCGGTACCCCTTTCCCCAGACCGTGCGGATGGTATGGGCGTTTTGCGGATCGTCGCCCAGTTTGCGCCGGATGTTCCGGATGTGCACCATCACAGTGTTGTTGGAATGGTAGTAATACGGCTCATTCCAGACGCTCTCATAGATGTTCTGCACGGAGAAGATCTTTTTGGGATGAGAGGCCATCAGGTATAAAATGCGGTATTCGGTATCGGTCAGGATGATTTCCGTCCCGTTCTGCCGCACGGCGCATTGGCTGGGGTCGATCTCAATATCGCCGCAGCAGCGGATGATATGATCCTGTTCAGCGTTTTTGGAGCCATACACATAATAGCGGCGCAGCATGGCCTTGATCCGGGAGATCAACTCGGTGTAAGAGAAGGGCTTGACCAGGTAGTCGTCACCGCCGACGGAAAAGCCAAGCGCCTTGTCGGAATCCTGCGATTTGGCGGTGAGAAACAATACCGGAACCGCAGAACGCTTGCGGATTTCGGAGCAGACGGTGTATCCGCCAAGCCCCGGCATCATGACATCCAGTATGACCAGATCAATAGAGTCGTCCAGCAGTTCCAGAAGCTCAGCGCCAGTGGTGGCCGCAATGGCGGTATAGCCTTCGCTGGTCAGCAGCAGCTGCAGAATCTCCCGGATTTCCGGATCGTCATCGGCGAACAGTATTTTGTTGGCGCGCATTTCGGTCACCTCGGTTTCCGACAGAGTGGTATTTCACTATAGATTATAACGGGTGTGTCAATCAAATGGGAAGAAATGCGGAAAATTCAGATTTCTTCAGAAAAATCCCAATGAAAAATTAAGAAGTTCTTGCTATACTGAGTGTATCTGTGGGAGAGGGAGACGCAGTATGGCCGGTGGCTGATGGCGCTTGTTGCCGTGAGACGGTTCCGTCCGCGGCGTTTTTTTTCGGGAAAACGGAGGTTTTCGATATGCTGGGATTTTATAATTATACGGTTGTTTTGACCTATGTTGGGATGCTGATCGGCTTTGCGGGCATGACCTTTGCCATGAACGGAAATTTGCAGAGCGCGCTCATCTGTCTGATGGTGGCGGGAATGTGTGATATGTTTGACGGCAAGATCGCCTCTACAAAGGAGCGCACCGCGCAGGAAAAACGCTTTGGCGTGCAGATTGATTCCCTCAGCGATCTGATTTGCTTTGGCGGCCTTCCGGCGATTATCGTCTACACGGTCTCGAACAGCAGCGTGCTGACCTTTTACATTGCAGGACTTTATTTCCTGTGTGCGTTGATCCGGCTGGCATGGTTTAATGTGGACGAGGAAGAGCGGCAAAAGAGCTCTGATGGCCCCAGAGAGTTTTATCTGGGAATGCCGGTTACGACGATTGCGCTGCTGCTGCCCGCACTGCTGGGGCTTGGTCGTTTGTACGGCTGGCCGCTGAATCCGGTCGGGATTGGGGTGCTGGTATTCTCCGGCCTTGCGTTTTTAACGCCGTTCCGGCTGAAAAAGCCAAAGCTTCGGGGGAAAATCTGTATGCTGCTGTGTGGCTGCGCAGAGCTTGCGATTCTGCTGATGGGGGTGAAGCTGTGAGCAACGATTCCGCGGCAGTCCGATTCTTGTATGGCACAGGGCTGGGGAACCTGCTGCTGAAGCTGATTCTCAAGAGCCGCGTGGATCGGGTGGCGGTCAGATTCCTGTGGTCCCGCTGGTCGCGGCCGATGATCGGCCGCTATGCCCAAAAGCATGGAATTGAACTGACAGACGCGCAGCGGCGCGGATTTGCCTCTTACCGGGACTTTTTCGTCCGTACCAGAAAGCAAGTGCAGATCGATCAGGCGCCGACGCATCTGATCAGCCCCTGCGACGGCTGGCTCAGCGCCTTTCCGATTGCAGAGGACAGCAGCTTCCGGATTAAGGGTGCCTGTTACCGGCTGGCGGATCTGCTGCAGGATCCGGAGCTGGCTGCGCGGTTTCACGGCGGTGCTTGCCTGATTTTCCGCCTGTGCGCGTCGGATTATCACCACTACTGCTATATTGATAACGGCTATCAGGGGGAGAATCATTATATTGCGGGGGAGCTGCACAGTGTGCAGCCCATCGCCTGTGAGAAATACCCGGTCTACACCTTAAACCGCCGCAGCTGGACGCTGCTTGCAACGGAGCATTTTGGCCCGGTAGTTCAGACGGAGATCGGCGCGCTGATTGTCGGCGGTATTTTCAATGAACACCAGAATACCCGCTTTGTCAAGGGAATGGAAAAGGGACACTTTGAACTGGCGGGATCGACCATTGTGCTGCTTTTCCAAAAGGATCGCATTCGCCTGATTTCCGGGCTGAAAAAACGGCTGGAGGGCGGCGTGGAAACTCGTGTGCTGCAGGGAATGTGGATTGGCGACGCCGGTGCGGAACCAAAACAGCTCTGCCTGTGAAAGAAGATCAAAAGGTCAATCGGCAGAGTGCCGGTTGGCCTTTCGCCATAACAGGAAAAATCTTGACAGCGCTGCCCGCAGCCGGTATAATAGCAGAGCGAAGCATATATATATTCATAATGAATTCCGTCCCGGCGGAATATGGTTGAATGTCTCTACCAACTGCCAAACAGTTGACTATAGGTTACGCAACTTGTAGTACCTGTACGCAGCTGGTCTTTTTTTGCCTGTTTGCGGTGCAGAATTTTTAGGAGGAACAGAATATGAGCTATGATGTGGTGATTGTGGGCGCCGGCCCTGCCGGAATTTTTACAGCGTTGGAGATGCTGCGCAATGGGACGGACAAAAAGCTGATTTTGGTGGAAAAGGGACATGCCATTGCGGAACGCCGCTGCCCGAAAGCGCAGACGCACCGGTGCGTCAACTGCCAGCCCTGTAATATCACAACCGGATTTTCCGGCGCAGGTGCGTTCTCGGACGGTAAGCTGTCGCTGAGCAGCGAGGTCGGCGGCGATTTTCCGTCGCTGGTTGGCGATGCGTTTGCGCAGGAGCTGATTGACTATACGGATAAAATCTATCTGGAGTTTGGTGCGGACACCAAGGTGGAGGGAATTGGCCAGACAGAAAAGGTCAAGGATATTCGCAAAAAGGCGATTCAGGCAGGCCTGAAGCTAGTGGATTGCCCGATCCGGCACCTGGGCACCGAGAAAGCACAGGAGATTTATGCGGCAATTGAGCAGTATCTGCTGGATCACGGTGTGGAAATCCGCTTTGGCTGGAATTGCCGGGATGTGATTCTGGAGGGCGATCGCTGCCGGGGCGTTGTGATCGAGCGGGAGAGCAGCGGCGTGCGGGAGGAAATCCGTGCGGAACACACGGTGATTGCGGCTGGCCGCCGCGGCGCAGAGTGGCTGGAAAAAATCTGCGCGAAATACGATATTGCACATCGGCCTGGAACAGTGGATATCGGTGTGCGGGTTGAAGTGCGCAATGAGATTATGGAGGATGTCAACAATGTCCTTTATGAGTCCAAGCTGATTGGATATCCCCTGCCGTTTAAGGACAAGGTGCGCACCTTCTGCCAGAATCCTGGCGGATTTGTCAGCCAGGAGAACTACGATGACGGCCTGGCTGTCGTTAACGGCCATTCTTATAAAGAGCGGAAATCCAATAATACCAACCTGGCAATTTTGTGCTCGCACAATTTTACAGAGCCGTTTAATCAGCCGATTGCATATGCAAAAAAAGTCGGAGAATTGACGAATATGCTGGGAGCAGGGCATATCCTGGTGCAGCGCTACGGCGATATCCTCGATGGCAAGCGCACCTGGGAGAAGGAACTTTCCCGTTCCAATGTCCGCCCGACGATTCCGGATGCAGTGGCCGGCGATATTACGGCGGCGATGCCGTACCGGGCGATGACCAATATTATTCAGTTTATTCAGGCGGTTGATCATGTCGTGCCGGGCTTTGCGGGGACTGAGACACTGCTCTATTCGCCGGAGCTGAAATTTTACAGCAATCGAGTGAAGATGGATGCCGATCTCAACACCAATGTGCTGGGGCTGCATTGCCTGGGGGATTCCAGCGGTTGGACCCGCGGCCTGATGATGGCCTCGGCCATGGGTGTGCTGATGGGCCGGAAACTGCTGGAAGGATGATTGCATAAATCGGCCTGGTACGATATAATGAAGCTGCAGAATTTGTCAATATGCCGCTATGCGGCAAGGGAGGCTTTTGCATGGAAAATTCGGCAGTTTTGATTGAAAAACGCGATCACATTGCGATTGTGACACTCAATTTGCCGCAGTCGCTCAACGCGCTGGTTCAGCCGCTGATGGAGCAGCTGGGACAGGCTGCGGCTGAACTGGACCGCGACCCGGAGGTCGGCGTGATTGTGCTGACCGGCGCGGGACGGGCATTTTGCGCAGGTGGAGATCTGCAGCGTTTTACAGAGGGCTTTGACGCGGCGGGCGGCGCAGCCTATATGGACTGGGTTCATGGCATCATCCGCGCCTGGGCGTCGATTTCCAAACCGACAATTGCAGCGGTCAACGGCCATGCCGTTGGCGCCGGGCTGAGCCTGACGCTGCTGTGCGATCTGGCCTATCTGGCCGATTCGGCAAAGCTCGGCTGCGCCTTTGTCAATATGGGATTGGTGGCAGACTGCGGCCTGGGCTATTATCTCCCGCGGGCTGTGGGGCTGCAGCGGGCCAAGGAGCTGTGTATGACGGGACGGATGATCTCGGCGCAGGAGGCCTATGAAATGGGAATCGGCAACGGTGTGGTTCCGGCAGACCGGTTGATGCAGACCGTGCTGGAAAAGGCAGCGGAAATCCTCTCCCGCCCGGCCTATGCTGTCCGGATGGCAAAGCGGCTGCTGGACGCCAGCCCGGAGCTGGATTTGACCAATCTGCTGCGGCTGGAGGGAGTCGTGCAGGCAGGCTGCTTCCTGACGGAGGATTCGCAGGAGGCGGTCAGTGCATTTCTGCAGAAACGCACGCCGACTTTTCATGGAAAATAAGGAGGAATTGCGGTGATTCTGGGAATTCATCATGTGGCGCTCAAGTGCTGCGGTACAGTAGAGTTTGAAAAGACAGTGGCCTTTTACCGGGAGGTACTGGGAATTCCGGTGCTGCGCACCTGGGGTGCAGGCACTGCGGCCGGTGCGATGCTGCAGACTGGCAGTGGAATTATAGAGATTTTTGCCAGTGCGGAATCGCGGCTGGAACAGGGGGCGGTGCGGCACTTTGCACTGGCGACCGATGATGTGGACAGCGCAGTGCGCGCGGTGCGTGCTGCGGGATATGCTATTACGGTGGAGCCAAAGGACCTGGTGATTCCAGCGCAGCCGCCCTATCCGGTGCGGATTGCCTTTTTTATCGGCCCGGTGGGCGAAGAAGTGGAACTCTTTCAGGAGCGGTAACAGCAGCGGGATGGCAGAGGCCATCCCGCTGCTTGCTGTATTGGCGCTTGCTGTACGGAAAAAATTATGATTTACAGTCCGTAATTGAATTTACAGAAAGGGCACCTGGGATAATCAAAATCATGCCATTTCCCACAATTTGGGCATTGCTTCTGCGGGATGCGTTCTTCCTTGTTATGTGCTAAGAAGAATTCCAGCTTTCCACATTGGGCGCAGCTGTAAATATCAACTTCCATTGCGCCTGCCAACAGATTGGGAAGGTCACCGAGAATCCAACCGGTTTCGCCCAATTGGAGCTTTTCAGTTTTTATATGGTTCATTTCGCGCCCACAGCGCAAGCAGAGAATCAGATTTTCCATACTTTCTTTCCTCCCGGAAGAATGAAGTTGAACAGTTACTCCATTTCATTTATACCATACGCGTAAATCCGCCGCAAGAATGAGAAAGCTGACGGGGTGTTCTGCTCAGACCATCGGCGTTTGGTTGACCACAAAAAGAAGGTATGATATAATAACCGAAAATTGACGGCAGATCCGCTGCAAGGAAGAAGGACACCCATGGGCTACCCCAGAAATGTTTTGGAATATCTGCATGATACGGCTGCGGCACATCCGGCACACCCGGCGCTGGTGGAAGAAAAGTGCACCATGACCTTTGCGATGCTGCTGCAGCGCGCGCAGGCGATCGGTACTGCGCTTTGCGGTGTGGTGGACGGGAGCAATCAGCCGGTTGTGGTGCTGGTGGATCGGACGGCAGATGGCGCTGCGGCACTGCTGGGTGTGCTGGAAAGCGGAAATTACTATGTTCCGCTGGACAGCCGGATGCCTTTGGAGCGGCTGGCTGGGATCCTGCAGCAGCTGCAGCCGGCGGCACTGCTCTATGCGGAAAAGGATGAAAAAGCGGCGACACCTTTTGCATCCGTCTGTCCGCTGCTGCAGATTGAGCAGGCAGCGCAAACGGTTCCGGATTCCGCACAGCTTGCCGCGCGCAGAAATACGGTGCTGGATGCAGATCCGGCCTATATTATTTTTACTTCCGGTTCCACCGGCGTGCCGAAGGGAATTGTGGTTTCCCACCGCGCGCTGATTGACTTTACCGAGTGGATTACGCAGAGCTGCGGCATTATGGGCGCGGATCGGTTGGCCAACCAGGCACCACTCTATTTTGACACCTCCGTTAAGAATCTCTATCCGGCGCTGAAGACCGGTGCGACGGTATATCTGCTGCCGAAAAAGTTCTTTTCCTTTCCGCTGCTGCTGACTCGGTATCTCAATGAGCAGGAAATGACGGTAGCCATCTGGTCGACCTCTGCCTTTCACCTTGTGGCAAATTCCGGTGTGCTGGAGAAAGAACCACCGAAAACGCTGCGGCTGATTGCGGTCGGCGGCGAGGCGCTGCAGGCCAAGCAGCTCAACCGTTGGCGCAGAGTGCTGCCGGATGCGGCATATTTTAACCATTATGGCCCGACGGAGGTCACGGTGGACTGCGCCTATTATCCGATTACCCGCGATTTTGCAGACGACGAACCGATCCCGATCGGCCGGGCCTGTGAAAATATGGAGCTTTTAATTCTGCGGCCGGATGGCACAAAGGCTGCGCCGGGCGAGCCGGGCGAGATCTGTGTCCGCGGCCTGGGGCTTGCCTGCGGCTATTATGGAGACTGGGATAAGACCGATGCGGCCTTTTGCCAGAATCCCTGCAATCCGCACTATCCGGATCGGATCTATCGAACCGGAGATTTGGGGCAGTGGGATGCGGAGGGCAATGTGCGTTTCCTCTCCCGCCAGGATGATCAGATTAAGCATATGGGCTATCGAATTGAGCTTGGCGAGATTGAGACGGCGCTTGCAGCCCTGCAGGGAATAGAGACGGCAATCTGCTTTTTTGACGCGGCACGGGACTTTATTGTCTGTGTATATCAGGGCACGCTGGAGGAAGCGGCGCTGGCGACGGCACTGCGGCGGAAGCTGCCGCAGTATATGGTCCCGAATCGTTTCCGGCGCCTGGAGAGTATGCCCTATAATGCCAATGGAAAAATTGACCGCAATCAGCTGAAAAAGGACTATTTCGATGGAACGAATTGACAACTATGCGGCGCTGTCAAAACTGCTCTCCGCACAGCTGCACCGGGGTGTGCGGACCAATGCTTTTGCATCTGCGGACGAATACCGCGCCGAGATTGCGGCGGGGAAGCTCTTTGTGCATTCGTTTGATGGCGGCTTGCTGCTGCTGCACGATCGGGGGGACTACCAGCGCCTGAATTTCTACCTGCATGACAAGCCGCTGCCACGGATGAAGTGGGATAAGCCGACGGTGGTGGAAATTGCGGCACGGCCGCGGGATGCGGCGATGGCAGCGACGGCTGCCGATTTTATGGCTGCGGGATTTGCGCTGCAGTTTTATCGCCGCCGTGTGACGCGCCCGGCTGGGATTGCTGTGCCGCCGGGGCCGATGCCGGTTGAGACGGTGCAGGTACAAGATGCCGAAGCGATGATGGAATTTCTCTACCAGGGCTTTGACCCTGTGATCGGCTGCCTGCCAAATCTGGCAGAGCTGAAGGAAATCCTGGCGCGGGGAGAAATCCTCTGTGTACGGCAAAATGGCCGAATGATTGGGCTGCTGCATTTTAATCCGGGGCGGACAAGTACGGAGATGCGCCATCTTGCCGTGCGGCCGGAATGCCGCCACTGCGGCGCGGCGCAGAGCATGGTTGCGGTCTATCTGGAACGCACGGGACTGCTCCGCAGCCAGCTCTGGGTGCGGGAGGGCAACACTGCACAGGTACTGTATGATAAAAATCACTATGCACCGGATGGCTGGCGGTCGGCGGTGCTGCGATATGACTGAGAAATGAGGCTGAAAAACATGGAAGAACTGATGCAGATTTTGAACGAGACCTGTCCCGGCATTGATTTTGCCAATGAGACGGCACTGATTGATGACGGCATTCTGGAGTCGCTGGATATTGTCACCATCGTCTCCGAGATTATGGACGCCTTTGATGTGGAGCTCAATGTGGAAGATCTGCTGCCGGAGAACTTTAACTCCGTGCAGGCTATGATGAACCTGATTGAGAGCAAGAAGCAGTAATGTCGTTTACATCCTGGGCCTTTGTGGCCTTTGTCCTGGGGACGCTGCTGGCGTATTATATACTGCCGAAGCGGCTGCAGTGGAGAATCCTGCTGCTGGCAAGTTACGGGTTCTACCTGTCGGGTGGTACGCGCACGGTCTGGTATCTGCTTTTCACCACGCTGAGTGTTTATCTGGCGGGGCGGTTGCTGGACGCCTTAAATCGCCGCAGGGCTGCGGCGGATCGGGCGGAAAAAGAGCGGCTGACCCGAAAGAAAAAGCTGGTGGTGCTTGCAGCGCTGCTTGCCAACTTCGGCCTGCTTTATGTGTTGAAATATTGGAGCTTTACGGTGGAGCAGCTGCAGCCGCTTTTTGGCGGAAAGCTGCGATCCGCCGATTTTGTACTGCCGCTGGGCGTTTCTTTTTATACCTTTCAGGCAGTCGGCTATGTGATTGACTGCTACCGGGGAAAATATCCGGCGGAGCGCAACCCGGCGCGGCTTGCGCTGTTTACCTCGTTCTTTCCACAGATGGTGCAGGGGCCTATCAGCCGTTACGGCGAGCTTGGTCCGCAGCTGATGGCGCAGCATGATTTTGATGCAACCGAGGTGAAATACGGCATCCAGCTGGTGCTTTGGGGCTATTTCAAAAAGCTGGTTATTGCCGAGCGGGCGGGCGTTGTTGTCTCGGAAATCTTCGACCATTACACAAGCTATGGCGGCGCGATGCTGGCGGTTGGTGTGCTGTTCTACTGTATCCAGCTCTACTGCGATTTTTCCGGCGGTATTGATATTACGCGCGGTGTAGCGGAACTGTTTGGCATTCATCTGGCAGAGAATTTCCGTCGCCCGATTTATGCAACTTCGCTGGCGGACTACTGGCGGCGTTGGCATATTACGCTGGGACAGTGGATGCGGGACTATCTGTTCTATCCGCTCTCGCTCTCCAAACCACTGGGCCGGTTGGGCAAGTGGAGCCGCCGCAAAATAGGCGGCAAGTTGGGCAAGGTGATTCCCACCTCGATCGCCACCTTTGTAGTGTATTTTGTCATTGGCGTTTGGCACGGCGCGAATTTTCGATACCTGGTTTTCGGCCTCTGGAACGGTACGATTATTACGACATCCTTTCTGCTGGAAGGGCGGTTTCAGGCGCTTTGCGCCAGAGCGCACATTGCGCGGGAAGGAAAATTTTGGCACGGCGTCCGTCTGATCCGGACGAATGTGCTGGTATTCTTTGGCCGTTATCTGACCCGCGCACCGCGGTTAATGGCGGCACTGTGGATGATGGCGCAGCTGGTGCGCAATCCGCAGCTTTCCAATCTCTGGGATGGCACAATCCTGACCCTGGGTCTGACCGGAAAAGACCTTGTGATTGTTCTGCTTGGCCAGCTTGCCGTGCTGGTGCTGGAATTTTTCCAGGAACGGGGTGTCAAAATCCGCGCGGCGCTGGAGCAGCGCCACTGGCT
>CAKTFW010000039.1 GCA_934561175.1 uncultured Oscillospiraceae bacterium
GGACAGGTCTCTGCGAATGTCCGCCGTCATGCGGTCCATCGTGTTTGTATCCTTATCCAGCGCATCCCATTTGTTGACCACAATGATCGCTGCTTTGCCCGCTTCATGTGCCAAGCCCGCAATTTTTGTATCCTGTTCTGTAACGCCCTCATTCGCATCAATCATAATCAGGCAGACATCAGCCCGCTCAATGGCACTGATCGTGCGCATATTGCTGAATTTTTCAATGGCGTCATCGACTTTGGATTTGCGCCGCATACCTGCAGTGTCAATCAGCAGATATTTCCCATGCTCGTTTTCAAATTCACTGTCAATTGCATCACGGGTCGTACCTGCTACATTGGAAACAATCACACGCTCTTCACCCAAAATCCGGTTGAGCAAACTGGATTTTCCAACATTTGGTTTGCCGACAATCGCAACTTTGATGCGCTCATTTTCCTCTTCTCCGGTCGGCTCCGGCGGGAAATGCGCAACGCAAAAATCCAGCAAATCGCCAGTGCCGTGGCCATGAATCGCCGACACCTCAATCGGGTCGCCAAGTCCCAATCCATAAAACTCATAGACATCCGGGTTGACACCGCCCGTGCTGTCGCATTTATTCACCGCCAGCGCAACTGGCTTCCGCGCCCGTTTAAGCATGGCCGCCACTTCCTGATCAGCCGCAGTCATGCCGGTTTTCACATCCGTGACCATGACAATCACATCCGCCGTCTCAATCGCAATCTCCGCCTGCCGGCGCATGAATTGCAGCATTTCGCTGTCTGTTCCCGGCTCGATGCCGCCGGTATCAATCAGACGGAACGCGCAGCCGTTCCAATCGCACTCTCCATAAATTCGATCCCGCGTAACACCGGGTGTATCCTCTACAATCGCTGTTCGGCGGCCGGTCAGTTTATTAAACAACATGGACTTGCCCACATTGGGGCGTCCAACAATCGCTACCAAAGGCTTTGCCATCTCTCCGCCATCCTTTCCATTCTTTTCATTATTGTGTTATTATTGCATTTTTTATGCATTGGGTCAACTGCAAAATCGTAAAAGGCAAAACTGCAAAAAAATAAGGAACGCCTGGTTGGCGTTCCTTATTCCGGATTGCTTATTCAGCAGCCTTGACCGCAATAACTGTACGGCCATTGTAGGCGCCGCAGGCCTTGCAGGCTCTGTGGGGCATCACGGGTGCGCCGCACTTGGGGCACTTCACAAAACCGGGCATTTCCAGCTTCCAGACATTGTTGCGTCTGGTATCTCTTCTGGACTTGGAAACTTTACTCTTCGGTACTGCCATGGGATGACACCTCCTTGATCAAAAGCAGCCTGTTCGGCATCTTGTTATTTCTCGAAAAATTTCTGCAATACGGCCAGTCTGGGGTCCGCCGCAGGGCGGCACTGACATGGTCCGTCATTGAGGTCTTTTCCGCAGGTTGGACACAGTCCTTTACAGTCAGGACTGCAGAGCATCTTTGCATCCATGTTGAGCACAAATACCGTGCGGACAATCTCGTCCAGATCTGCGTCATTTCCCTTCAACAGGAAGATGGTCTCATCTTCATTTTCTTCAGCCTGCAGCTCCGTCACCAGAATTGCCTCCAGCGGGAACCGCACATTCTGAACAAAGGTTTTTGCGCAGCGATCACAAACGCAGTCCAGCCGCGCCGTAACCGCACCGGTCATCTGCAAGACCCCTGCTGTGTTTCGTACTGTTCCGCTGGCCTGAACCGGGGACTGAGCCGGACATACCGTGCCGAACTCCAGATCACTGAGATCCAGTGCCGTTTCAAACGGTACAGAACTTCCGGGGCTGTCGATGATCTTTGCAAGGCTCAAATACATGCTGCTCACCTGCTCCATAGTCGTGCATCGGCTATTATACCGGTAAACCTTCATAAAGTCAAACATTTTTTGAAATTTTTTATTGCGCTCAGATTGACTTTTCCCGGAAAAACATGCATAGTTAAGTGCAGTAATATCAGGAGGGAATTGCATGAAGGAATATGTCATCGGTGCCAACGATGCGAATCAACGGCTCGACCGTTTTCTCGCAAAAAATATTCCCCTGCTTCCCGCTTCGTTGGCGCAAAAATATATCCGTCTCGGCCGCGTTAAGCGCAATGGAAAAAAAGCCGCTAGAGACACCCGCCTGGTACAGGGCGATCAGCTTCAGCTTTACCTGAATGATGAATTTTTTGAAGCGCCGCGTGCGGATAACGGTTACCTGACGGTCAGTACGCCAAAACTGAACCTGGTTTACGAAGATGACAATATTCTATTAGTGGATAAACGCCCCGGTCTTGCCGTGCATCCTCACGATGGCGCTGAGTATGGAAAAACTTTGATCGACCATATTCAGGCCTATCTCTATGCCAAGCGGGAATGGAATCCCCGAATGGAAAATGCATTTGCTCCCGCTCTGTGCAACCGCATTGACCGCAACACCGGCGGCATTGTCATCGCCGCCAAAAATGCTGAAGCGCTGCGGATCATGAATCAGAAAATCAAAGACCGCGAAATCGAGAAATATTATCTCTGTATCGTCCACGGGACGCCCCGTCCCGCTGCCGGTACACTGAAGGGGTATCTGTTCAAAGACGCTGTCAAGAACCGCGTCTATGTGACGGACACCCCACAGAAGGGCGCTAAAACGGCAATCACGACCTATCGTACACTGCGCAGTCAGAATGGCCTTTCCCTTTTGGAATGCGAATTGGAGACCGGCCGCACCCATCAGATCCGCGCCAGCCTGGCGCACGCCGGACATCCACTGCTCGGTGATGGAAAATATGGGAAGCTGGACAAACACTACAACCGTAAATACCAGGCACTCTACTCTTACCGGCTGCGTTTTTCCTTTACAACCGATGCCGGTTGTCTTGCGCCGCTGAACGGCCGAACCTTCTGTGTTTCCGAGGTTCCGTTTGTTGCAGAATATTTCGGCTGCAGCCTGCAGGAGCTGCTGTAAAAATTTGTCGGATATTTGTTAAAATATTTATTGACATCCAGGTGCCCAGCCTTTATATTTCAATCAATGGCTTTTTAGCCATTCTTGTGGTTTTCAGATGGGCCACATACAATTTTGTAAATGGGGAAACGGGGGAGGATCAATGTCCAAAGCGCTCATCCGCTTGTCGGATTTAACCATGGTGTTCGACGGAGAAACCGTACTCGATCATCTCAACTTAACGATCAATGACAGTGAGTTTCTTACATTGCTCGGTCCGAGTGGATGCGGTAAAACCACAACGCTCCGGATTATCGGCGGCTTTCAGGAGCCGACGGCGGGCGATGTTTTTTTTGATGGTGCCAGAATCAATGAGGTTCCACCTTACAAGCGGCAAATCAACACTGTTTTTCAGAAATATGCACTCTTCCCACACCTGGATGTTTATGACAACATCGCTTTCGGTCTGCGGGTTGCCAAGCTTCCAAAGGAAGAAATTCATTCCCGTGTAACCGAGATGCTCTCAATCATCAACCTTTCCGGTTTTGAAAATCGAAAGGTTGCCTCCCTTTCCGGCGGGCAGCAGCAGCGCGTTGCAATCGCGCGTGCACTGGTCAACCGGCCAAAGGTCCTGCTTCTGGATGAGCCACTCGGCGCGCTTGACCTGCGGCTGCGCAAGGACATGCAAAACGAGCTGAAACGCATTCAGCAGGCTATGGGAATCACTTTTATTTATGTAACACACGACCAGGAAGAAGCGCTCACCATGTCTGACACCGTCGTCGTCATGGATAAGGGCCACATCCAGCAGGTTGGTACGCCGGAAGATATATACAATGAGCCACAGAACGCATTTGTTGCCGATTTCATCGGCGAGAGTAACATTCTCGATGGCATCATGCGGGAAGATTACTGTGTGGAATTTTTCGGACATCAATACCAATGCCTCGATAAAGGCTTTGCCCCCAACGAACCTGTCGATGTCGTCATCCGTCCGGAGGATATTGATATCGTTCATGCGCAGCAGGGTCTGCTCACCGGTTCCGTCACCAATGTCACCTTCAAAGGCGTACATTATGATATTATTGTCGATCTCGGCGGTTTCAAATGGCTGATTCAGACTACTGATTACCAGCCCGTCGGCGCACAGATCGGGATTCAGCTGGATCCCGATGCAATCCATGTTATGAAAAAGAGCGAATACTCCGATCAATTTGGCGATTACAGCTCCTACTCCGAGGAATACGACGAGCTGGACGCAGATCCGGAGGGCGAAGAAGATGAAGCGTAAACTGCTTTCCGCCCCCTATCTGGTCTGGATGGTAATTTTCACCATCGTACCGCTGGGACTTGTTTTTTATTTTGCGTTGACCGATGTCAATACCGGTGCCTTTACATTGGCAAATTTATCAAAGATCACCGAATACAGTGCAATCTTTGGCCGCTCGATCTGGTATGCGATCGTCGCGACTCTGATCTGTCTGCTGGTTGGCTATCCGGTTGCTTATGTCATTGCCCAGTCTAGCCCTACTATGCAGCGGATTCTGTATATGCTGGTCACGCTGCCCCTGTGTATGAGCTTTTTACTGCGTACCACCGCATGGGTCGCATACATGCAGGATACCGGAATCATCAACAACTTTCTCGGTCTGTTCGGCATCGGTCCGCTGCCGCTGATCCGCAACGCCGGCGCGGTCATTCTGGGCATGGTTTACAACTACCTTCCCTTCATGATTATGCCGCTTTATTCCGTCATTATGAAAATCGATCATCGCCTGATCGAAGCTGCACAGGATCTCGGCTGCAACCATCGCAAAGTCTTTTCCAAAGTGATTCTGCCGCTTTCAATTCCCGGCATTATCTCCGGTTTGACTATGGTATTTGTTCCAGCCGTTTCAACCTTCTATATTTCGCAGAAGCTCGGCTCCACCTCCACCATTATGATCGGCGATGTCATTGAGAGCCAGTTCAAGACCTCTTACAATCCCAATCTCGGTGCAGCCATGAGTCTGGTTTTGATGGTACTTATCTTCCTCTGCGTCGGCATCATGAACCGTTTTGCCGGAGATGACAAGGAGGAGATTGTTACCATATGAAAAAGTTCAGTCGGGTCTATACCTTTTTGGTCTTATTGTTCCTCTATGCACCGATCATCGTATTGATCGTCGCATCGTTCAACACCGGCAAGGATATCACAACCTTCGATGGCTTCACATTCGCCCGCTACGGCCAGTTAATGCGAGACCGCACCTTACTGCCGCTGCTTGGTAATTCCATTCTGGTTGCGATACTCTCCAGTTTAATCGCCACCGTACTCGGCACGGCTGCCGCACTGGGGATTTGTTCCATGCGCCGCCGCAGTCGTAACCTTGTTATGTCCGTCACCAACATTCCGCTGACCAATCCGGAAATTGTCACCGGTATTTCGCTGGCGCTGCTGTTTGTCTTTCTTGGCACACTACTGAAGCTGCATACCGTTCTGGGCTTCGCAACGCTGCTGATCGCCCATGTCACTTTCAATTTACCTTATGTGATTCTTTCGGTCATGCCGAAGTTGTCCCAGATGGATCCCAATCTCAACGAAGCCGCGCTGGATCTTGGATGTACGCCGATTCAGGCATTTTTCCGCGTGATAATTCACGAAATTATGCCCGGCATTGTCTCCGGTGCGATTATGGCTTTCACCATGAGCCTGGATGACTTTGTCATCAGCTATTTTGTCTACGGTCCGACTTTTGTCACGCTTCCCGTGGAAATTTACAACTATACAAAGAAGCCGCTTCAGCCAAAAATTTACGCGCTGTTTACACTTTTGTTCCTGCTTATTCTGATCGTTATGATTCTGATGAATATCATGCAGATTCGGGATGAAAAGCGCAAACAGGCTCAGCGGTTCAGCCACTAATGACGAGAAAAGGAGCAACAACGAATTGAAAAAACACATCATTTCCATTTTCGCAATCCTCGCGATGGCCGTCAGCTTCACCGCAATGTTGTCAGGATGCGGGAGTGACAGCGATTCTGTCACAATCAATGTTTACAACTGGGGGCAGTACATCTCCGAAGGTGATGATGACTGTATCGATGTCATCGCCGAGTTCGAAGACGCCTACCCGAATATTCATGTGAACTACACCACTTATGACAGCAATGAAACCATGTATACCAAGCTCAAAACCGGTGGTGTTTCCTACGATGTGGTAATTCCGTCTGACTATATGATTGCCCGGCTGATCGATGAGGATATGCTGCTGGAACTGAATTACGATAACATTCCCAACTACCAGTATATTGATGACACCTTCCGGAACACCGCTTATGATCCGGAAAACAAGTATTCCGTCCCCTACACCTGGGGTACCACCGGTATTATCTATAACACAAAATATGTGGACGAGCCAACTGGCTGGGAAGCGCTTTGGGATGAGCGCTATGCAGGTAAAATTCTGATGTTTGATAACTCCAGAGATGCGTTTGGTATTGCCGAATCGCTGCTTGGCTACAGTCTGAACACTGAAGATCCCACAGAATTGGAGGCCTGCCGCGATCTTCTTGCGCAGCAAAAGCCATTGGTACAGCAATATGTCATGGATCAGATTTTCAATCTGATGGAAAATGAAGAGGCCTGGATTGCCCCTTACTACGCCGGTGATTTTCTGACCATGGTCGCCGAAAACGAGGATCTCGCCTGGTACCTCCCGCAGGATCAGGGCTTCAACTCGTTTATTGATGCTATGTGTATCCCCGTTGGCTGTGAGCATAAGGAAGAAGCGGAAACCTTCATCAACTTCCTGTGCAAGCCGGAGATCGCCGGTCAGAACATGAGCTGGGTCGGTTATGCCACGCCGGAGACCGCCGCAAAAGAGTATCAGGATCCAGAAATTGCCGAAAGTCCGGTTGCTTACCCGGACGCCGAAGTTTTCAAGAAAGGTGAAAACTTCCTGTTCCTTCAGCCTGCCACCAACCAGCTGATGGATTCGCTGTTTCTGGAGGCAAAAGCAACGGCTTCCAATTGATCTGTAAATACGAAAAACGCGTGTACACCATTTGGTGTACACGCGTTTTTTATCAAACTCAGTAATTCTCGGCCTTGACCTGGAAATAGCTCTGCGGATGCGCACAAACCGGGCAAACCTCCGGCGCCTTTTTGCCGACAACAATATGGCCGCAATTGGCACACTGCCAGATTGTATCGCCATCTTTTGAAAAAACCAGATCGCCCTGGACATTTGCCAGCAGCTTGCGGTAGCGCTCCTCGTGTTCTTTCTCAATTGCCGCAACCCCCTCAAAGAGTGCTGCAATCTGGTTGAATCCCTCTTCTCTGGCTTCTTTTGCAAAGGTCGCATACATATCGGTCCACTCATAGTTTTCGCCCTCTGCTGCCGCCAGCAGATTCTCTGCCGTGGTCCCAATTCCGTTTAACAGCTTAAACCAAATTTTGGCATGTTCCTTTTCGTTGTTCGCCGTCTCCTCAAAGAGATTGCCAATCTGAACATAGCCTTCTTTTTTGGCCTTACTTGCAAAATAGGTGTACTTATTCCGCGCTTCTGATTCTCCTGCAAATGCCGTCCACAGGTTCTTTTCTGTTTTGCTGCCCTTCAATTCTGCCATCATTCATTCCTCCATCTTATAATCTGTCTGCTGCTCTGCGCAGCAGTGTCATTCTGATTGCTTACGATCCGGCTGAAGCAGATCCTGCAGCGTGACGCTGCTAAGATAGTTATTCACCAGTTCGTCCAACTGCTTCCAGAGCGGCAATGTCAGGCACGCGTCCGCTCGCACACAGGGATTTTCCTCTGTCTGGAGACAGGCCACCGGTGCAAGGCTGCCCTCCGTCTGCTCCAAAATCTCCAGAATCGTATACGCTTCCGGCTTTCTAACCAGTCGATAGCCGCCATTTTTCCCACGGGTACTTTGGACAAAACCAGCTTTGTTCAGCAGTCCCATAATCATCTCCAGGTATTTCCCGGAAACCTCCTGCCGCTTTGCAATTGCATTGAGCGGAACAATCTCATCAGGATCCTGCTGTGCCAGATCCAACATAATCCGCAGTGCATAGCGCCCCTTTGTCGTGATGTTCACAGCTTCCCCTCCTCCATAAATTTTCGAATCATCTCACCGGTCAGCGAAATGCCATCATCTTCAAATTCAATCTCTTCCGGGCGAAGCCATACCCCCTCCGACAGTTCATCCTCTTCCAATGTAATTGTCGAGTCACCATCCAGCTCTGCAAAATAGCCCATCAACAGGCTGCTGGAATAACCCCAGGGTTGGCTCTTATAAAAGCGGATATTTTTAATATGCAGGCCGACCTCTTCCCAGACCTCCCGGCGCACAGTATCCTCACTGGTCTCGCCAATTTCTGTAAACCCCGCAATCAGCGCATAGCGGCGGTAGCTCCGGCCGGCATAACGGGTCAGCAGCAGGCGATCCCCATTGGTAACTCCGACAATGATACAGGGCGCAATCTGCGGGTAAGTCTGACATCCGCATTCCGGACAATCGATCCGCCGCTCCGTCGTACTGAAAACCGTTGGATGGCCGCAAGCACCGCAAAACCGGTGGGTCCGGTACCACTGGTCCAGATGATAGGCAGTTACACCGGCATAGCTCCGATCCCGCGGCCCCAGCTTGCGAAGGATTCCCAATCCGTGATAGTCAAACCCGTGAGCCTTCAGCGTCCCCATCGCCAGAAAATAGCGTGTCTCATCAATTGCAAACAGATAAGTACAAGTTCCCACTTCCGTCAATTGCCCATACCTTGGATATTGCAGTGCACCGTCTTCCACCGTGCAGAAAACGCGTCCATCCTGAAACCCAATCACAAAGTCTTCCGCCTGCGGCATAAAATTGTAAAAGGTATTATCCAAATGCTTGGAACCTATGTCCTGAATCATGCCCAGCCATCCCTTTGTATCAGATATTTCAGCGATGTAACCGCCACTTCAATCGCTGCCGTCGTATCATGGCTCTCTGTCTGCGGCAATCCAGCTTTTTCCCGCTCCTGATTCCAGATTACATGAAATACCGCGCCGCAGCGCACGCCAAGTGATGCCGCCACCGTAAACAGCGCCGCCGACTCCATTTCACTTGCCAGTACCCCCAGTTTTTTCCATGCCTCCCATTTCTGCAGAAGCTCTGCGCCCACCGGGCTGCGCTGAGGCGAATGCTGGCCGAAGAAAGAATCCTTGCAGTGCACCACACCGGCATGCCACGGCTTCTCCAGTGCTTTCGCACTTTCCACCAGCGCCGCTGTCACGCCAAAGTCCGGAACTGCCGGATACTCAATCGGTGCATACTCCCGACTAGTTCCCTCCATCCGAACGGCACCGGTTGCAACCACCACATCATCCGACTTGACATCCTGGCGAATACCGCCGCAGGTACCAATTCGGATAAAAGTATCTGCCCCAACCGCCACCAGTTCCTCCATGGCAATCGCGGCCGATGGACCGCCAATTCCAGTCGAAACCACACTGACCTTTTCCCCCAGCAGTCTCCCGGTATAGGTTGTAAATTCCCGGTTTTGTGCCACCTTCACCGGGCTTTCAAAATATGCCGCAATTTTTTCACAGCGTCCGGGATCCCCCGGCAAAATACAGTAGCGTCCCACATCGCCGTGCTTTAACAGTGTGTGAAACTGCATTTCCCGCGTCTCGTTATTCACAAGCCTGCCTCCTCAGCGGTTCTCTAACAGCCATTTTTCAATTTCCGTCCGACTTTCCTCCGTCATTGGGAATTCCCGCACCTGTTCTATTTCGCTCTTTTCATAGCAATATTCACCATGCCAAAGCTCCACCTTAATAGTCGGCGTCCCCTCTTCTGAACTCTGCGGCCGCAGGAAGAACCGTAGCGCTCCACTGGAGCCGGAAAAGGTATTGCCATTTTCAAAGCTGTGCAGAACCGGAATAAAAATCGCATCTTCCATCTCAGATCTCCGTCAGTTTTTCCATCTCGTCCAGCAGCTCGCCAAACAGATCCAGCGCTTCCTGAATTGGCGCCGCCGTCGTCATATCGACGCCCGCTCCCTTGAGCAGATCAATCGGAGACTTGGAGCAGCCACCGGAGAGGAATCCCAAATAATCCCTGACCGCCGTCTCGCCTTCCCGCAGAATACGCCGTGCCAGCGCAATCGCCGCAGAAAAGCCCGTTGCATACTGAAACACATAGTAATCATAATAAAAATGCGGAATTCGTGCCCACTCCAGATCAATCTGTGGATCCAACACCATATCCGCGCCAAAATACTGCTCGTTCAGCGCCCTGTAAACGCTGCAAAGCGACTCTGCCGTTAAGCTCTCGCTTGCCTGGTTCATCTCAGCAATTTTCAATTCAAACTCAGCAAACATCGTCTGGCGATACAGCGTTCCCTTAAACTGTTCCAGAAAATGATTGATCAGATACGCCCGCTCCTGGCGATCCGTCGTTTGATCCAGCAGGTGATACATCAGCAGCGTCTCATTGCAGGTGGATGCCACCTCCGCCACAAAAATAACATAATCCGCATCCACCGGCGTCTGGTGTGTATTGGACAGATATGAGTGAATCGCATGTCCCATTTCATGCGCCAGCGTAAATTGGCTGTCCAGCGTGCCGGTATAGTTCAGCAGCACATAGGGATGCACCTTCGGTCCAGCGGAATAGGCGCCGGACCGCTTGCCTGCATTCTCGTAGACATCGATCCAGCGGTGATCATAGCCCATCTTCAAAATTTTCCGATAGTCCTCGCCCATCGGCGCCAACGCATCGTAAACTGTCTGTTTGGCCGCTTCAAAGGGAATCTTCCGGTTAACGCCCGGCACCAGCTGTGCATAGACATCATACATATGCAATTCATCAACGCCAAGCAGCTTTTTGCGCAGACGGACATACCGATGCATCTTGTCCAGATTCTGGTGTACCGTATCAATCAGATTATAGTAAACTTCCACCGGTACATTGGTACTGTCAAGGCTCATATGCAGACTGGACGGATAATTCCGCGCCTGCGAGAAAAACTGTAGCTGCTTGACCTGTGCCGCCAAGGTAGCCGCCAGTGTATTGCGGTAATCGCCGTACAGTTTGTACAGATTCTCAAATGCCGACTTGCGCAGCACGCGGTCGCTCTGCTCCATATAGGAAGTGTAATTTCCCTGCGAAAGTGGATGCGCTTTTCCCTCTGCATCCACTGCATCCGGGAATTTCAGATCCGCATCGTTGAACATGGAAAAAATATTATCCGGCGCCTGCGCCATTTCCCCTGCCTGCGCCAGCAGCCGCTCTTCCGCATCGGAGAGAATATGCTGTTTCTTGCGTCGAAGCTCCTGAAAGCTGCGGCGGTAACGCTCCAAGTTCGGCACTTCCCGATAGAATGCCTCCAGCGTTTCTTCCGGAATCGCCATCAGTTCCGGTGTTGCAAATGCGGAAGCAGACGCCGCCGCCACCCAGAGGTTGGTAATCTTCGCCACCATCGCCTGATAGGCTGCCACGCGAGTATCCTCATCATTTTTACGCTGTGCATAGTTGACGAGATTTTCCACCAACACGCCCATCGCTTCATCCAATCTTGCAAAGTCCAGCAGCGTCTGTGCAGATTTTCCAAGGCATCCGCAATAAGCCGGAATCTCTTCTGTCATCTGCTTCAGTTTTTCTGCGTCCTGTTCCCACGCCGCATCGCTGACATATAAATCCGACAAGTCCCACTGGTCGGTTGGATTCAGCTCACAGCGCTCCGGAATTTTTGTCATTTCCATGCAGATACCTCCGAATTTTTCTTTTATCATACCACAGTGTAGGGATTTCCACAAGTCCGGTCGCGTCACTGTTATCTCTTTCCCCAAAGCCCTGTTTTTTTGGAATCGCTTTCCTTTTCCTCAAATTATTGATATATTTTCTAATGAAGCTGTTTTTCAGCCGTAAAACATCCGGAGGTATTCTGCTGTATGCTGATCACACTTACCGACCATATCAGTAATTTTCTTTACACCTATATTCTTCTCTTTCTTTTAAGCGCCACCGGCATTTATTTTACCGTGCGGAGCCGCTTTGTCCAATTTCGGCTATTCCCGGAAGCTTGGCATGTCATCTTGGAAAAGAAACACGGAAACGGCGGCATTTCTTCCTTTGAAGCGCTGATGGTTTCAACCGCCTCCCGTGTTGGAACCGGAAATATTGCAGGTGTCGCAACTGCACTAGCCTTGGGCGGTTCAGGCGCTATTTTCTGGATGTGGCTGCTCGCAATCCTTGGAAGCGCCTCCGCTTTTGTCGAGAGCACACTGGGACAGATTTACAAGGTGCGCCAGGGCAATCACTTTCTCGGCGGTCCTTCTTACTATATCCAAGGCGCCTTAAAAAAGCGTTGGCTTGGTATTTTATTCTCTGTTCTACTGATTCTCTGCTTTGCCTATGGCTTTAACGGTCTGCAGTCTTTCAACATTATGGACACACTGCAATACTATTTTCATGGTTTCCCCCATGCGTCGGTCATCGTCGGATTGATTCTCGCCGGTTTGACTGCCATTGTCCTGTTTGGCGGCGCGCACCGGATTTCAGCAATTACCTCCCGCCTGGTTCCTGTCATGGCGACGCTTTATCTGCTGTTGGCATTGATTGTTATCATTACACATATTACCCAAATCCCCGTCATGTTTACACAGATTTTTCGAGCTGCATTCGATTTTAGCGCTTTTGCCGGCGGTTTTGCCGGATCCTGCGTGGTGCTCGGTGTAAAACGCGGTCTATTTTCCAATGAGGCCGGCATGGGTTCCGGTCCCAACGCCACCTCGTCCGCCGATGTCTCCCACCCTGTCAAGCAAGGACTTGTCGCTGTTCTTTCCGTCTTTCTTGACACCATTGTCATCTGCTCCGCCAGCGCGATTGTGCTGTTGCTCTCTGGCATCGAGGGTAGTGAAACCTTAAAGGGAATGCCCTTTATGCAGGCTGCGATGGGCTCTCAGTTCGGTGTCGTCGGGATCGCCATCCTGACCATTGCTGTATTTCTGTTTGCTTTTACTTCTATCATTGGCAATTACTACTATACAGAAACCAATTTCAAATTTATCACCCAAAACAAACTTGCATTACAAATTTTCCGCTGCACTGCCGTCTGTATGGTTTTTATTGGCGCACAGATGGATTTTACACTAGCCTGGAATCTGGCCGATATTTTAATGGGGCTGATGGGTCTTGTAAATCTCTATGCAATCCTCCGTCTCGGTGGAATTGCCATACGCTGTCTGAAAAATTACCAGGCACAACGAAACGCCGGAATTGATCCCGTTTTCCGCGCGGTAGATATTGGTTTGACCGATACAGAATGCTGGAAATGAGGAATGCGGCCGGAGAATTTCTCCGGCCGCATTTTTGTGTTTATTCTTCTGTAGATTGAACATACTAACGGCAGAATCCCATTTTAACAACGGAGGAATGGTTTTATGAAGCGCAAACTCTCTCTGCTCCTGGCTACACTGGCACTTCTGTCTCTGCTGGCAGGCTGCGGTACCAGCAACAGCAAGGATAATAACAGCAACACTACAGCGCCCGGAACCACACAAAACGGCAGCAGCTCCGGGCAGCAAAATACCGGCAGCAATGCAAGCGATTCCGGTCTGAACAGTGGTAATCCCGGTACTTCCAATGTCGGAAATGATCTGAAAGACGCCGCGCAGGATGCCGGAGATACCGTTACCGATGTTGGCGATGCTGTTGGAGACGCCGTCAACGATGTTGTACGCTGAAAGAAGCAAAAAATTCCTGCCTGTGTTATAACACAGGCAGGAATTTTTATAATTGATAAGGCGTGCGGTCAATTGACAGTTCCATCAGGATTAAATTCTCGCAATGCCCCGGCGTATGGCCAATTTCAGAAAACCCATACCGGCGGTAAAATCGCAGTGCCTGCGCATTCCGCGGCGAAACTGCAAGCTGTAAACTGCTCCTCCCCAATGGACGGCATACACTAATCGCATGTCCTAACAACTGCACACCAAAGCCGTGATTCCGGGCCTCCGGCGTCATGTAGTAAAAGGGAATATACCCGGCGTTTTGAGACACCTTTCGGTCAAGATCCAGTTGAAGCACGCCCACGATTTGATCGCCCAGCATGGCAAACACCAACGCTTCCGGCTGCTGTGCGGCACAGCGGCAAGCATCTTGCCAGAACCCTTCCTCCAGAAAACCGTCCAGATTCCCATACAGATTCTGCCAGGCATCCCGGCGGAACGCCAGATAAGTCTCTTGGTCGCCGCCAACCGGCCGGTACCATAGATTATGGTCGAGCTTCTGCCCATTCTCCTTCCACCAGTTCTGCTGCGCCAGCGTGGAAATTTCCGGGCTCAAATGCGTATTGTCATTCTTATAAATCAGATGATAGCTTCCATTGTCATATTCCAGCAGCGTCACGCCGGTATTATCACAGTGCCCGGTTTCCTCCGGATGCTCTGCACCATAAAACAGCCGCATCATCATGCCCCGGATCACAGAACCATGCGAAAAAATCGCAATGGTCTTTCCGTCGTTTGCCTCGGCTGCTTCTGTCATCGCCTCGATAAAGCGGCCAGAATACGCGAGGTAAGATTCGCATCCCGCCACCTGCCAAGCCGCCGGATTCAGGTTAAAGG
>CAKTFW010000040.1 GCA_934561175.1 uncultured Oscillospiraceae bacterium
TCGCCTTATCCGTAGCAAGCGGATATTTCAGAATGGTTCGGAATCGCTACCAACCTTGCTTTCCGTGATAACCCTTGCGGGCAGGAAGTTCGTGGCGCACCTTCATCCGGCTGGGGCTTTCGCCCCCGATCAGGAATGTACCTGTTGAATGTCTATTCGATTTTCAAGGTTCGTGAGGTTTTTGCCCTCACTAACCAACTGGGAAATTTTTTTCGATTTGTACGAAGTTTTTTTGAGATTTTTCAAAAAAATTTTTTCGACCACCTTTCGGGGACAAAAAAAGCCCCTATCACATCACAGAGATGTAATAGGGGCAGAAATAGAAAAAGCCCGCTGACCGAAATCAGCGGGCTTAAATCATATGAAATTATCGTATGCTATCGGAACTTGTCTGCAATCGCAAAATTCCAAACGCATTTTTGGCGTAAGCTCGGAGTAAATTGGCGTAAGTTGTGGCGTAAGCACCGACAATTTTAGGTCAATCAATAGAGCTTTGCGCCTGCCGGAATGTGAGGATCGACCATCAGCAAATGCAACTTTTCTTCACCGTTTTCGTGATGCACGGCGGAGATCAACATACCGCAGGAGTCGATACCCATCATCGCTCTCGGAGGCAGATTGGTGATTGCAATGCAGGTCTTACCGACCAGTTCTTCCGGCTCATAATATTCGTGAATACCACTCAAAATGACCCTATCTACGCCGGTTCCATCGTCCAAAACGAACTTTAAGAGCTTTTTGGACTTCTTCACAGCTTCGCATTCCTTGACCTTTACGGCACGGAAATCACTCTTGGAGAAGGTGTCAAAATCGACCTGATCCTCAAACAAAGGCTCAATCTGAACATTGGAAAAATCAATTTTTTCTTCCACAACGGGAGCCGTCTGAGCAGCCTCCGCAGGAGCCGAAACTTCCTTGGAAGCCTTCTTGTCAGAGTCCAACGGCTTCATTGTGGGGAACAGAATCACATCCCGGATGGTATCCGTACCGGTCAGCATCATTACCGCACGGTCGATGCCCATACCCATACCGCCTGTAGGCGGCATACCATACTCCAAGGCAGTGAGAAAATCCTCATCCAGCATTTCCGTCTCATCGTCGCCGCGCTCGCGCTGCTCCACCTGCTTTTCAAAACGCTGACGCTGGTCAATAGGATCGTTCAGCTCAGAGTAGGCGTTGGCCAGTTCGCAATGGCAGATGAACAGTTCAAACCGCTCGGTCAGGCGGGGATCCTTGGGGCTGCGCTTCGTCAGGGGGCTGACCTCCACAGGATACATGGTGATGAAGGTCGGCTGAATCAGCTTCTCCTCCACTTTCTGGTCGAAACAGGCGTACAAGGCATTCCCCCATGTCTTCTCCGCGGCGTCAGCCAACTCCACGCCCACAGCCTTGGCTGCGGCCACAGCCTCAGAATCATCGGTAATGGCGTCGAAGTCCACACCCACATACTCCTTCACGGCCTCCACCATGGTCAGGCGACGCCAGCCGGGGGTCAGGTTGATCTTCTCGCCCAGCCACTCCACCTCGTAGCCGCCCAGGATCTCCTTGGCCGCACCAGAGAGGATCCCCTCGGCAATGTCCATCATATCGTGGAAATCAGCATAGGCCTGATACAGCTCCACCGTAGTAAACTCCGGATTGTGCTTGGGATCCATACCCTCGTTCCGGAAAATACGGCCGATTTCATACACCCGATCCATACCACCCACGATCAGCCGCTTCAGGGGCAGCTCTGTAGCAATACGCATATACATATCAATATCCAGCGTATTGTGATGGGTAATAAACGGCCGGGCTGCCGCACCACCGGCAATCGTATTCAATACCGGCGTCTCTACCTCAATATAATTCATGCTGTCCAGATAGTTCCGCATGAACTTAATAAACTGAGAACGGATGACAAAATTGCGCTTGACCTCAGGATTCACAATCAAGTCTACATAGCGCTGGCGATAACGCATCTCCTGGTTCGTCAGGCCATGGAATTTATCCGGCAGCGGCAGCAGCGATTTCGAAAGCAGCATTGCCTTGGAAACCCGCACAGACATCTCGCCGCGCTGCGTCCGAAACACTTCGCCATCAATTCCGACAATATCGCCAATGTCATACTTTTTGAACTGATTATAGTCTTCCTCCGCCATCTCGTCCTTGCGGGCATAGAGCTGGATTCGGCCAGACTTATCCTGCAGATCGCAAAAAGAGACTTTGCCCATTCCACGCTTGGTCATCAGACGGCCCGCAATGCTGACATGCTGACCCTCCAAATGGTCAAAGTTTTCCTTAATGGTTGCACTATCAGAGGTCACATGAAATTTTGTAATGGTAAATGGATCTTGTCCGTTCGTCTGTAGCTCTGCCAGCTTTTCCCGCCGGATTCGCATCTGGTCATTCAGATCCGGCTGTTGTGTCATCCTATCCTCGGCCATAATTCTTTCCCCCTGTATTTTTAGCGCTCTACAGAAATCACCTGGAATTTAATGGCACCAACCGGTGCTTCTACCGTAACTTCTTCGCCAACTTTATGCCCCAGCATTGCGCGGCCAAACGGCGAATCATCAGAAATACGGCCCTGCGACGGGTTTGCCTCCTGGGAGCCGACAATTTCATAGGTTTCGTCCTCGTCCATCTCCAGATCCCGAACAACAACCGTGCAGCCCAGACCAATTGTATCCGAAGCGGTTTCGTCTTCTGAAATCACAACTGCGTGCGCCAGGATATTCTCCACTTCGGCAATTCGGCCATAAAGCTTTGACTGCTCATTTTTTGCCTCATCATATTCTGAGTTCTCGGAAAGGTCGCCGAAAGAACGCGCCTCTTTAATCAGTTCTGCAACTTCTTTTTCACGGGTCGTCTTGAGCCAGTTCAGTTCTTTCTCCAGCTCTGCCAGGCGCTCCGCGGTCAATTTAAATTCTTTTGCTGCCATAGTTAACCATGCCTCCAAATATTTTGCGCAGACATTACCGACGCAAGAAATTCAGCGCCGCCAGAATGTTTGCAATTATAGATGTGGATTCAGTATCTGTCAAGTATTTCCCATCGAACGCAGGACTTCCAATGCCTTTTGCAGCTGCGGATCCTCCTCCACTGCCAGCGAGCCATAATAACACAGATACGCCTGATCTTCCGTCAGTGCTATTACAGCATCGGGGGTAATTCCAACATCCGTTAAGCTGAGTCCATTCGGTGTAAAATATTCACCGGAAGAGATCGCCATCGCCGACCCATCCGAAAGCGGGTAGGTAATCTGAAAATAGCCTTTCCCGCAAGTCGCTTCACCGACAATCTCCGCCTGTTCCAGTTCCTGCAGCGCCGCAGCAAAAAATTCTGCAGCAGAATAACTGTCTCCATTTACCAAAACTGCCATCGGCAAATCCACCGCATGGCCATCTTTTGCGTAATCAGTAACCGGATCTGCACCTGTCATTCGGCTGGTGAAAAGCGGAACACCGTCTTCAATCAAATAATCCAACAATTTCAGCAGCTCTGTTTTCAAGCCGCCGGGGTTATACCGGACATCGAACAGCAACGCCGTCGCGCCAGCCTCAATGCTGGCATCCACCGCTGCAATCGCCTGAGAAGCACTGTCCTCATCAAAGTTCTTAATACGGATATATCCCACATTGCCGTCAAGCATTTGCTGGGATACCACCTGCTCCCGCACTGCAGCACGAGTCACCGTACTGGTATAGGATGTTCCATCCCTGGTCAGTGTCAGCTGAACCTGCGTTCCAGCCTCTCCGCGAACCAGGTCCACCGCTTCATCCCGGCTCAACGCAGAAACCTTCTGATCTTCAATCTGTGTCAGAATATCTCCGGGCTGAATACCAGCCGCCTCTGCTGGTCCTCCTGCGGTCACCGATGCAACCTTTAATCCATCGCCGTCCAGCTGCGACTCTACCATCATGCCGACGCCAACATAAGTATTTGTCACAGTCAATTGATAGGCGCTGTAATCCTCCGCGCTGATATAATAGCTCCAACGGTCATCCAGCGCATCGATCATTCCCTGCACTGCCGCATCGCCAACAGCGGTCTCATCATAGTTGCCAATAAAAACACGGTTGATAATCCCTGCAGCTTCCGAAACCTTATCTGCAACCGGCGTGTTAGCCCGGCCGGCTAAAAGCCATGCCGTCCCCGCCATCGTGAAGAGCATCACAGCAACCAGTGTAAAACCATAAAATATTTTTTTCATTCCGTGCTCCTCCCGGCAGGGAAAATCTGAAGGGAGCAATGCTCCCTTCAGATTTCACACTTCATTATGGATTTTTAGACATAGTCCATTGGATTCACATTGGAACCATTGATTAGAATCTCGAAATGCAGATGCGCGCCTGTCGACCAACCAGTTGAACCGACATAGCCGATCACCTCGCCCTGTGAAACATGCTGTCCCACAGAAACAATATAATTGGTCATATGTGCATAAATCGTCGAAGATCCGTCGCCATGGTTAATTGTGACGCAATTTCCGTTTGCAGTCTGATAGTTTGCGCCCGATACCGTGCCACTTTTCGACGCATAAATTGCAGTACCGGCAGATGCTGCAAGGTCCACACCGTAGTGGAATTTATAATAACCATAAAGCGGGTGGTAGCGATAACCGTAGGCATCTGTAATTGTCACGCGGGAGGGCAGTGGGTACAGGAACCCGGAAGATCCCGCCGTAGAAGAGCTGCTGGTATTCGTCGTCGCTGCAGCGGCAGCCTTACGCGCCGCTTCCTCATCTTTCAGCACACGCTCATATTCTGCCAACTTGGCTGCAACTGCCTCGTCCAGCACAGCGCCCTCTTCCTCATATTTGGCATAGAGCGCTGCCAGTTCCTCACTCTCCGAAGCCAGCTGAACCAGAAGTGCATCCGCCTCTTCCCGCTGGGACTGGAGCTGTTCTTCCTGCAGGGCGAGCGTCTGCTTCATGTCCTCCAGATCGCTTTTCTCTGTTTCTAAGTCCTGTCTGGCCTGGGCAACCTGTGCTGTCGCCGCTGCCATTTCATCCAGCATATTCTGATCAGACTGTGCAATCTCACTGATCATGTCAATCCGATCCAGAAGGTCAGAAAAGCTGCTGGCATTGAACAACACGGACCAATAGGAAATTGTGCCGCCCTCTTCCATCGCGCGAATCCGGGTTTTGAACTTGGCGTTCATTTCCGCTTCCTGCGCTTCCGCGTCTTCCAATTCTTTCTGCTTTTCCGCAATCAGCAGATTGTACTGTTTAATCTGCTCATTCGTGTTTTCCACTTCCATGCGGGTAATATCAATCTGCTGGTCAATTGTGGTCTTCTGATCCACCGTAGACTGCGTCTTGCTGGCATTGGAAGAAATCTGCGACTCCAATTCGCCCGACTTCTGTGCAATTTCCGCTGCTTCACTCTTCAGTGCATCCAATTCTTTCTTGATCTGACTGGAGCTCGCTGCAGAAGCCGACATAGCGAACGCGTTCAGCAGCAGCGGCAGGAACATCATAATTGCCAGTACAATTGCGACAATCGATACAATCTTTTTTCTATGCTTCATGACTGCCTCCTATACCTGCAGGAATTTCCGAATGGACAACATACTGCCAAATACGCCGACGATAAAGCCTGCTGCAGCAAACGCGATAGCCAGCGGAACCAGTACATCTGTAAAAGGCACCAGTGTCAGCAGCTTCATCGTATCCACCGCCGTCACACGGGTAACAATCAAACTGTAAATCCCCCATTCTGCCAGGAAGGCAATTGCCGCGCCAAAAAAGCCCAGGAACAAGCCTTCCACCAAAAACGGGCCGCGGATGAAATGGTTTGTCGCGCCAACCATTTTCATAATTGCAATTTCTTCCCGCCGATCATACAGTGCAAGCTTCACGGTATTCGCAATAATAAACAACGAAACTATGAACAGAACAACAATAATCACCGTCGATGCTACATTCAAAATTTTCTGCATCGTTGTAAAGCCATTGGAGATTTCATAGTGCGCGCTGACGCTCGCCACGCCGTCAATCTTTTCAATGTCCGCTACGGTCTGCTCTGTCAGGCTCAAATCAACCAGCGTCACCGCATAGCGGTCACGCAGGGTCTTTGCGTCAACTCCGTCAAAAATTTCCGGGTTATCCTGCTGAGCAATATAGGCTTCCAGCGCCTGGTCTCTGGAGATGAACTCCGCCTGCTGCACATTGCTGATCATATTGATGCTGGAGCCAACGCTCTTCGCCTCAGCCTCTGACAAATCCTCGTCAATATATACAAGGATTTCGCTCTCCTGCTCCAAATCCACAATCATGTGATGCAGATTCAGCATAATCAGGACGAAGCTGCCCATAATCAACAGGCATGCTACAATTGCGCAGACAGCAGCAAAGGACATAAAGCCATGCAAGAACATCCCCCGCGTGCCCTCTCGCACATAATAACCGAAATTATTCCTTTTCATATGTGTAATACCCGTCCATTCCGTCGCTGATGACCAGGCCTTCGTCAATCGCAACAACGCGTTTGGAAAAGCGATTGACCAACGCCTTTTCGTGTGTAACCACCATCATTGTGGTACCAAGCGCATTGATTCTCTCCAAAAGCATCATGATCTCCAGCGAACGCGCCGGATCCAGATTTCCGGTCGGCTCATCCGCAATAATCATCTGCGGATTATTAATCAGCGCACGCGCAATAGCGACACGCTGCTGCTCGCCACCGGACAGCTCCTGCGGCAGACGATGTGCCTTGTTTTCCAGGCCGACCAGCTCCAGCACATAGGGTACGCGGCGCTTGATCTCCTTCTCCGACGCACCAATAACGCGCATGGCAAAGGACACATTATCAAAAACAGTCTTCTTATCAATTAAGCGGAAATCCTGAAAGATAACACCAAGCGTTCTGCGCATATAAGGAACCTGTGAGCGCTTCATTTTACCGGTATCATATCCATTGACCATAACTGTACCAGTCGTCGGCAGCAGTTCAGCTGTCAGCAGTTTGATCAATGTGGATTTACCAGAACCGGAAGGGCCAACCAAGAAGACAAACTCACCATCCTGAATTTGCAAGGAAATGCCCTTGATTGCTTTAGCCCCGTTGTCATAGGTCTTTGTTACATTGCGAAGTTCAATCATCAAAATCCCCCTGTGGATGACGACGGCAGCTGCTTGCCATGGCGTACCGGTTCGCGGGATGCCAGATACTTTTTAACCATCAGTGCAACCTTAAAGATGATTGCATGATCAAATTCCCGCAGATCAAGCCCCGTGAGCTTTTTAATCTTCTCCAGGCGGTACACCAGCGTATTGCGGTGGACAAACAGCTTTCTGGATGTCTCAGAGACATTCAGATTATTTTCAAAAAACTTGTTAATTGTGAACAAGGTTTCCTGATCGAGCGAATCGACCGAATTCTTCTTGAACACCTCCGAAAGGAAAATCTCGCACAGTGTTGTCGGCAGCTGATAAATCAACCGGCCAATGCCAAGATTCTCATAATGGATAATGCTCTTTTCCGTATCAAAAACCTTTCCGACCTCAATTGCCACCTGTGCCTCTTTATAGACATTGGCAAGCTCTCGCAAATGGCTTGCAATGGTGCCGATTCCGATGGTCGTTTTAATCAGCAGTTCAGTGCGGATTGCCTCTTCCATCGACTGGGCCAGTGCAACCAGCTGGCCGTTGTTCGTTCCCGGTTCCACCTGCTTGACCACAGCAATATCCGTCTCATTGATTGACAGGACAAAATCCTGCTGTTTTTCTGAAAACATTCTCTGCAGCAAATCCACTGTCGCCACATCGGCGCGGCCAATCTGGCGCACCAAAAACACTGCCCGCGGTACATCTGTCACAAAATGCAGTTCCTTGGCCCGGATATAAATATCGCCGGGCAGGATATTATCTGTGATGATATTCTTGACGAAAGCCCCTTTATCGTGCTTATCCTCATAAAAAGACTTTGCACCGTTGAGCGCAACGGCAGCCATAATACAGATCGAGCGTGCCTGATCATCTTCGCCGTCTGCAAACACAGCAAACTCAAAGTAAGCACCCCAACTGGCAAGTGCCTTAAAGGTTTTTTTATCCGCGATGCAAAGGGATTCGGGAGCTGCATTCAGCTTGATTACGGGGTTGTCCAACTTTTCGCCAATCGCAATTGGATCACTGCATGCAACGACAAATCCATCCGAGTCAATTACTCCGATCATTCGATCCGTTGCGTCTTTCATCTGCATAATTACGCTCTGAAACATTCGGCTGGACACGGTTCTTCCTCCTCTTCTCGCATTAGCGCATGAAACAATGCGATATGCACAATTTGTTATAATTGCGAGTAAATTATAGGATGATTTTCGGCAAATTGCAAGTGTCAATGTACATTTTCTTTCAAAAATTCCGTTATTTTTAGATATTTTGACGATGATTCAACCCAAATGTCTTTCTTTTGCATCTTTCTTGCCCGAAAACGCGCATGTGTGCCGCCTGTATTTCTAGTGCAACAGCTGTGAAATTTCCGTCTCCGTCAGGCGGCGGCACGCCCCCACCGGCAGATCGCCCAGCTCCAGCATTCCTTCCCGGAGCCGTTTCAGCCCCGTCACCGCCATACCGCGTGCCGCCATCATACGCCGCACCTGATGATATTTCCCTTCTGTCACCACAATTTCGCTGCATCCAGGCCCCAGCGGTACAAGCTGCGCCGGACGGCACTTCGTTCCATCCCGCAGAACCAGCCCTTCTGCAAAAGCTTGCACATCCTCTTCTGTTGAAGTTCCCTCGTGTTCTGCTCGATACTGCTTTTCAACCGCATATTTCGGCGATATCATCCGATGCGCTGCCGAGCCGTCATTGGTAAAAATCAGCAGGCCGCTCGTCATCTTGTCAAGCCGCCCCACCGGAAAAATACCCGCAGCACAATATTCCTCTGGCAGCAATTCCATCACGGTTACATCCCGCGGATCTTCCACTGATGTTACATATCCAACAGGTTTATGGAGCATCAGCCAGATCGTTCCTATCGTCTGGACCGGTCTCCCATTGATGGTAATCTGGATATCTTTCGGTTCAAATTTTTCATCTTCCCTGCACACTGGTGTGCCATTTACCATCACCGCTCCGGAGCGGATCAGTGTTCGCAATTCCTTCCGGCTGCCGCATCCAGCCTCTGAGAGAATTTTGTCCAATCGCTGCATATACTCACCTGCTTGTCATATTTGTCCGAATGCTCACATAGGTTGTACCACCGATTTTGATGGAGGGAACCGCCATGTTTATCTACACTGCTAAAATCCAAAAAAGCCGGCTCATTCTCGCTGCCCTGATCATCGCAGCTGCGCTGGCACTCGTTGTACTGCTCGCCGCCAACCGCTCCAGCTCGGAAGAAGCACTGCAGACTGCCACCCGCTCGACCACTGCTGAAACCAACGAAGACCGTATCGCCTTTCTCGCCACCCATGGTTGGGTTGTGGATGAAACACCAATTGAAACCCAGGAAGTCAAAATTCCTTCCGAATTTCCAGAAGTGCTGGAACAATATAACGACCTGCAAGTCAATCAGGGATATGACCTGCACAAATATGAAGGCAAACGGATCAAGCGCTATGTTTATAATGTGACGAACTATCCCGCCGAGGATGAAACCGTCCATGCGACCTTACTGGTCTATAAAAACCGGGTCATTGGCGGCGACATCAGTTCCACCCGTCAGGATGGCTTCCTGCATGGTTTTGATAAGCCAAACTAAGAGAGTTTTAGTATAACAGAAATCCCTCTGGAAAAAAAGCGCTTGCAATTTACAGAACGCTTGCTATAATAACGCTGAATCAACTGAATAACGCAGTCTTCAGGGCAGGGTGAAATTCCCGATCGGCGGTATAGTCCGCAAGCATTCGCATGATTCGGTGCAACTCCGAAACCGACAGTTAAAGTCTGGATGGAAGAAGATTGATAAGATCCGCGCTGTACAGCGTGGCTTGTCTTGGTATTTTGAGCACCTGAGGTTTGCGAACTTCAGGTGCTTTTATTTTTGATGCGCGGCACGCCGTACATCGCTGAAAGGTGCGTTACTTATGGCTTCTCTTCTGGAATCTGCCAAGGATAATCTCTCTTTCCTTGGTATCTGTCTGTTGGTTTTTCTGCTGCTTGTCGGTATTGCCGTCGCTGCAGAGCGTCTGACCGGTCTTCGGCATCATCGGGTCTCCCCGCCGCGCTATGTCTCGTTCATTGCGATGTTTTCCGCAATTGCAGCAATTTTAATGTTCTTCGAAATTCCACTCTTCTTTGCACCGTCTTTTTACGAAATCGATCTCAGTGAACTTCCGGTTCTGATTTGTTCGTTCTATCTCGGCCCTGTCGCCGGCGTTATCTGCGAGCTTTTGAAAGTACTGCTCAAGCTGCTCTTCAAAGGGACCACCACCGCATTTGTCGGTGATTTTGCCAATTTCTTTGTCGGCTGCACCATGATTATCCCAGCTTCTATTCTCTATCACGCAAAAAAGAGCAAACGCTCCGCGATTGTCGGCATGATCGTCGGTACCGCTGTCATGACGGTCTGTGGCAGTGCATTCAACGCCATTTATCTTCTTCCGAAATTTGCAGAGCTTTACGGAATGCCGCTCGATGCAATTATCGGCATGGGAACACAGGTGAATCCATATATTAACAATGTGTCCACGCTGGTGCTGATGGCGGTTGTACCATTTAATATTTTGAAAGGCATCATTACCTCGCTGCTGACTTTTCTGCTCTATAAACGGGTCGAGAAACTCCTTGCTCCGCTCAGCGGCAAGTAATCAATCAGCAATCAGTAATGTTTTCCGGCATATTGGGCACAAAAGGTCATTCCTTTTGTGCCCTTTTTAGTCTTCATTTTCCCATTATTTTCCATTTATTGTGAATTGCCTGTCAAAGTACAACAACTTCGCCAAAACAGCATTGTTTTTTCAGAGAAAATCCCTATCTATCCCATAAAATATCCCCTTGCATTTTTAGTAGTTTTGCATTATCATTAACCACATAGTGAACAATTTCGCCCATTTATTGTGTCTATTGTTGTTCATTCGACACCAACAGCCACAATATGCGGGAGAAATCATTCGCAGCGGTCCATGCTTTATGGCTGGCGGATCGTTGTATTTAGTAAATGCTCTAATTCGGAGCATAAGGAGGAACATATCGCATGAAAAAGATTGCCATCATTGGCGCCGGTACCATGGGTCTGGACATCGCCCAGGTCTTTGCAAAAGCTGGCAAGGATGTTGTCGTCCGCGACATCACCGATGAAATCATCAATGCTGCAGAGGCCAAGCTGAACAAGAACCTGGACAAGCTTGTTGCCAAGGGCAAGATGGATGAGGCTGCGAAGACCGCCCTCACCGCCAGAATCACTTTCACCACAGATCTGTCCAAGATCGCTGATGCTGACCTCGTTGTCGAAGCAATCGTTGAGCGTCTCAATGTCAAGAAGTCCGTCTTCCAGGAACTTGATGCAATCTGCAAGCCGGAGACGATTTTTGCTTCCAACACTTCTTCTATCTCCATCACGGAGATTGCTTCTGCTGTAAACCGCAAGGAGCAGTTCATTGGTATGCATTTCTTCAACCCGGCAACTGTCATGAAGCTGGTTGAGGTCATTCGCGGCTTCCACACCAGCGATGAGACGCTAAAGACAGTCTATGATCTCTCCAAGGAAATTGGCAAAGAGCCGGTTGAGGTTCATGAGAACCCCGGTTTCGTTGTCAACCGCATTCTGGTTCCAATGATCAACGAGGCCGCTGGCCTGGTTGCACAGGGCATCGCCTCTGCAGAAGATGTCGATAAAGCAATGTGCCTCGGTGCAAACCACCCGATGGGTCCGCTGCATGTCGGCGATCTTGTCGGTCTGGATATCTGCCTGAATGTTATGGATGTTCTGTACACAGAGACCGGCGATTCCAAATATCGCGCCGAGCCGCTGATGCGCAAGATGGTTCGCGCCAATATGCTCGGCCGTAAGACCGGTAAGGGCTTCTTTGATTACACGAAATAATTGACCGAACGATACATGGTCGTTATTTATACAACTTTTCACTATTCTGATAGGAGGAAACATTTTAATGGACTTTAATCTGTCTAAAGAGCAGCAGATGATCCGCAAGATGATGGCTGAGTTCACTGAAAACGAAGTGAAGCCCATCGCTGCTGAAACCGACCGCACCGCGCAGTATCCCGCTGAAACCATCGAGAAACTGTTCGATCTGGGTGTTATGGGTATGTGTATTCCGAAGGAGTACGGCGGTACCGGTGCCGGTCCTCTGGAATCCGCACTTTGCATTGAGGAGCTCTCCAAAGCCTGTGCTTCCACTGGCGATATTGTTGCAACACACAACGGTCTGTGCTGTGAGCCGATTCTGGCACATGGTACTCCGGAGCAGAAAGCAAAATATCTGCCGATGCTCTCCACTGGTCACAAGCTGGGCGCTTTCGCTCTGACCGAGCCGAACGCTGGTTCCGACGCTTCCAAGGGTCAGACCGAGGCTGTTCTGGAAGGCGATCACTATGTTCTGAATGGTTCCAAGATTTTTATCACCAACGGCTATGTTGCTGATATTTTTGTCGTCTTTGCAATGACTGACAAGACGAAGGGCACCAAGGGTATCTCCGCTTTCATCGTTGAGAAGGACTTCCCCGGCTTCTCCGTTGGCAAGCACGAGGTCAAGATGGGTCTGCATGGCTCTCCCACGGCCGAGATTGTCTTCACTGATTGCATCGTTCCGAAGGAAAACCTGCTGGGCAAGGAAGGCAAGGGCTTCTCCGTTGCTATGCAGACGCTGGACGGCGGCCGTATCGGCATTGCTGCACAGGCTCTGGGTATCGCTGAGGGCGCAATGCAGGAGTGCATTGACTATGCCAAGACCCGTGTTCAGTTTGGTAAGCCGATCAGCAAGTTCCAGAACACCCAGTTCACCATTGCTGACATGGCTGCAAAGATTGAAGCATCTACCCTGCTGATGTACCAGGTCGCTGCAATGAAGACTGCTGGTGTCCGCTTCAGCAAACAGGCTGCAATCGCAAAGCTGACCGCTTCTGAGACCGCAATGTGGGTTACCACCAAGGCCGTCCAGATCTTCGGCGGTTACGGCTACACCAACGACTACCCGGTGGAGCGTATGATGCGTGATGCAAAGATCACTGAGATCTACGAGGGCACTTCCGAGGTCCAGCGCATCGTCATTTCCAGCAATCTGGGACTGTAAGGAGGAAGCAGAGCAATGAAAGCAATTGTTTGTGTAAAGCAGGTACCGGATACCTCCGGCAAGGTAGCAGTGAA
>CAKTFW010000041.1 GCA_934561175.1 uncultured Oscillospiraceae bacterium
ACCCGCTGATGCTCGACGAAGCCGCCGTGCGCCACCCGGACGTGGACATCGTCATGTGCCACTTCGGAAATCCGTTTTTGGCAGAAGCCGCTGCTGTTTTGGAAAAGAATCCCAATGTCTATGCCGATCTGTCCGGGCTTCTGGCAGGGCGTCAGGATCTAACTGCCTACTATCATCGGCAGACCGGGTATCTCTCCATCCTGAAAAGCTGGATCGCCTATGTAGATGACTATCGTCGCTTTCTTTTCGGTACAGATTTTCCCGCCGTCAATATTGAAGAATACATCTCCTTTATAAAGCACCTGATCCCAGCAAAGCACTACCATACTGTATTCTTTGAAAATGCAAACCAGGTGTATCAACTCGGCTTGGAATAGCACATTCCCTCCGAAAAATGGCGCCTGAACCAATTGGTTCAGGCGCCATTTTATTATTCCATTTAAAATTTAAATCCGTGCAACGCCGGTTTTACGCGCTGCGTCAGCCACCGCTGCAGCAACCGCATCCTTTACCCGTTCGTCGAACGCAGCCGGAATGATATACTCCGGATTCAGATCATCTCCGACCAGATCTGCCAGGGCCTGTGCAGCCGCCAGCTTCATTTCCTCGTTAATATCGCTGGCGCGGACATCCAGCGCACCGCGAAACACACCTGGGAAAGCCAAAACATTGTTAATCTGATTGGGAAAATCGCTGCGGCCAGTACCTACTACGGCAGCCCCCGCCGCTTTTGCCTCATCCGGCATAATTTCCGGCACCGGATTTGCCATCGGGAACAAAATTGGATCCTTCGCCATCGTGCGTACCATATCCTGTGTTACAACACCAGGTGAAGAAACACCAATAAACACATCTGCCCCCTTCATCACATCTGCCAGCGTGCCATCGCGATTCTCCAAATTGGAAATCTCCGCCAGCGCCTGCTTTTCTGCATTCAGATCCGTACGGTTACGGCTGATTGCGCCCTTGCGATCACAGATGATTGCATCCTTCAATCCCATCGCCTTGAGTAGATGAAAAATCGCTGTGCCAGCCGCACCGGCACCGGAAAAGACCGCCGTGACTTCCCGGATATCCTTATGAACAATCTTCAGCGCATTCTGCAGCGCTGCCGCAACAATAATGGCCGTACCATGCTGATCATCGTGGAAAATCGGAATATCGCACAGTTCCTTCAGCTTGCGCTCAATTTCAAAGCAGCGAGGCGCTGCTATGTCTTCCAGATTCACGCCGCCAAAGCTGCCGGACAACAGATAAACCGTGCGAACGATTTCATCCACATCCTTGCTCTTCACGCACAGTGGAATTGCGTCTACATCGCCAAACGCCTTAAAGAGTACACATTTGCCCTCCATCACCGGCATACCAGCCTCCGGGCCAATGTCGCCAAGGCCCAGCACCGCGGTGCCATCGGTCACCACTGCAACGGTATTCCAGCGACGGGTCAGCTCATACGACTTGTTGATATCTTTCTGAATTTCCAAACAAGGTTGTGCAACACCCGGCGTGTAAGCCAACGACAGGGATTCTTTATCATTTGCCTGAACCCGTGTTTTAATCTCCAATTTGCCGCGTACATCGTAGTGCAGCTTCAGCGATGCCTGTGCATAATCCATAAACGAACCTCCAGAAACCTGTGTTTACAGGGTCATATTTTAGTATATTATAGCAGATCTTCCTGCGGATTACAATTTATCCAGGAAAAAACGCAACCGCAAAATTTCACCTTTACATATGAAATCTCCGCCGCGACTCCTCTCGCAGCGCCGGTACATAGCGTACCACCAGCAAAGGCACAATCATGGCAATACCAGAAAACAGCACCACGAGCGACCACCCCGGCTGCCAGTTTCCATAAAAATACAGGTCGCCGAACAGTTCGACCCCAACCAGAAAAATTCCAACCGCGCCGATTACCAGGATGGCGCTTGATAGCACACTGCGGCGGCGTTCCAAAATCAAACACACCAGCCCAAACAGCAACACGCCTAACAGCAATACCAACGGCAGCGCCAGACGCCAATACCACGACCATCCGTCAAGGTGCAGCGCAATGACCAGCAAATAAGCAGCAATTGCCAAAATATCTGCCACCAACCGGGTTCGTGCCCCTGGCCGGCACAATAGCGGCGGCACAAACCACACCCAGAGCATTACTGCCGCCCCGATTACATAGATTGACCACGGTTGATCTTTGCGTAAAAACAGATTTAAAATTCCACAACACACCGCAACCGATCCAAACATTGCAGAGATCAACAGTGCCAGCTCCCATTTAGACGCCGGTTGTACCTCCCGCCGCTCCTGGGGAAACGGCTTGGGTGACACTGTATCTACAGGCTTTGCCGGGTTGACCACCGGCGTATGACACAGCGGGCAAAACGCTGCTGTATCGTGCAGCTGTACGCCACAATTGACACAATATGACATGGAATTCCTCCTAATTGCTGCGATTTGATTCCACCCGAACCGGGATTCCATCCTGCACCAGATGGGTAAAAAAGCGCCGCTCCGTCTCACTGGAAACACCAGTTCCAGCAATTGAAATCTCCATGGTATTTCCATAACTGATCGCCGCACAGTGGGGCGACGGTCTGGTCGCCTGCCCCAGTACAACCTCCATCCGCTCCAAATACGGTTCCATTTCCGGCGGGACCTTAAAAACGCCGGGATTTGTAAAAGTGGCCGAATAGGGACGAACCCCCATCAGCCAATAGGAAGCAGCCATAACAGGATTCTTCAGCGGCAGCGGGATAATCTGCAAAAGTTTATTCTGTGCAAAATGGACATTGCCTGTGATAATCGCCTGCAGTTCCTGTCGGTTAATCCGCAGCTGTAAGCTGTGATGTACCAGCTTGACAAGCTCGGCAAATGAATACTCCCCCAGAGAAGGGTCAAAGCCGATTCGAACCGTCTGAATAAAATTACGCAGGGTATCGGACGGAAAAACACCGCGCAGATTGATTGGGATCGCCAATGCAACCGGACGAAGCCGGTGTGGCTGCTCTGCAGCCTGATTTTCCGCAATCGCCTGCATCAAAACCGCCGACAGATATTCCGTAATCGTCACGCCGTAATCCGCCGCCACCGCTTTGACCCGATCCACCGGCAAAAATCCCATGGTAACATTGAGTGTGTAGAACGGTTCCGGCGCGCTTGTATTGCGGTAGGCGGTTTTGGCCAGGCCGCTGCGCAGAACACGCCGTCCGGCATACCGGCTGTAGGCGTCCTCCAGTTCTTCCTTCCGTGGCGCCTTTTCGATATTGAGGACGCCATTTCCGTCCGGGATCTGCACGCCGCGCTCCCGCAGATATTCCGCCAGCAAGGTGCGAAAAAATACCAGTGCACCACCACCGTCAGAAACCGCATGGAACACTTCCAGTGAAATTCTCCGCTCATAATAATAAATCCGAATCAGCCAGCCATTATCCTCTTTCACCCGGATCGGCTGACAAGGATTTGCAATATCCGGCTTTACAAAAGGACCAGGGCTGTGATTTGGCTCCAAATAATACCAGAATACTCCCGTCCGAATCCGCACCCGAAAAGTCGGAAAACGCGGCATCACCCGGTCTACCGCCCGCTGCAGCGCAGTCGGATCAACCCGCTCGGTCATCACGGCAGAAAAGCGATAAACGGGTGCATATTTTTCCCGGCGCATGGCAGAATAGAGAATTCCGGCATTATCCAGGCGATACCACCGCCGTAAATTCCAGTTTTTCGTCTTGGCCATTCTACCGCCACCTTCTTAGGATTTTCCTATTCTATCACACACGCACCCAAACCACAATCCCACAATATCTTCTGTAGATTTCAGCCTCTTTCCTTTCCCGCTTCAATCTGTTACAATGAAAAAAATACATACAGGAGGCATCTATGAAACAGGCACCAAAACAGAATAATTCTTATACTGCCGCAGAAAATCGCCAACTTGCCCCTATGATGCGCGCACTGAAAGCAATTCATTCCGCTGCCTCTCCGGACACCATGGATCCGGCCGATCTGGAACGGCAGCGCGCCGGACAGGAACGGCTTGGCCGCCTGATCACACCGATGTTTGGAATGGAGTGGGCGCCGTTTGATTTGCACGGAATGTCAGCCGCATGGGTACGGCCAGAGCGCCGTCACGACCGCCGCCATGCTGTCCTTTACTGCCACGGTGGCGGCTACACCAGTGGGAATCTCGGCTACTCCCGCCCGCTGGCCTCCAAAATGTCAAATGCGACCGGCTGGGATACGCTCTGCTTCGAATACCGCCTGGCGCCGGAACATCCTTTCCCTGCTGCCACTGAGGATGCAATGCGCGCCTGGGATTACCTGATGTATTTGGGTTATGGCGCGCGGGATATCACTGTCATGGGCGACTCCGCCGGCGGCAATCTGGCGTTGGTACTCTGCCATCAGCTCAAAGCCGCCGGACGCCAGCTTCCGGCGCGCCTTGTCCTGATGTCTCCCTGGACGGATATGACCGCCAGCGGCAGATCCTATGTAGAGCGGGCGGATCTGGATCCAACGATTACCATGGACTATATCTGTGCCGTACGCAAGGCCTATGCCGGTGATGCAGATCTGCACTCGCCGCTGCTCTCGCCGCTTTTCGGCGATTTTTCCGGGTTTCCGCCGACACTGATTCAAGTCGGCAGCAATGAGGTGCTCTATTCCGATTCCGCGCAGCTGCAGGTAAAAATGCGGCACGACGGCGTGCAATGTCACCTGGAAGTCTGGCGTGATATGTGGCATGTTTTTCAAATTTACCCCACCCGGAAGGCCGCGCGTGCATTTGAGAATATCGCAGGATTTCTGCTGGAAGAAGCGCCGCTATAAAATGTGCTATGTTTATATCGTCCGCTGCGCCGACCATTCGCTCTATACTGGCTGGACCAATGATCTGGCGCACCGGATTCAAACGCATAACGCAGGACGCGGTGCAAAATACACCCGTGCCCGCCTGCCCGTTACCCTGGTCTATCAGGAAACCTTCTCCACGAAGGCAGAGGCCATGCGGCGCGAGTTTCAAATCAAGCAGCTGTCCCGTGCGCAAAAGCTTGCACTGATCGCCGCATCCCCTGTACGATAACAATCCATATTCCACCGCGTTCCTCCCATCCCGGTCACCGGTTGCTGGCAGGTGTGGAATATGGATTTTTTGTACCACTTTAGAACACCTCTAAGAACGCATCCAGCAGGCGCTGAGCAATTGGAGAAAAAACCTGATATTTCTTCCAGATCAAATACATCTTATTTTCCAATTTTGGTGTCAGCGGGCGGAACACCAGCCCATTTTCTGCGTTGGGCGCAATCAGATGTTCAAACGACAGCAGCAGTCCCAGACCCTCTCTTACAAAAACACTGCCGTTATAGGCCAGGTTGGTCGTACCGTTAAAGTTCAACCGATCCGCTTTTTTCCCGCACCACCGGGGAATGTCGATTTCAATCGCCTGCTCGGAGGAAATCAGCGATTCTCCATATAAATCTTCCACGCAAATCTGCTTTTTCTGCGCCAAGCGGTGCGATTGGGGCATCATCACCCCCCAGATGTCAGTGCCCGGCAGTTCCAGATATTGATAGCGATCCGGATCCGGCATTTCCACAACCACACCGAAATCAAGCAGCCCCCGATCCAGTCGATCCAGCACAATCGTGCGGTCGCCGCTGATAATATGATACCGAAACAGCGGATAGCGTTCTTTGAACTGTTTCACTTCCCACGCAATATGCGAAATCAAATGGGACTCCGCGCAGCCAAGATAAACATCGCCCCCCTGCAAATCGTCAATCGCTCGAAATTCTTCTTCCGTCTTGTCCACCATATCCAGAATGTCCTCCGCCCGTCTGCGCAGCAAAGTTCCCGCATCGGTCAGTGAAACACTCCGGCTTCCTCGGCGAAACAGCTTTTGCCCAAGCTCGTTTTCCAGATCTTTCATCTGTTTAGACAGTGCTGGCTGTGAAACATGCAGCACCTCCGCAGCCGCTGTCATACTTCCTTCTCTTGCAATCTCCAAAAACGCACGCAAAATCCGAATTTCCATCTCTATCGCCACCTTTTTCCAAATTATACGCCTCGCATAATATTCTTTTCAATTATATCATGATATAAGATATCAATATTTGTGATTTCTGAATCCCATGCTACAATAGAGAAAAAGGAGCGTAAATTCAATGCAGGAAAAAATGAAACAGACCGCAGGCCGCACACAGCTCGGTGATTTTGCACCGATGTTTGCACACCTGAACGATGATGTATTGTTCGGAGAAGTCTGGAACGATGACACCATCTCTCTCAAAACCCGTTCAATTCTCACGGTTGTTGCCCTGATGTCCTCCGGCATCACGGATTCTTCTCTATCTTACCATCTGCAGAACGCCAAAGCACATGGGGTCACCAAGGCAGAAATTGCTGCAATCATTACCCACATCGGCATGTATACCGGATGGCCAAAGGCTTGGGCCGTGTTCCGCCTTGCAAAAGAAGTCTGGAATAAAACAGACGCTGCCGATACCGAAAAAGACAAATATCAGAATTCCCTATTTTTCCCGATCGGCACGCCGAACGACGCCTTTGCCAAATATTTTATCGGGCAGAGCTATCTCGCTCCTGTCTCCATAACGCAGATTCCCATCTTCAATGTCACCTTTGAGCCGGGCTGCCGGAACAACTGGCACATTCACCACGCTAAAAGCGGCGGCGGACAGATGCTGATCTGCGTCGGCGGACATGGGTACTATCAGGAATGGGGTAAGGATGCCATCTCCATGACGCCGGGCACTGTCGTCAATATCCCCCCGGAGGTCAAGCATTGGCATGGTGCAGCAGCGGATTCTTGGTTCTCGCATCTTGCCATTGAGATTTCCGGTGAAGCAACCAGTAACGAATGGTGTGAACCGGTCGAAACAGAAGCATACCGCCGTGCTGTAAACGCGGAGTAACGCAACCGGATGTTCGCAATATAGAGGCACAGCTGCAGCAGATCGGCTGCCTGGGTTATCGCACAGCACAATCCCTTATCTGCACCTTACATCTGTAAAAACAAAAAAGGAACGCACGACCCAGAATCGTGCGTTCCTTTTTATTTTTATACAGACATGCCATCTTCAAGGGCAGGAACTTGTCCCTTCAGAAGAACCGGTGCCGCATTTCACAGATGTTTTCTTGTTGCGAACAAGTGTCCCCCCCCCCACAATTTTTCCACTGATAACCGTATGCAAACTGCGTTCCAGCATCATCACATCCAGCGGTTTCGACACATGCGCATTCATTCCGGCATCCAGGCAAGCCTGAATGTCCTCAGTAAAGGCATTGGCCGTCATCGCGACAATCGGAATCGTCTTTCCCAATGAATTCTCTCCATTGCGGATCGCTCTGGTGGCCTCCAACCCATTCATCACCGGCATCTGCACATCCATCAGAATCGCATCGTAATCGCTGGGTTTCACTGTAGAAAAGGCGTTTACCAGTTCCCTGCCATTCGGATAAATCACACAGCTTGCACCGTTCATATCCAGGATGGCCTCCAAAATCTCTGCGTTCAGATCGTTGTCCTCCGCGCAGAGGAATCGCATCCCGCGCAGGACGGAATGGTGCTGTTCCTCCTGCTCATCAATCTCACCATTGATCCGCGCCATTGCGCGGGCGAGATTCGATAGAAAGAACGGCCGCGGAATCAATCCATCCACACCAGTGTGCAGCAGAATTTCATGTACCTGCTCCTGCTGCGCGTAATCACAGCAGAAGATCAAAACAGCGTCCTTCGCTGCTTCGCGCAGCAGGCGGACGGTATCCGCAAGCGTTCGGTCATGCAGATGTCCGGCCAGCAAAATCACATCCGCACGGTTCTGATCCAGCAGTGCCGTGGCTTCCTGCGCTGTCCGCGCGACGCGGAAGCTGCATCCGGCTTCCCGCATGGATGCCTGCATATTTTGAATCAGAACATCCTCATCCGAAATTAGCAGGACGCTTTCCGCATCGATTCTGCGTGCCGCACTGCGGTCAATAGGGAATGTCAGCGTTACCACAAAGCGGCTGCCCACATCCACCGCGCTCTGAATGTCAATTGTGCCGCCCATCAGATCTACGATATTCTTCGTAATCGCCATACCAAGGCCCGTACCCTGTACCTTATTGGTCATGGAGTTTTCTGAACGAGTGAACGGTTCAAAAATATGCTCCACAAACTCCGGAGACATGCCATAACCATTATCGGTTACCGCGATTTCAATGGTCGCATGATCCGGAATATCACAGGACAGCTCGGTCAGATCAAAATTAATCTTGCCACCATAAGGGGTATACTTGACCGCATTGGACAGCAGATTCAGGAAAATCTGCCGCAGTCGTACACTGTCACCAATCAGGTATTCGTGCGCGACCGTATGGACACGGATCAGGAAGGTCTGCCCGCGCTCAGCGGTTTGAGAGCGGATGATGCTGTCCACCTGTCCCACCTGCTCGGCCAGACTGATCGCGTCCTGATTCAGCGCCATCTCGCTGGACTCAATCTTGCTCATGTCCAGAATATCATTGACCAGGCTCAGCAGATGGCGGCTAGACATACGCACCTTTTCAATATAGGTATGCAGCTTATCGGAGGTATCCTTCTCATGCGCCATCAGGTCAGTAATGCCCACAATAGCGTTCATTGGTGTACGAATATCGTGGGACATATTGGAGAGGAATTCGCTCTTTGCCCGTGTTGCCTTTTCGGCCACTTCCAGCGCCGCTTTTTGCTGGTGGCGCTGCATCCGAAAAATGAAGATCACACATATGCCAATCATGAGGGTGGAGAAGGCTATCACCGCAAACATGGTAGTATTGACCAGCTTTACCGTATTCATCGCGACAGCCTTGGCGTTGACAAGGAATACCAGCGTCCATTCGACATTTTCCATGCGGTACATGGAGTAGAAATATTCCTCCCCATTCAAAACAGCGTTGGAATATGCCGTGCCGCTGGCGTCCAACTCCGTGCGGGCTGCGTCAAAGGATGTATCGTGGCGGTATTCCATCCCCTCCAGCACAGTATAGAGGTTATGGCCGTGAATCAGATTACTGTCCCGGCTGCTGAACAACTTCAGTCCGGCACGGTCAATCACATATACGCCACTGCCACCCTCATAGGCCGCACAGTCAAAATACGGCTCCAATTCGCTCATGTCCCTGGCGCAGCCATAATATACAAGTTCCGTTCCTTTTTCCAGCATCACCGGATCGGTCAAGCGCTTCAAATATACCATTTTCGTGCGGTTGGTGGTGACGGTATTGGAAACATAGCTGATACGGTCCGGGTCATCCATCAGGTAATCCAATTCCTGCAGCGTTCCCTTCGCACCGTTTTCGGTATAATATCTTCCATGGTTGTCCACGGCGATGAGGTTATCCAACTCAGCGTCCAGTTCGTTCATTTTCGCCTGCTGGTCCATAAATTGCTGTAATTCTTCCACATCGGCAGGCTGCGCCGCCTCCACATAGTTGGAGAGCACATTCACCGTACTCCACTGTGCGCCCACGACATTCTCCAGACCGGAAAACAGCTGGGCGGTAACATCCTGCATCTGGCTCAGACGCTCGGCATACAGGATCTGATCGTCATACCGGGTGTAGAGGAATGTGAATGCGCCAAAGCCCATCGCGACGATCAATATGACGATCCCGATAAACCGCATTGTTTGTCCAACCAGACTCCATCTGGAGGCTGACGCGTGGTCAGCTTTCTTCATTTCCATTCATTAACTCCCAAATCAGTTCCATGTAATATCTGCCGGAGAAAAAGTCTCAAATCTGCTTAAATATTCCTGCATCACAGTCAGCCCCACAATGCCGGTATCCTGAATATTGCCTTCCTCCTGCACTGCATTGCTGGCGCCACAGATGGCAACTGTATAAGTCTTTTCGTCCTCCAATGTAAAGCCGTCCGGCGTAATCAGAGTATAAGGAAACAGACGGCTTTCATCATCGTATTTATCATAGCCGGTTTCTGCTAATTCCTTGATGCGTGCGCCGGCAAGCGTGACGGTCTGGATTGTACCCGTTCAGCCAGTGGGCAGCATGGCAGTCAACTCCTGATCGGTAATTGGCATCGCATAGAGCTGGCACTGCACACCACGGGTGTTCATTGCAATATCCTCATCTGTCTGATACCATTTGTTGCTAGACACCAGCGCCACATCCGCGCCGCTGGCTTTTGCAAACTGAATACCCACCAGCTCCGCGCAGTCCTGCACGCTCAGGATCTCGGTCACGGTGGTATACACATTGTCGGAGTTATCGCTGAGCAGATGCTGACTGTCATCCAGCGTCTGAATCACCGCGTCAATATCACACTCGCCCTTCATAAACGAAAACATCTTCTCACCCACGGGCACAACCAAATCTTCCCAACCGGTATAGATGTACGGGGCAACATAGCCCTCATTCATCGCTGCTGGTATTGGTGTCGCTGTCCTGGTCGCCGTTGAATGTCAGCATTCCAATATTCCGCCAGCGCTGAACATTCTGTACTTCAACCATCAGGTCGGCATTGTCTCTGGCGTTTACCGCACCAGCCAGAAATTCATTCTGCCACTTGCGTCCCTCCGTGGTGTTGGCATAGCCGGCACTGAGAATGTTAAACAAATACTGGAAGCCATAGCCGGGAAACTGCACCTGGATGATCGCCAACTGGCCGCCGGCAGCCGCTGCCTGGGGTGCCAGCGCCTCCAACTCTTCCAGGGAGGTGGGCAGAGTCCAGCCATGCGCTTCCAGCAGCGTTTGATTATAGGTAATGCCAAGAACGGAGTAGTACAGAGGCAGCATATAGATGCTGCCGTTATCCGTGACCTCCCGCAGGCGCTGGTCTGTAAAGTTGTCCGTGAAAGGATAAGCAGACAGGTCCAGCAACCGCTCGCTTACATCGGTCACGGCAGGATTATACATACTGCCAAAATAAATATCCGTCATATTGTCGGACTCCATCTGCATCTTGGCGTAAGCGGTGGCGTTATAACCGCTGTATGGAACGAATTCAATATTGATCTCCGGGTATTTCTCGTGCACCAGATCCACCAAATGGCTGGGATTGCGGAACGGCACCATTGCGGTCATAGTAATCGGCTCATGCTCTGCGCTGCTATCGTAGGTACCCGGCTCTTTTTTCGCCGCAGCCGGACAGCAGCGATACCATGCAAATCACAACCAGCAACAGGCTCAAGATGCGCTTTTTCTGCATCACAGTGTTTTCCCGCTCTTCTCAACTGCGCACAAAAACCTGCCGAAAACATTGTCTGCCGCCAAATACTACAGATTTTGTGTTCTGTTGTAATCAATGCGTTTCAGCGGTTACATATCAAACTTTTAACTACATTTTTACAGTTTAATTATATCCAGATTGCATTTACATTGCAACGCTTTTTGCACGAAAAAGATGAAAATTCAGCGATTTTTGCCCGTTTTTTTCACATTTATTTGCAAAAAGAACTATCTTGATTGCCATTTTTATACTATAATGGTTATAAAATCAAGAATGATTTACAACAGAACACAAATTACGTGATCACCAACCCTAACCGCCCCATCTGGCGGGCGTGAACCGCACCGCTCTCGGCGGTATAAATTCGCGTGGTGGCAATGCTGGAATGACCGAGAATATCCGCAAGACGGCTCAGGTCCCGCTCCAGCGAATAGAATGTCCGGGCAAACAGATGGCGCAGGCTGTGGGGAAAAACTTTTTCCGGCGCCACATGGGCGCTTTCGCACAGAGCTTTCATATCCCGCCAGATATTGCTTCGATCCAACGGTCTCCCCGTTCGGGTGGTAAATACCGCCCCGGCGGTCTTTTTTTGTTTTCGAGCATAATTCCGCAAAAGCCTCCGCAGCTTCTCCGGCAGAAACACAATCCGTCGCTTTCCCTTATTGGAAATTTCCGTCCGTCCAATCTGCACGGCCTCCACCGTGATGAACCGCAGCTCCGACACCCGGATACCGGTGGCGCAGATGGTTTGAATCACAAGCGCGAGCCGCTCATTGTCCTTCCCCTGCGCCGCCTGCACCAGACGGGTATACTCCGCGCGTGTCAGTTCGCGGCTCTCATCCGCAAACAGAGATTTTTGCACACGCAGCAGCTTGACAGTCATACCGCACCAACCATAAAAGCGCAGATAGCCGTTTACGGCGGTCAACATGGAGTTCACGGTCGCCGGAGCATATCTGCCAACAAGCTGCTCTTTCCAGCCGATCAGCGCGGCCTTGGTCAGCGGTGCACCGTGAAGATCAGCGCAGAGCATCTCCAGGTCATGGGCGTATTTTTGAATTGTGGCAGCAGAGCGCTCCTGCTCCCGCAGATCAGTCAAATATTGTTCAATCCGTGCGGCGGACACGGACGGCTGCATTTTCGGCATAATGGTACCTCCTGAAAGTAGTACCGTTATTGTACCGAGCCATACGGTTGCCTATACAAAAGGCTGGCGGGAAACTCCGCCAGCCTTTCATGCATCACGGGTTCAGTTTTCCGGCAATCGCATCTTCGATCATCTCCGCCATTTTCCGTCGTCATCGGCATAATCCGGCACGGCATCGGGCCAAAAGATGCGATGATCTCCAGCAGCTCATCCTTCGCATTCGGATTCGCTGCCAGTTCGCCATAGGTAAAGGCAATTCCAAACTCCCGGTATAGCAATCTCAGGGCCTCCAGTGCCTCTTGCAGCAGCGGTTCCTCCGCCTTTTCCTTCCCTGTGATACCAAGAATTTCAGTAAAATAACGATGGAAAATGGCTTTATCTACGCTGGCACGGTAGATTTCCTTCAACCAATATGGGAATAAACCCGTCAACGCCTGCGGATAATCCAGCCCCAGATACCGCTGGACAAAGGACTGAAGTGGGTACGGAGCAAACTCCGGTTCCCGTCCAAGATCGTTAATTCCGGAAAGTGCCAGTGCGCTGTTTAACAGCAGCGTGCCGCGCGCCTCTTCGTCCGCCGGATCCGCCAAACTTCGCCGCAGACAAGTAAGAATCGTTTTCATCGAGGCTTCCGCATAATGCTCTGCCAGCGGAGAACGGCTCAAATTCAGATAATTGATTTAAAAGCCACACCCGGATCAGACTGTGCATTGACTTCACTTGCAGTCGATGAACCACTTGAATATGCGAGATTATATCTTGAG
>CAKTFW010000042.1 GCA_934561175.1 uncultured Oscillospiraceae bacterium
GCCCCCTGTGAACTCGCTGTATAAAAAGCGAGTGTTCTTACAGCCTTTCAAATGCTGTAAGAACACTCGCCATGGTCCGAGTGGCGGGACTTGAACCCACGGCCTCTTGACCCCCAGTCAAGCGCGCTACCAACTGCGCCACACCCGGATATTTAAGCCAACAACCAAGTTAGCCTAAATATATTATCATAAGTATATAAAAAATGCAAGTGCTTTTTCTGCGACTCAACGGAATGGCTGCCCAGCTGCGTCTAAAATTTCAAGGCGACATATTTCACTGTCATCCGGTGCATACTGTGGCAAATACCGCCGAACTGCGGCAATCAGCAGCTCTGGATTCAGGGATGGGTTTTGCGCACAGACGATAATATCCAGTTGAATCCCCGCCGCGGTTTCTGTAACAGTACACTCCTGCAGCATCGGAAGAATATCAATTTCCGTCATACCTTTTTTTGATTTTTTCTCTACCAACAATTCCGGTCTAGTAAAAAGTGCACGAATCTGTGCTTCTGCGTCAATCGGAACTCCATTGTCATAACAGAGCGTAACGCGTGCCTGCAAATAAGTCAAATCCCTGATTTTTCGGTCACTTTCATAAGCAATTAGAAAGCGAATCCCTGCAGGTGCACATTGATTCAATTGCGCAGGAAGCGTCTCCAACGGAGCATTTGTTTCCAATGTAAAATCTAACAGTTCGCAAACACTTTCGGTACCCACCGGCAGTGGAAGTGCAATGGAGACAAAAGCATGCGGACTAAATCCATTTGTTTGCTTGATGCGGATATTTGCCCGCCGGAAACAGCGCTGGATCGTTCGCATCATATCCAAATGAGAAAACCAAACCGCGGTGCCTTTTTTCTCAAAGAGCATTCTATGCATCACAAATGCCCCCTTTCAGCAGACGGTTTGCACCACAACCAACACAATGCACTCGACAGTCTGGCGTTATGGTCGAACGAAAAATCTGTGCACGCTCCCGCTGGAAGAATGCACGGCTTACGCCGATTGAGATCGGTTCCCACGGAAAAATCTCATCCTCTTCGCGCGTACGGTTTGCATAGAAAGCCGGATCGATTCCACAGGCACGAAACGCCGCCTGCCAGGTATCCATCGAAAAATATTCCCGCCAACCATCCAATCTGGCACCGTGCAAAACTGCATGTTCCAGCACTGCACCAAGCCGCCGGTCGCCCCGCGCCAGAACCGCTTCCAGTTCGCTGAGGTCTGTCTCATGCCAATGAAGTTGAATACTCTTTGCATGAATGGAATCCCGCAGCAGTGCTACACGGCGGCGATACTCCTCTGTCGTGATCTGTGGCTCCCACTGCATCGGCGTAAACGGCTTTGGAACGAAAAAAGCGACAGAAATTGTAATATTTACACCGCGTTTTTTCTGGGAAGCAGTTTCCCGCCATTTATTGAAAATTCGGTGCGCCAATTCCGCAATTCCGATTACATCCTCATCTGTTTCCGTCGGCAACCCCAGCATAAAGTAGAGTTTGACACTGTTCCAACCACCACGAAATGCAGCTTCGCAAGTTGACATAATTTCCTCTTCTGTAACATTCTTATTGATCGCATCCCGAAGTCGCTGCGTCCCTGCTTCCGGCGCAAAGGTCAGACTGCTTTTTCGGATTGTCTGAATTCGTTCCATCAATTCCTGCGGAAAATTGTCCACTCGCAGAGATGGGAGTGACAGGTTAATTCCCCGCGGCTCACAATAGTCCAGCAACTGCTGTGTCAATTCCGGAAGCTGCTTGTAGTCTGAGGTAGAAAGACTGGAAAGTGTTGCTTCTGGATACCCGGAATTTTCCAGTGCCCGGCGTGCCTGACAAACCAAGGTGTCTGTCTGTTTCATCCGAACCGGACGATAGACAAAGCCAGCCTGGCAAAACCGACACCCGCGGATACAGCCGCGAAACAGCTCAATCGTGGTACGATCGTGAACAATTTCCGTAGACGGTACAATTGTGTCCGTCGGGAAATAGGCAGTATCCATATCTTGAATAATTCGCTTTTGAACAGTTTTTGGCGCACCCTCCCGCACATTAAAATGTGCAATCGTCCTATTGGGATTATAAACCGGTGTATAAAAAGCAGGCACATAAATACCGGGAATCTGTGCTGCTTCCAGCAGAAACTTTTCTTTTTCCCAGCCTTCTTTTTTCGCGCGTGCATATAACTCCAGCAACTCTACCGTGACCTCTTCGCCTTCCCCCAGCGAACAAATATCGATAAAATCTGCAAGCGGCTCTGGATTGTACATACAGGTTCCGCCGGCAATGACCAGATTTTTTAAATCATGCCGATCCGCCGCATGCAGCGGAACATCCGAAAGCAGCAACATGTTGAGAATATTGGTGTAGCTCATCTCATAACCAACGGAAAAAGCAATCACATCAAAATCTCGAACAGAATCGCCGCTTTCCAACGCCCAAAGTGGAATTTGATTGGTGCGCATCTGTTCTTCCATGTCGCCCCAGGGGGCAAATACACGCTCACACCACACCCGTTCCATGCGATTGATCACACCATATAAAATCCGCATGCCAAGGTTGGACATGCCGATTTCATAAGTATCCGGAAAACAAAACGCGACCCGAACATCAACCTGTGCCGGGTCTTTCATAATTTGTCGATATTCTCCACCCACATAACGGGCAGGCTTTTGCACTTTGGGCAGAATTCTGCGCAATTGTTCGTTCATAGTGTCCTCGCTGATTTCTCATTTGTTTTCCTCCATTCTACGCGATTCCCCGACGCTTTGCAACAAATATTTCACCTTCACCTTGCAGTAGGAGTAAGCTCCATAACAGTACTGGCCATGCCCCGATCCGCAGTCCAAAACTCCACCAGGCTGCAACAGCCGCAGTTGCAGCCCAAAACAGGACGCGGCAAAAACGCAATTTCTTTTCTGCCTGCGCTTCCGGAAGTGTCATCAGTAACAAGCAACGCAGCGCCCTTCCGCCATCCAGTGGTGGCAACGGGAGTAAATTAAACACCGCCAGCAAAAAACTTACCAATGCTGCTGCAGGCCAAATGCGAAGCAATAAAGTACAGAGAAGCAAATTAACCGCTGGCCCCGCTAAAGCGCAAAGGCACTCTGCTCGATATGACATTGGGGCAGTCCGCAGCACTGCACCACTTCCGCCAAATCTGGCGGAAGTTACTGGTGCGCCAGCCAAGGAACAAGCCGCACAATGCCCCAATTCATGGAGTATTGCAGCAAGCAGGAATGGCCAAAACAATCCCCACGGATCTGCGTAAAACCAGAGACACAACAGCAGTACAAACAACGGCGAAATCTCAATGTTTATTTTCCGTAAATATTTCATTACACAGCTCCGTAAAACACGATGCAACCGGCACTCCTTGCGTCATTGCATCTGAAAAATCTGCAAAAGCGGCCTGTACCGCACTATTTTCAGTGCCAAATACAATCTGTCCCATCACTTCTGCACCATGCGGATAATACTGTTTGCAGAAAAAAGCCGCAGCGCAAAGAAACACGCACAATGCCGTGCGTACCCCTATGCTGCCTTTGACCATATTTGATTGGTGTGGCCGACGATAGGACGCATATGGTGGAAGATCGGTCTTGTGTTTCATATGGAAATCCCTCCCAGACAAGCGTATGGAAGAAAAATCGAAACTATGTGTTTTAGGACTTGACATTTTTTGCTTCAATCCTTATAATAAGTAAGTCATCGGGGTGTGGCGAAGTTTGGTATCGCGCTTGGTTCGGGTCCAAGAGGCCTCGGGTTCGAATCCCGACACTCCGACCATGCAGAGTGTCCTTATAGGATCTGAGTAACCTGTAATGGACACTCTGCTTTTTTATTTCCCGAAAAGTTCATACTGCAACCTGCTCCAGGGCGTAGCTGAGTGCTACGCCTTTTCTTATTTCCACGATACCATACAGCAGCAAACGCATTCCCCACGCAGGCCTTGAAAATTTCAAGATGGTTTTCCTAACTTCATATATTTCACTATGAAGTTCTCTTCAAATCCATCTCACGCTCATTTCAGTTTTCTTCTTCCACCGCACATAATTTCTGTCCGTGGTCAATTTGCAATTTCTTTTTAGAATCTCGAAAAACGGATCATACACACTGTGAAAAGTGTGCTATAATAAGGCCATTCAACTTTCTCTCAAAACACCTACATCTTGATTGGGGGAACAAGTATGTTAGACGAAAAAACACCTTCTGTTACTTTGGACAAAAAAGTTCGCAGCGCGATGAAAACAGAAATCAAACAACTTCAAAAAGAGCTGGCCGATCTACAGCAGCCGCTGAAAAATGCGGGTATCCCTGTCATTCTGTTGTTTGAAGGTTGGAGTGCCTCTGGTAAAGGGAGCGCGATTGCCAAGGTCATTTCCGAACTGGATCCCAGAAATTACCAGGTTCATTCCTTCGGCGACCCGTCTGAAGATGCACTGCGCCATCCTTTTTTGTGGTCCTTCTGGCAGGCGCTGCCGCCACATGGGCAATTTGCCATTTTTGACCGCAGTTGGTACCGCCGCTGTCAAAATCACGCTGACCATCAATATGTGCAGGATCTTGTTGCCATACAAGACTTTGAGCGCCAGCTGGCAGATGATGGATATCTGATTCTGAAATTCTTCCTGAATATCAGCCAGGCTGAGCAAAAGCGCCGGCTGGAAAAGCTCGCTGCCGATAGTGCAACAGCCTGGCGTGTCACCGCGCAGGACTGGCAGCAGAATCGAAACTTCGACCAACTTCGTGCTCGTGAAGACGCCATGCTGGAATCTACAAATTCCGCGTACGCACCTTGGCATGTCATCTGGAACGAAGAGAAAAGCACCGGACTCTTGGAAATTCTCCGCACGGTTCGCGACGCGCTCCAAACCGCGTTGAAGCAAGGCGCTCCGCGTCCGGTAAAGGCGGAGTCCAAGCAGTGGCCATTGTTAACCATGCCGCGGCTGTCCGATGTTGATCTCACTCCCACCATCACCGAAACGGAATATCGCAAAGCGCTTAAAAAAGAAAAAAAGAAATTGCAAGAGCCGCACAGCCGAATCTATCGGGAACGCATTCCTGTAATTCTCTGCTTTGAGGGCTGGGATGCAGCTGGCAAAGGCGGTGCCATTCGGCGCCTCTCCTGGGCATTGGATCCTCGCAGTTTTGAGGTCGTTCCCATTGCTGCCCCCTCGCCGGACGCGCTTGCTCACCATTATCTCTGGCGCTTCTGGACAAGACTTCCAAAAGACGGCCATGTCGCCCTGTTCGACCGCAGCTGGTACGGCCGTGTGATGGTAGAGCGGGTTGAAAATCTGACGCCGGAATCGCGTTGGTCCATGGCTTATAATGAGATCAACGAATTTGAACAACAGCTGCACAATTGGGGCGCTGTTATTTTGAAATTCTGGATTCATATTGACCAGGATACCCAACTGGAACGGTTCCACGCACGGGAATCCACACCGGAAAAGCAATATAAAATCACCGATGAAGACTGGCGCAATCGTGCAAAATGGCCCGCCTATGAGGTGGCCGTCAATGAGATGCTCCAGAAAACCTCCACATCCTATGCCCCCTGGATCATTATCCCAGGCAACGATAAAAAGTACGCCCGGCTTCAAGTAATGCGCACCGTGCGCAAAGCACTTACCGCCCGCCTTACCAAATAATTCCTTAAAATGTGCGTTTTGCAGGTTGCAAAGCGCACATTTTTTGCTTTTTATGCACAATTTGGCTTTGTTTACAGTTTGGTTAGAATTTCTTCACCCACTATTCACGGTTCATTCACAAACTTCCCATAGAATAAATTTGTCCAATTTCTGGCTATCACACAAGGAGGTCTTATCACGAATGAACACTAGCGTAGAACAACCGGCTGTATCTTCAACAGATTCCAGCCCCAAACGGCAAAGGAAGCTGTTTGGCTCAAAAAAGCAAAACGGAGGCAAAGCATCAAAACGACGCTGGATTTCCCTACTCCTTGTTGTGGTAGTTATCATCCTGGGCGCTTTCTTTCTGCTCCGAAATAAGAACAACACAAAAACGCAAAACGCGCTTAACTATACCACGGCCGCAGTTTCCAGGCAATCCATTGAAAAATCCATTTCCGGCAGCGGCACACTGAAGCCTGCAGACTCCTACACCGTCACCACTCTGACAGAAGGTGACATTCTCTCCGCTGATTTTGAAGAAGGAGACCAGGTGGAAAAGGATGCCGTTCTCTACGAAATTGACAGCTCCGACGCTGCAACGAATATTGAGCAATCGCAGATTTCTCTGAACCAGGCACAGCGAAATTATCAGGAAACGGTAGACCACGCTGTCGTCAAAGCCACGACAGCAGGTATTGTCTACAGTCTGGAGGTCTCTGTCGGTGATGAGGTCAATGCCGGACAAACACTCGCTACCATCCGGGACAGCGATACAATGAAACTAACGGTTCCCTTCCCGGTGGATGACGCAAAGTCCTTTTATGTCGGCCAATCTGCAACCATTACGCTCGATGGTACTTTCGAAACGCTAACCGGCACCGTCAGCGCCATATCCGGCAGCGATATTGTCCAAACCGGCAATATGATTGTACGCAATGTCACGATCCTGGTCAAAAACCCCGGTGGTCTGAGCAATATGCAGAATGCTACTGCCAGCATCGGCGGTGTCAACTGCGCCGGCAGCGGTACCTTTGCCTACCAGTCTGAGAGCACGCTCACTGCAAGTATCGGCGGTACCGTAACAGCCATCAATGCACCAGAAGGCAGCACTGTCTCCAAGAATCAGGCCGTTGTGACACTGGGTGGCGACGATCTGAACGATCAGATTCAAAATGCCTCTGATAATCTGCGCAATGCAGAGCTTTCTATGGAACGCACTCAGAAGCAGCTTGACAATTATACCATTACCTCTCCGATCAGCGGCACCATCGTTGACAAAGCCTATAAGGCCGGGGATACGATCGAATCCGGCAAAACGCTCTGCACGATCTATGATCTGAGTTACCTGGAGATGACGCTGAATATCGACGAGCTGGACATCAATGCAATCTCGGTCGGGCAGTCCGTCCAAATTACAGCAGACGCCATTGAGGGCGAAACCTTCACCGGCGTCGTTACCAAAGTTTCTGTGGCCGGTACAACAACTGGCGGCACAACGACCTATCCTGTCACCATTCAGATTGATGAGCCGGGTGATCTCTGGCCCGGCATGAATGTAGATGCCGTAATTATGGTTGCCGAATCCAAGGATGCGCTGGCAGTTCCCACCGGAGCCGTCAACCGCGGCAACACCGTTCTGATTACCGCGGATTCGCCCAGCGCTGCGAATGCACTCGACCAGCAGGCGCCGGACGGTTATGTCTATGTTTCCGTGGAAACCGGTATCAGTAACGACGATTTCATTGAAATTACATCCGGCCTGCAGGAAGGCGACACCGTGGCCTATGTTCCCACCACATCTGGTAGTGGTGATACATATTATTATATGGGCGGTGACATGAATGGCGGAGGGCCCGGCGGAGGACCTGATGGCGGCGGCCCCAGTGGCGGGCCTGGCGGAGGACCAACAGCATGAGCGCACTGATTGAATTTCACGATGTCTGCAAGTACTATCAAATGGGTGATACCACCGTCAAGGCAGTGGATCATATTTCACTTCAAGTCCAAAAAGGTGAATTCGTCGCAATTGTTGGTCAATCCGGCTCCGGCAAATCCACCTGCATGAACATTATCGGCTGCCTGGATGTCCCCACTTCCGGTACTTATTTGCTCAATGGCCGTGATGTTGGCAGCATGAATAAAAACGAGCTTGCCGAAATCCGCAATGAACTGCTTGGGTTTATCTTTCAGCAATACAATCTACTGCCAAAGCTGTCGCTGTTGGAAAATGTGGAGGTTCCTATGATGTACGCCGGGGTCCCCCGCACGGAACGGCGAGAGCGGGCAATCGCCGCGCTGGAGATGGTTGGCCTTGGCAATAAACTGCACCACAAGCCCTCCCAGCTTTCCGGCGGTCAACAGCAGCGCGTTTCCATCGCCCGTGCACTGGTCGGACATCCTGCCGTGATTCTGGCGGACGAGCCAACTGGCGCATTGGATTCCCACACCGGACGCGAGGTGCTCTCGCTTCTGCAGGATCTGCATCGTGCCGGTAATACCGTTGTTTTGATTACACACGATAACTCCATCGCCGTGCAGGCACAGCGGATTATCCGTCTGGAAGACGGTCATGTGATCTATGATGGTGATGCTCATGCACCGGAAGCTGTGGTCCATCCAACCCAATCTGGAGAGGAGGCAGCGGTACATTGAACATTTTGGAATCCATCCATCTGGCGTTGAAAAACATCCGCGGCAGTAAAATGCGTACTTTTCTCACCATGTTGGGAATTATCATTGGCGTTACCGCGGTCATTGTTATCGTCGGCCTTGGCAATGGCATGGAAAAATATATGGTAGACAGTTTTGCCGAGATGGGCACCAACACTCTGACCGTTTCCATTATGGGACGCGGCTCCTCCCGTAACATCTCCGAGGATCAAATCTACCAGATTGTAAAGGATCATCCCGATTATCTGGAAGCAGTCTCCCCTGTCGTCGACTTTTCAGGTGCCGTTAAAATCGGTACAAGCACCTCCGATTACACTTTAGTTGCTGGTGTCAGCGAAGATTACTTTTCCATGAAAAGCTATACAATTGCAAGTGGCCGCGGCCTGCAGTATGTGGATATCGCAGAACGGAACAAAGTCTGTGTGATCGGGCAATTTGTCAATCAGACCTATTACGGCGGTAATGCCGTCGGGCAAACCATTCGCATTGGTGCAAATAAGTTCACAATTATCGGCGTTATGACACAGGTTTCCGATACAATGGAAGAGGGTGGCACAGATGATTGTATCTTTCTCCCTTATTCAACCGCCTCCCGCCTGTCCACAGGAAATGTCTCCAGTTACCTGTTTACTGTTGTAGATGAAAACCAAGCTGACACTGCCAAAACAATTGTTGAAGACGCACTCTACGAAGTCTATGCAGATGATAGCGCTTATAATGTCGTCAGTATGGCCGAAATGCTGGATGCCATGACCAGCATGATCAATGTCATGATTACCATCCTGGCTGCCATCGCGGCAATCTCTCTGGTCGTTGGCGGTATTGGAATTATGAATATCATGCTCGTCTCTGTCACAGAGCGGACGCGTGAAATCGGCATCCGCAAAGCATTGGGCGCCAAAGAGCGATATATCATGCAGCAGTTTGTCATTGAAGCTACCACAACTTCGGCACTGGGCGGTGTTCTTGGGATTTTATTGGGCTATATTCTCGCATCCATCGGTTCTATGATTATCCCGGCATTGCTTGGCGAGAATTTGACCATTACCCCTTCGCTCAGTTCCGTGGTGCTGGCCTTTGGAATCTCTACTGGTATCGGCATCATTTTTGGCTATCTGCCTGCAAAAAAAGCAGCGCGTCTGAATCCGATTGATGCACTGCACTATGAATAAGGAGGAAAGAACGATGAAAAAGCGACTGATCCCACTGCTGCTGGTGCTCGGCATTCTCTCCAGTCTGCTTGTTGTTCCGGCACATGCTGCCGCTGAAGAAACCGGCGCGCTGCAGACGGTTCGTGCACTGGGAATTATGGTAGGAGACGAAAACGGAAATATGAATCTGGGCAGCAATGTCACGCGCGCCCAATTTGCAAAAATGATGGTGGCTGCCTCGTCTTATCGCGACAGTGTCAGTGAGGATGCAATCGGTTATTCTCTTTTCCGCGATGTGAAGAGCAGCTATTGGGCCTCTTCCTACATCAAAATTGCGGTTCAGGAGGGCTGGATGCTCGGCTATACCAACGGCACCTTCCGTCCAAACCAGACCATCACGCTGGAAGAAGCCTGCGCAACCATTCTTCGGCTGTTGGGCTATGACGCCTCCACACTAGCCGGTTCTTACCCCACCGCCCAACTGAACAAGGCCGCTTCGCTGGGCCTGCGAGATGGCGTTTCTGCAAAGCAGGGTCAGGCGCTGTCCCGCCGTGACTGTATGTATCTGTTTTATAATCTTCTGACAGCGCAAACACACGATGGCCAGATCTACGCCGTCGCACAGGGTTATCCCGTCTCCAACGGACAGGTAGACTATGCTTCCGTTGTCTCTGATCGTCTCAGCGGTCCATACACCGCGACTGGTGCAACGCCAACGCTTCCCTTCTCCACATCCGGAATCACGGTTTACCGCGATGGCGCAGTTGCCGCGCTCAGCGATATTGCGCAGTATGACATCTATTATTACAACACCGGCCTGCACACGGTCTGGGCCTACAGTGATCGGATCGCCGGTCGGATTACCGCGCTCTCGCCCAGTACCGTTGCCCCCACTTCCGTCACCGTGAACGGTGTCACCTATCAAATCGGTACCGCTGCTGCGACATACAAACTATCCGCACTCGGCGGCAATGCAGTTGGTAATACCGTTATGCTCCTGCTTGGCATGGATGGCAGCGTAGCAGATGTGGTCGTCGGTGCCGAAGTGGATGTCACTTATTATGGCGTTGTCAAATCCTATACCAAGGGCGCAGATGATGACGATGGCACGCTGCAGACCCGTGTGCAGGTGCTCTGCACGGATGGCGCTACCCATACCTTCACAGTTGCGAAATCTGCGTCCTATTCCATCGGCGCATTGGTCAGCGTCCAAGTTACCAATAAGGCCACCACAATTCAAACGCTTTCGACACGCTCTGTCAGCGGTACCGTCAACCAGGACGGGACAAAGCTCGGTTCGCTGACACTGGCGGACAATGTCCAGATTCTGGATGTCTCCGGCGATCTTGGCGCCGTCAAGATCTATCCCAGCCGTCTGGCCGGTTATACATTGCCGGCCTCCGCTGTCCGTTATTATGTACAGGATTCCTCCGGTGCCGTTACGCATCTGATCCTAAACGATGCCACCGGCGATGCCTGGACCTACGGCTACATGATCTCCGCCTCCAGCAACAGCGAGAATATGAACATCTCCAGTTCGTATCGCTTCCTGATTGATGGCGCAGAGCAGAACTTAAGCTTCAATAATCTGGCCTATTCGGTCAGCATCGGCGGATTTGCACTCCGTTATGATGAGGATGGTAATATCGATACAATCCGAAATCTCGCCTCTGTTACCCTGACATCGGTTGGCAACCAAACCGCAAAATCGCAGGAAAAGCAGTATCAGCTATCCGATGATGTACAAGTTTATCGTCGTTCCGGCGGCAGTTATTACGCCACGACCTTGTCTGCTGTCCAGACCGGTAACTACCACCTGACTGGTTGGTATGATAATCTGGGCTGCGCAGCAGGTGGTAAAATCCGCGTAATTATCGCCTCTGAGTAAAGCCTCTGTACCATAAAAAAGTCCATCGCAGACAGTTATCTGCGATGGACTTTTTTCATTTATGTATCTGAGACTTTTGGAGCATTTTCCACTTCTGCGCAACAATCTGCGCCGGATTCGTCTCCCGAATCACTCCATCAAAGGTAATCTTCACAGTATCTCCCACCGCCGCACCAATGGTCTCCAGATTCGCAGTGCCGAAACTGATCTGATCCGAAGTTTGTCGAATCTCTTCCCCCTCCAGTGGCTCCACAACAACACTTCCCGTCCGAACCTCCAAAACCGTCGCACAAAATGACTCCTCTGCTGAGTTTTGCTGATGAATGATTTCCATCTGAAGTACAAGACAAATTACTGCGCAAACTAAAAGTACAATTCCAACTCTTTGCATTTTGATACCTCCGGACTCCTGCTTGATTCTATGGACGAAGCAAGCAAAAAAATGTTCCGACGATCTCAAAAAATTCTTTTCTTCTTCAGACACATTCAGACACAGATCCACATTCTGTGCACTTTATCATTACAATGCCGCAATTAAGTTGGAAAAGCGCCGATTCGCCGCTTCTTTCCACAGCAAATTCAGGTTATCCGTGCTGTGTTCAATCTCTCTGGAGAACCGGTATAGCCGCGTTTCCAGCATACAGCATGTCATATCTTCTTCTGTTTCCAGCATTCGCAGCAGCAGATACATCAGTACAATGCCGCGCACCCGCGCAAGCAGTTTTCCATCATTAACCGCCTTCAGGAAATATCGATACAAAAAATAAACGAGTATATGCTCATATTGCCATGCTGGGATCTTGGTCGCACGCAGCCCCGCTGCCTCCATCGCTATTTGCGCCTCCTGTAGCTGTGCCTCCCAAGCGGGCTGTAATGGCTCCATCTGGGAAAAGAGCGTCATCGTATGTTTTAGCAGACGCGTCCTTGTGCGTTGGTCGGTCGGCAGCGTTTCTGCAATCTGCCGCCGTGTCTTCAGATACTGCTGACGCAGCATCTCTGCAGCCTCCAAATCGCGCTTTCGCAGCAGCGTCTGCAGCTGTTCTGTATAATGTAATAATACCGCGAGCCGCCGTGCAATCGGTAATGTCCGGTCCTGAACAATGGAAATTGCTACTTTTCTGGCCGCTTTCAGAATCCGATAGCGTATCGCATCCAAATCATTCGGCTCCGGCCATGCGCCATTTTGTGTCTCCAAAAGCTGCATCGGCATTTCGTTTGCCAAAAGCAATCGCGCTGCCTCTGGGCAAGAAATGGCCAAACATTGTTCCTGATCTCCACCATAAACTTCTATAAAGCGTGGGTATGCATCACAGTTTATACTAAGCGCCTGTACGCCCTCCTGTAGCTGGATGCGGCACAATTTTTCCGGATTCAAGAAGGGACAGTATCCTCCTTTCAATTCAAAAAAAGTCTCGCCATCTTTCTCGCAAATCGCTGCACGCAGTTGGTCGCCCAAGTCTCCTGGCATTGCCCGATAACGCGCACAAGTCTTGGCATCCAGCATAACCTCCCAATTTTGGCAGCATGTATCCGGACAAGTTGATGCCAGACAAGCAAAATATTGAAAACAGGATAATGTATAGATTCGCATCCCAGCAATCTCCCCTCTCTCACATATAATATCCGCCATCAAAAAAGGGGGAGGCAATCCAATCGGAAAGCCTCCCCCAGATGTTCTGCTGAATCAGACCTTTGCAACCTTTG
>CAKTFW010000043.1 GCA_934561175.1 uncultured Oscillospiraceae bacterium
CAAACGCCGCGGACAGTACACCATGGAGCAGTTTACCAACCAGATAGACACGAGCAGACAGACGGCTTTTTCCAACAAAAGAGAGTGTCTGAAAATGAACTGAAACACCGGCCCAGCCAAGAATAAAGGCTGCCATGGAGAGCTTCCCGGTAAGCGTACCGGCGGCAGACTGCAGACTCCAGACGCCGGAGGACATTTCGATTGCGCCAATTAACAGCCGCTCTGCCCACTGCTGAGTCAATCCGATTGGGGCAAAAACTGCGGCAATTCCGCGGGCAAGCAGACCGATGATGCCAGCCAGAAATAAGAGGCGGATGACCACGGTAAAAAAGATGACGAAACCGCAGATCGAAAGCGTCGCAGTAAAAGCGCTGGTTACAGAAGTGGTAAAGGCCTCGGTGAAACTGACTGCGGAGATCTGTACCGGGATACGCTGCCGTGGTCCGGCACCGCCGCGGTGCCAGAATCGAAAAATCAATCCGACAACAACAGAGGCGCAAATGTGAATGCAGTATAAAAGAATCCCTGCTTTTCCACTGGAGAACACGCCGGCGCCGACCACACCGAGAATAAAGGCGGGGCCGGAATTATTGCAGAAGGCCAGCATGCGTTCGGCTTCTTCCTTGGTACAATATCGCTTTTCATAGAGTGAGAGCGCAGTCCTGGCGCCGACAGGGTATCCGCCGATGATGCCGAGTGCAAAGGCTGTAGCGCAGCTTCCATTGAGCCGGAACAGCGGATACATAATCGGCTCCAGAAGGCGGCCAAAATAGCGAATCAGGCCGAGTTCTACACAGAGAGACGACAGAACAAAAAATGGAAAAAGTGCAGGGATAATCACATTCAGGCAGAGGGTCAAGCCACTCTTTGCCGCTTCCACTGCTTCGGACGGAAACAGAACCAATGTCAAAACCGATAACAATAATGCTGCAGCAGTCAATAAATCGCGGCAGGCACGATTGGACAGAACCCGTACCATGTTGCAATCACCTCGCAAAAAGATATGCGGCAAGCGCAAGATTTTTGCCAGTCCCACATAGGATGAAAATCAGACGGGGGGATTGACCATGGAATCGGGCGTTAGAGCGCTGCTGCGGCGTGCTTCAGAAAAAATGGATTTACCATCCGCAGTGATTGCCGGACTGCCGAAGGTGGAATTAAATGGTTTTACGGAGTTGCTGATTGATCATCATACTGGAATTCAGACTTACACACAAACACAGATTGTTGTCGGCGTCTGCATTGGTGCAATTCAGATTGATGGCGGCAATTTAACCATTCGGCAGATGAACAGCGAGCAGATTGTTGTGCGGGGTGTGATTGAACAGATTGTTCTGCGGAGCGGGGTGTCGCTGTGAACCGACTGATGACATTTCTCTACGGATCGGTACGGATCGAAATTACCGGTGCCTGGCCGCAGCGGGCCGTCAATGCTCTGGCTGCGGCACGGATTCCGATGGGAGACTTTTCCATGCAGGATGCGCTCTGCTGCAGGATCCGGATCTTACAGCGGGATCTGCCGCGAGCCAGACAGTTGATAGAACGAGCACAGTGCGAAAGCCGCGTCTGCGCGCGCGGCGGCATCCATGCGCGTTTTTATGGTTTGAAATATCGAAAGTTTTTGATTGGCTTTTTCCTGCTGATAATGATGCTGGTTTTACTCCTCCCGCAATTTGTTTGGACCATCTCGGTAGAGGGAAACGAGACCGTGCCGGACGGAAAAATTTTGCAGGCGCTGGAATTACTTGGAATTGGGTTTGGAACTTATGGTCCTTCGATCGATTCGCAGACTGTCAAAAATCAGATGCTTGCCTTAGTCCCGGAGCTTGAATGGCTTGCCGTCAACCGCTCCGGCGGCCGCGCCGTTGTCAGTGTCCGGGAGAAACGCCAACCGCCAGCATTGATTGACGCGCAGAAAATTGTTAATATTGTAGCGGCACGCACCGGTATCATTACGAAGGCGGAAGTTTATTCCGGAAAATCATTGGTTGAGCCGGGACAAACCGTGCTGCAGGGTGAGCTTCTGGTCTCTGGGCTCGTCCAGTGGACAAACCGGGTGCAGACATCACATGCAATGGCAGAAATCTATGCCAGAACCTGGCACAGTCAGACTGCGGTTATGCCGCAGCATGTAACTGTGCGGGAGAGCACTGGGGAAGAACAGGTCATAAAAACGCTGATTTTTGGAAAAAAAAGAATCAAATTATCGGGAAAGAGTAGCATTTCCGAGAAGAACTGTGTTAAAATTAAAACAGAATCCGTTTTGACGCTGCCGGGTGGAATTTCTCTTCCGATCCGTCTGGAAACCATGCGGTGCCGTACTTATCTGCCGCAGATACAGGTGATGCCGCCTGTCGATGCATTTTCGATCTTGGCGGCAGGTACGAAATCCGAGATTCAGGCAGACTTGTTGGCTGGTGAGATTTTACAGACACGCTGTACACAGCGAGCGGAAAATGGACGATATGATTATTCCACTGTGGCCGAATGCTCTGAGCAGATTGCGTCTGAGGTTCCAGTGGAGACTGACGAAGGTGAGTCATGATAGAACGCATTATCAATGCCGAACGGATTGAACAGATTATCAGCGTGTTCGGCTCCTTTGACGAAAATATCCGGCAAATTGAACAGGCATTTTCCATCACGGTCGCAAACCGTGGAACAGAACTCAAGGTTGCCGGAGAAGCAGAGAATGCGGATAAAGGCGCGCGTGCCATTGAGGGGCTGATGTCGCTTGCGTCAAAGGGCGAAGAAATTGACGAGCAGAAGGTTCGCTACATTATTGATCTGGTCAATCAGGGGGACGATCAACGGATCGGGGAACTGGCAAAGGATGTCATCTGCGTGACAGCGAAGGGGCGTCCCATTAAAGCAAAGACCCTTGGCCAGCAAAAATATTGCCGCGCCATTGCGAACCATACAATTACAGTAGGTGTTGGCCCGGCCGGTACGGGCAAGACCTATCTGGCCGTCGCAGCTGCAGTTGCGGCCTTCCGAGAACGCAAGGTCAACCGAATTATCCTGACCCGCCCGGCGGTCGAGGCCGGGGAACGATTGGGCTTTTTGCCGGGGGATTTGCAGAATAAGGTCGATCCATATCTTCGCCCGCTTTACGATGCACTGTTTGATATGCTTGGCCCGGAGACCTATGCAAAATATTTAGAGCGCGGCAATATCGAAGTAGCGCCGCTGGCTTATATGCGCGGCCGGACGCTGGATGACAGTTTTATCATCCTGGACGAGGCGCAGAACACTACAAGAGAACAGATGAAAATGTTTTTAACACGGCTTGGTTTTAACTCCAAAATCGTGATTACAGGCGATATTACGCAAATTGACTTGCCGGCAGACAAAGTCAGCGGCTTGAAAGACGCTATCCGCATTCTGGATGGTGTGGAGGATATCGCAATCTGCCGTTTGACTGCCAGTGATGTAGTGCGGCATGTGCTGGTACAGCGAATTATTGCTGCCTATGAAAATTACGATAAGCACCGGCCTGCCGCCAATGGATCAGGACCAAAACCACACAGAGGAAAGTGAATTCCATGAAACATAAGATATCCATTCGATTTGACCGGCATGCGATCGGGAACTTTGCCATTGCGCAGCATATCCGCAAGTGTATTACAGCGGCGCTATCGGCAGAAAAAGTACCGCTGCCCTGTGAAATCAATGTGCTGGTAACAGACGACCAGGGAATCCGGGAGATCAACAATGCTTATCGCCAGATTGACCGGGCCACAGATGTGCTTTCCTTTCCGATGTTTTCCTTTACGCCAGGTGCGCTTCCTGCAGATTTAGACGAAGATGTTGATCCGGACACCGGCCTGCTGCCGCTGGGCGATATGGCGATTTCTCTGGAACGGGCTGCTGCACAAGCAGAGGAATTTGGCCACAGTCTGAAGCGGGAAGTCGGCTATTTGACGATTCATTCCATTCTACATCTGCTGGGATATGACCATGTGGATGAGGGACCGATGAAGCGCCAGATGCGCGGTCGGGAAGAACAAATACTGGCAGATATCGTATTGCCGCGATAAGAGAGGAAATACTATGAATACAAAATGCGCGATGATAACCATAGCGGGACGCCCAAATGTTGGAAAGTCAACCTTGACAAATCATCTGGTTGGTGAAAAGATTGCAATCGTTTCGAACAAACCGCAGACGACCCGAAATCGAATCTGCGGCGTTGTGAGCAGAGGTGACACCCAGTTCATTTTTATGGATACGCCAGGCTTTCATAAGCCTCGGACGCGCCTTGGCGATTACATGGTGAATGTGGTCCACGAATCGGTCGCAGATGTAGATGCCGTGTTGCTGATTGTAGAGCCGATTGCCTCGGTGGGGCAGCAGGAACAGGCGCTTCTGGAACAGTTCAAGGACAGCAAGGTTCCAGTCGTATTGGTTATCAATAAAATTGACACTGTTGAAAAGGAAAATCTCTTGCCAGTGATTGCGGCGTACAGCGCAGTCTTTTCGTTTGATGCAATTATCCCGATTTCCGCAAAGACTGGGGAGAGCGTAGAGCAGCTTCTAAAGCTGTGTGAGCCTTATGCCAAGCTAGGTCCGCATCTGTTTCCGGACGATATGACGACAGATCAACCGGAGCGGCAGGTGATGGCGGAAATTATCCGGGAGAAGCTGCTATGGTGTCTGGATCAAGAAATTCCACACGGTACAGCCGTGGAGATCAATCGTTTTTCCGAGCGTGATGACGGCATCATCGATCTGGATGCTACAATCTACTGTGAAAAAGCAAGCCATAAAGGAATTATTATCGGAAAACAGGGTGCAATGCTGAAAAAAATCAGCACTATGGCACGGCAGGACTGTGAAAAATTCATGGGGACAAAAGTTTATCTCACAACTTGGGTAAAAGTGAAAGAGCAGTGGCGGGATAATCTGAACCTTCTGCATGGATTTGGCTACGACAGCTGATTGGCTGCCGCAGTAGAGGGCTTTGGATGGATGATCCAAGGCTCTCTTTTGTGCGTTTTACAGCGCACATCCTGGGCGGGGAACAATTCAAATTCTTCCGGGTATACCGGGAGTGATTCGGCAAATCCTAATGACATCACGCTGCAGGAGGAATGCCGAATGAATGAAATGTACTATTGGAACTTATTTTGCATGACAGGCGCGCCGGAATTCTACCTTTTGTTCTGCCGCGCGCGAAATCTGCAGCAGCCCGCTTCGGCGTGAATGCTGTGTACTTATTGGAGCGGTTATGTTTTTAACAACAGAAGGACTTGTCTTGCGGGAAACGGAGTACCGCGACTCCGATAAACTGCTAACCGTTTTAACGCGGGACAATGGAAAGATGACTCTGAAGGCCAGAGGTGTACGAACCGGCCGCAGCAAGCTGAAAAGTGCATGTCAGCTTCTGACTTATTCGGAATTTACCGTAAACGATGCGTTTCACGGATACTATGCCATTACAGAGGCAGAGCCGCGGCTGATGTTCTCAAAAATTCGGAGTGATTTGGAGCTGTTATCACTCGCCAGCTACTTTGCACAGGTAACGGAATGCATCTCACAGGAAGATGCTGCGTCGCCGGAGCTGTTGTCACTGACTTTGAATTGTCTGTATGCATTGAGCGAGTGGAATCTGCCGCAGGCAATGGTGAAGGCAGCCTTTGAATTGCGGATTGCCTGTATTGCGGGGTATGAACCGGAATTGACCTGCTGCGCAATCTGCGGCAGCCAGACACCGGACCGGTTTAATGTGACACAGGGCGTGCTGCAGTGCACCGCGTGCAGAAGCGCGGACTTTGAGGGACTGCGTCTGCCGTTGACGCCTGCCATACTGGAGGCGATGCGCTATTTGACCGCAGCACCGCTGCGGCGATTATTATCCTTCCGCCTTTCAGAGCAGACGGCGATGGCACTTTCTTCCATCACGGAAACCTATCTGATGACGCAGCTTGAACGCGGATTTTCCACGCTGGATTTTTATAAAAGCATTCTGCCTATACAGGAGTATCCATATGACGACATTAACTGAAAAATCATTGCATACATTGGAGCTTGACACCGTACTGCATATGCTGGCAAACTGCGCAGTCAGCGAGGGTGCAAAAGCGCTGTGCAGCGCACTGACGCCCCAGACGGATGCGGATGCAGTACGAGAGGCATTGGCACAGACCAGTGCGGCAGCCAAACTGATGACACTGCGTGGTGCGCCGGGATTCGGCAATCTCAAAGATGTACAGCTTTCGCTGGATCGTGCCGACCGCGGCGGCAGTCTGAATTTGCGGGAGCTGCTGCAAATCGCAGGCGTTCTACGCTGCACACGCCTTGTTAAGAGCTATTATGATACCGATGCGGAATCAAGCTGCTTGGATGCGCTTTTCTTTCTGCTCAGCCCGAACAAATATCTGGAGGATCGGATTTTTCACGCCATTCTCAGTGAAGAGGAAATCGCAGATGATGCTTCGCCGGAGTTGGCGGATATTCGCCGCCATATGCGGCAGCAGAGCGCAAAAGTACGGGAGAGTCTGCAGAGAATCATATCTTCTCCATCATATGCGAAAATTCTGCAGGAACCGGTAATTACCATGCGGCAGGGCCGCTATGTGGTACCGGTGAAAAGTGAGTGCAAAAACGATTTGCCTGGTTTGGTCCATGATGTATCATCCTCCGGCGGTACATTTTTTATCGAGCCAATGCAGGCGGTAAACGCCAACAATGCGCTGCGAGAGCTGGAAGGGAAAGAACAGAAGGAGATTGAACGGATTCTAGCCGCTCTTTCCGCAGAAGCAGCAAGCTACCGTGAGCCGATTCAGGAAAGCTTCCATGCAATGACGGAGCTGGACGCAATTTTTGCCAGAGCGAAGCTTTCTTATCAGATGAAAGCGGCAGAGCCGAAAATTCGTGAGGATGGCCATCTTGAGCTGGTACGGGCGCGCCATCCGTTGATTGCTGCGGATAAAGTGGTACCGGTATCCGTACGCCTTGGCGGTGATTTTGATACACTGGTGATTACAGGTCCCAATACGGGCGGCAAAACAGTTACGCTCAAAACCATTGGGCTGCTGACACTGATGGCCGAGTGTGGTTTGCACATCCCGGCAGAAGATGGCAGCTTTATTTCCACTTTTGACACGATTTATGCGGATATTGGCGATGAGCAGTCCATTGCGCAGTCTCTATCGACCTTTTCTTCGCATATGAAGAATATTGTCGAGATTGTCAGCGGCTGCGACAATCGTTCCCTGATCCTTTTTGATGAACTTGGCGCAGGTACAGATCCTGCAGAAGGCGCGGCACTGGCTATGGCGGTGATTGAATTCTGTCGTAAAATGGGAGCTCGCGTTGCGGCTACCACGCACTATGCAGAACTGAAACTTTATGCCATGCGCAACAGCGGTGTGACCAATGCATCCTGTGAATTTGATGTGGACTCGCTGCAGCCAACCTATCGGCTGCTGATTGGCATTCCTGGAAAGTCGAATGCGTTTGCAATCTCCCGGCGACTTGGGCTGCCGGAGGAAATCATCGACGAAGCCAGCGGATTGATCGGAAAAAATGAGCAGGACTTTGAAGATGCATTGACACAGCTGGAACAGCAGCGGCAGGAGATGGAACAGGCCAGGCAGGAAGCGGAAAAGTTGCGGCTTGCAACAGAGGACAGTAAAAAACGCGCAGAAGAATATGCAAATCAGATCCGACGGGAGCGAGAAAAAGCAACCGAGCGTGCCAAGGCGGAAGCACAGCATATTCTTGCAGAAGCACGCCGCGCCGCGGATGAGGTCTACGCTGAACTGAAAGCGCTGCGCAAACAGATGAAGAACGGAGAAAATATTCAGGGCTTTAATACGCAGCAGGCAGAGTTACGCCGGAAGCTCAATGAGGCGGAGCAGCAGAATCAGACAAAACGACAGATTCCAGACCGCCCGAAGCCGTCCAGAAATCCACGACCGGGCGATACGGTTGAGCTTCTGAAACTCGGCAATAAAGCGACCGTACTGGCAGTGAACAAAGACGGCAGCTATCAGCTGCAGGCTGGCATTATGAAACTAACAGCAAAGCCGGATGAAATTTATCTTCTGGAGCACGAACAGCAAAAACAGGTCAAAAAATACATTGAGAAATCCACCAAGCAATTGCGAATGGAAGCGGCTGCACCGGAAATTGATTTGCGCGGCATGACTGCGGATGAAGCGCTCGGCGTACTGGATTTGTTCCTTGACAGCGCAGTGATGGCGAATCTTCCATCCGTACGAATCATCCACGGCAAGGGAACCGGAGTGCTGCGAAAGGTGGTGCAGGAGCATCTTCGCCACAGCCGTTATGTTTCGGAGTTTCGACTCGGCGTCTATGGCGAAGGAGAAGACGGTGTTACGATTGCAACATTGGTAAAATAAATGGAAACCATTGACGCAAGCCGATGTTTCTGCTATGATAAAGCCACGGAGATTAACCGCAAAGGAGGATCATATATGATCACGAGAGAAGCAGTTGTAAAAAGCGAATCTGGCCTGCACAATCGTGCTGCATCGCTGTTTATTCAGAAAGCAAATGAGCATAAATCCACAATTTGGATTGAGGTTGACAACCGCCGTGTCAATGCAAAGAGTCTGCTGGGCGTGTTATCTCTGGGCCTGACAAAGGGCACCACTGTAACCCTGATGGCGGACGGACCGGACGAAGAAAGTGCAATTGAAGCACTTGCAGAGCAGCTGGGCGTGGCTGTTGTTGTCTAATGAAATTACAAAGCTGCCTCAGATCCGGCTAACGCCGAATTTGAGGCAGCTTTTTTCTTTGGTGAAGGTATATGACATTTGAAGAATTGCGGGAAAAGGCACACAGCCTGCCGCTGAAACCTGGCGTATATATCATGATGGATCAGACAAGCCGGGTTATCTATGTTGGAAAAGCAAAAAAATTGAAAAATCGTGTCAGCCAGTATTTTCAAAATACGGCATCACACACACCAAAGACACGATTGATGGTTTCAAAAATTGACCATTTTGATTTTATCGTGGCAGATAGCGAGTTTGAAGCGCTTGTGTTGGAATGCTCACTGATAAAACGGCATATGCCGCGGTATAATATTTTGCTGAAGGACGATAAAGGCTATCCCTATATTCGGATCGATCGGAGATTGCCATATCCGACATTCAGTATGTCAAACCGGATCGTGGATGATGGTGCGGAGTATTTTGGACCCTATGGCGGCAGATATATGACCCAGAACGCGATTGACACCCTGCGCTTAACCTTCAAGCTGCCAGGGTGCAGTAAAACATTCCCGCAGGATCGGGGAAAAGACCGCCCCTGTCTGAACTTTCACCTGAAAAATTGCGCCGGCTGGTGCCAGGAGTCTGTACCGTTCACCGCATATCGTGAACGCATTGATCAGGCGGTTCTGGTCCTGCAAGGAAAGTACGATGAGGTAGTTGCCTCCGCTCGGGCAGACATGGAGACCGCGGCAGAAGCTTTGCGTTTTGAGGAAGCAGCACAGTTGCGGGATCGGCTGCGTGCCATTGAAGCGCTCAGCCAGAAGCAACTGGTGACAGCCGGATCGATGGCTGATACTGATATTTTTGGTTATTATCAGAGCGAGACAAAAGCTTGCTATTCCGTGCTGCATTATGTTGGAGGAAATTTGTTAGATAAAGACTGCGAACTGATAGAGCGGTCTGATTCGGAGGAAGAAGCGATTTCGACGATTGTCAAACAGTACTATCTTGGTCGTGGACGCATTCCAAAACGAATCTTTTTACCCTGTACGATGGAAGACGCAGGCACATTCTCGCAGCTTGCAGCGCAGCAATTCGGTGTAAAGGTCCGGATTACCGTACCGCAGCGCGGCGAAAATGCAAAGCTTGTCGTGCTGGCCAATATCAACGCACGAGAGGAATGTGAGCGGGTTACAACCAAAGAAGAGCGGGTGCTTGGGACGCTTCGTCAGCTTGGAACCATGCTGGGAATGCGTACCGCGCCAACGCGGATCGAATCCTATGATATTTCCCATATAGCCGGTACGGACATTGTCGCATCTATGGTTGTGTTCCGGGATGGAAAGCCAAGTAAGCAGGATTACCGCCGCTTTAAGCTTGAGGGAATGGACAATCAGGACGATTACGGTGCAATGCGGCAGGTGTTGACTCGCCGGTTCCAGCACTATCTGTCTGGAGATGCCAGATTTTGCGAAATGCCGGATCTGCTCCTGATCGACGGTGGAATTGCACACGCCGCCGTGGCGGAGGAAGCGCTGGCAGCACTCGGACTTCATGCACCGATCTTCGGTATGGTCAAGGATAACCGTCACCGCACGCGGGCGCTGGTCACAGCAGAGCAGCGAGAAATCGGCATTGCGTCTGTACAGCCAGTATTTGCACTGGTCGGCCGGATCCAGGAAGAAACCCACCGTTTCGCAATTACCTACCATCGCACACTGCGTTCCGGCCGTCTGCATACTTCGGAACTGGATGCAATCCCCGGAATTGGCGAGAAGCGCAAACAGCAATTGCTGCAGAAGTTCCGCTCGATCCGAGCGATTCGCACAGCCAGTAGGGAAGAACTTGAAACAGTTTTGCCATCCAATACGGCAGAAGCAGTCTATGAATATTTCCACAGAAAGCAGGAAACGACATGCGAGTAATTACAGGAAGCGCCCGCGGCGTCCGTCTTGAAACGCCGGAGGGACTGCAGACGCGGCCAACGACGGACCGGGTAAAAGAAGGCCTTTTTAACATTATTCAGTTTGATATTCCGGGACGGACCGTATTGGATCTCTTCGCCGGTTCTGGGCAATTGGGAATTGAAGCGCTCAGCCGCGGCGCTGCACAGGCGGTGCTTGTTGATTTTGGAAAAGATGCACTCTCGGCCATCAAGCAAAATCTGAAAAAGACAAAATTTCAGAATCAATCGTTGGTTGTGCAGAGCGACGCATTGGATTATATCCGCAGATGCGGCAGAAAATTCGACTTGATTTTTTTGGATCCGCCTTATGCCGGGGAAATCCTGGAAAATACGCTGCAAACCATATCGGAAATTGACATTTTGTCAGATAGTGGTATAATAATCTGCGAGCGACCGCTGGAAAAGGAGAATTTACCAGAACTTGCTGGGCTCTCGCGCTCCAAAGACTATAAATATGGTAAAACATTGATTACGCTTTACCGGAAATAGCGGTCGTGGGAGGACCACATGAAAATTGCAATTTATCCAGGCAGTTTTGACCCGGTGACATTGGGCCATTTGAATATTATTGAGCGGGCAGCGGAAGTGTTTGACCGCGTTATTGTATGTGTAATGACCAATTCTGATAAATCACCAATTTTTACAGGGGAAGAGCGTGTCGACTTTGTCCGCCGTGTCACAGCGCATCTGCCCAATGTGGAAGCAGATGTCAACAAGGGACTGGTTGCAGAATATGCCAAGCAGCATGGCAGTAAAGTAATTGTTAAGGGCTTACGGGCGGTGTCTGATTTTGAAAACGAATTTCAAATGGCGCTGATCAATAAATCCATCAATCCGGAGCTGGAAACCATGTTTATGGCAGCGGATGCAAAGTATACCTATCTGAGTTCTACTGTCGCAAAAGAGATGGGTCGATACCATGTATCGCTGGATGGGTTTATCCCGGCAGCAATTATCGAGGATGTCGTGAAACGATTTGATGAAATTAGCAGGAGGTAATTCCTATGGCAAATAGCGTAGAAGAGACCTTGAGCACCTTGTATGAGATGGTGCAGGATGCGTGGAGCCTGCCGCTCAGCGCGGACAAATGCGTCATTGAGCGCGACAAAGTTCTGGACCTGCTCGATGAGATTACCAATCAGATTCCCGGTGAAATCAAGCAGGCAAAGACGATTGTAGAATCCCGGAACGAAGTGATTACCAATGCCAAGCGGGAGGCGGAGTCGATTCGCCGCCAAGCAGAGCAGCGCGCAAAACAGATGATTTCGCAAGAAGAAGTTTATCTACAGGCAAAAACGCAGGCTGCAGAGATGATCAAAAACGCACAGGAGAAGATTCGGGAGCTGCGTCAGGTAACCAACGATTATGTGGATGATTCCCTGAAACGCACAGAAGAAGCCATTGCGGAGGCACTCTCGCAGGTGCGGGATTCCCGTTCGAAATTCCACACACTGACAAATCCGCAGGCGCACGCAGCCTCTCCGATTATCGAAGATGTCTGATTGCAAGCAGCCGCTTCCCGCGGCTGCTTTTTCTTTTTTTGCATAGAATCTTACAAAAGCTTTTAGTAAAAATTGTTCTTCTTGCGGCTTTTTATTATGTGAAAATTGACAAAATCGTCAATATATTTTTTGTGTATTTTCCCCTATAATGAAG
>CAKTFW010000044.1 GCA_934561175.1 uncultured Oscillospiraceae bacterium
CCACTGGCTAATCCAGTGGGCTGCGATTCTGGTCCTGTTGGTTGTGATTTTGCTGCTTGGCATTATGCGCGGCAGCTATATCGCATCTGCTTTTATCTATCAGCAATTTTGAGAGGGAGCGTCTATGGCTGCGTCCAAACATACAATTTCATCCAGGCAGTGGCTGGGACTTTTTGCGTTGAGCGTGCTGCTGATCGCGGCGGCACTGGCGGCTTTTAATGTGATTACAGATCCTTTTGGCGCATTCGGAGACCGGTTTTGCACCTGGTGGTCCTACGATGAAACCAACAATCCGAGAGTTGCCAAGTTCTCTTATCTGGAGCAGCACCATGATTTGTATGATTCTTATATCATCGGCTGCTCGGCGACCAGCTCCTACCCAACGGAGCAGTTGAATGACTATTTTGATGCGTCATTCTATAACATGATCATGTACGGTGCGGATATGCTGGATGTTGAACAGCTCAGCCGGTATCTGGTGGAGAATTATACCGTGAAGAATCTGGTGCTCAGCGTCTATCTGGACAATGGCATGACCTATAATGACGAGTCGGATCCGCTGACGCGGTCCATGCCCTGGCAGGTCTCGGATTTATCGCGGCTGGAGTATCTGCACCGGTTTCTCTTTGCCAATCCGGCCTATGGATGGGACAAGCTGCAGAAGCTGCGCACGGATGAATATCTGCAGCAGCCTTATGATGTCTTTAACGAGCAGACGGGTGCCTATGATAAATCTGTCCGCGATGTGGAGCCGATTGGCGCATTGGAGCCGTATCTGGAAGCGTATCCGGTTTTTACCAATTACGATACTTCCCCGCATAGTTTGCCACAGATTGAGAACTGCATGAAGAGTGTGGCGGCCATACGCGATCTGTGCGAGGCGGCCGGGGTCAATCTGGTGGTGGTTTCCGCGCCGGTGTATTACGATTATTTGACGACCTTCCCGCCGGAACAGGTGACAGAATTTTATACGGCGCTGGCGGAAGTAACGCCTTATTGGGATTTTTCCACCAGTTCTGTCAGCCGGGAGCCGCGGTATTATTATGACGGTACGCACTTCCGAAATGCGGTGGGCGTTATGGCGCTGGCCAGAATTTTTGACGATGAGTCGGTCTATGTACCGGAGGATTTCGGCGTTTATGTAACGCCGGAAAATGTGGCGGCCTATACGGCAGGCTTCTGGTCGGTGCCGGAACCGGATGTAGCATCTTACACGGCTGAAGTGCCGATCCTGATGTACCACCATCTGGCTGAAACCGGCGATGGCGGCGACACGATAGCGGTGGCAAACTTTGAAGCGCAGATTGCAGCGCTGGCAGCGGCGGGTTACACTGCGGTCAGCTTTGAGGACTTGTACGCATATGTATACACCGATGCATCGTTGCCGGAAAAACCGGTGGTGATTACTTTTGACGATGGTTACGAGAGCAATCGGACACTGGCAATGCCGATTCTGGAACGCTATGGTATGCAGGGAACGGTGTTTGTGATTGGTGTTTCCGTTGGAAAGGACATCTATAAGGATACGGGTGTGGCAATGACACCCCATTTTTCCATGGATGAGGCGGCGACAATGGAAGCGAGCGGCGTGATGGAAATTTACAGCCATGGCTATAATATCCATGAAGTTGCCGGCCGTGATCCGGAGCCGATTCGTCAGGGAATTTTGCAGCGGGCGGATGAGTCGGAGACGGAGTATATCGCATTTTTGCAGAATGACTGCGCGCAGATGAATACCATGCTTACAGAGGCGTTGGGACACGGAGCCAGTGTGGTGGCTTATCCGTTCGGGTACCATACCACGCTCAGTGAAGTACTGTTGAGTCAGGCGGGAGTCTGGGCGACAGTAACGGTGGAACCCGGCATGAATACGCTGGTGCGCGGCTTGCCGCAGAGCTTGCGCGCCTTGCGGCGCTATACGGCAACGGACGAATATAGCGGTGACGACTTGGTCGCCCTGCTGGAGCAAGGGTAAAAGATAGTAGTGGAGGATGACTTTGTTCGAGCGTATTAAAAATTCCCTGCTCTGATTGGAGCAGGGAATTTTTTGCTGCGACCTTTAACGGTTTAGAAAAAAGAGTCCGCACAGGCACAAGAGCACACCGATTATTTTATTTGCATTGATTGTTTCGTGATAAAGTCCTGCGCCGACGATCAGCAGTGCGATAGAGAGAAATGCGCTTTGCACAATGGAGGCAGTACTGACAGGCCAGCCGTTTTTGTAGGCATAGAGAAAACCAACCTCCAATCCGACAACAGAAATGCCGAGGAAAAACGGCGCCCAGTTTGCTTTGGAATATTCTTGCAGCAGGCTGCCGTTTCGGTTTATGACAAAAAACATCAGTGCAGAGCATGCAGCGCCGACCAGGTAGGTAATGGTCATGGACGCCATGGCGTCCATTTGCTTCGGGACACTTTTTGCACAGATTTGATAAACGATATTGGAAAAGACAACTAAAGCAATGGGCCAAATCATTGACATTTTACAGACCTCCGTAAAAACAAAACAGCAGCCAGACATTTTAGCCTGACTGCCGGTAGGTGCTCACCCATATATTTAATTGTACTAAATGAGGCAAAACTTGTCAAGACAAAGGATAATTGTAGAAATACACGCTGATTTTTCGGAGAATTTCGGGAAAATTCACGGCGGAGAAGCAGTTGACAAGCAGAAAATAGCGTGCTAGAATTCGGATATCAAAAGCGAAGACGGAGAAAAGTACCGTGGAAATGCAGTCACAGAGAGCGAACGGCAGTGGGAAGTTCGTACAGGCGTCTGCGGGAAGAACACTCACGAGCTGCAAGCTGAAATCGAGGAGAGTAGGCGCGCCGCAGGCCCAGCGTTATAGGGGCAGTGCTTAGTGGAGCACGGAAAGGTGACCGGCACATCCGGTAAATTAGGTGGCACCGCGGATCGAGACAGCGATTCGTCCTAATGCAGGGACGAAGTCGACTGTCTTTCTTTTTTCTTTTTTCGTCCCTCGAATCCCACCAATTTATCGAAAAGGGGAATGAAAAATGTGTTGTGTCATGGGTTATGCAGGAAAAGACTGTTCCAAGCAGCGGTTTGAGCGTTTGTTGCTGCGGACTGAAAGCCGTGGACCGGACGATCACAGGGTAGTAGAAACGCCGTCGGGATATTTGGGATTTGGCAGGCTTGCGATTATGGGTCTGACGCCGGAGGGAATGCAGCCGTTTCGCTGCGGCGAGGATCTGGTGGTCTGTAATGGTGAGCTGTATGGTTTCCGCACGCAGAAGAAAGCGCTGGAGGAGCAGGGCTACACTTTCCGGAGCGATTCCGACTGTGAGATTCTACTGCCGCTTTATTATGAATATGGCCTGGAGATGTTCCAAAGGTTGGATGCCGAGTTTGCTATGATTTTATATGATGCAAAACACGACCGCCTGATTGCGGCTCGCGATCCGATTGGCATCCGCCCGCTGTATTACGGCTATTCAGAGAGTGGCCGAATTGCCTTTGCCAGTGAGGCGAAAAACCTGGTGGGATTCTGCAGGGAAATTTTGCCGTTCCCGGTTGGCTGCTATTACTGCGATGGAAATTTTGTCCGCTATTGCGATATTGCCAGAGTGAACCGTGTCTGCCAAGATGATTTGGAGACAATCACGCGAAACATTCGGGAAAAACTGGTAGCAGGTGTTGAAAAAAGGCTGGATGCAGATGCACCGGTCGGGTTTCTGCTTTCCGGCGGCCTGGATTCTTCGTTGGTCTGCGCCATTGCGGCGAAGAAACTGAAAAAACCGATTCGCACTTTTGCGATCGGCATGGATGTGGATGCGATTGATCTGAAATATGCCCGCCAGGTTGCCGATTATCTGGGTGCCGACCACACAGAGGTCGTGATTACCAGAAAGCAGGTCATTGAGGCGCTGGAGCCGGTGATTGCGTTGCTTGGCACCTTTGACATTACCACGATTCGCGCATCGATTGGCATGTATCTGGTCTGTAGGGCGATCCATGAGAGAACAGATATTCGCGTGCTGCTGACTGGCGAGATCTCTGACGAATTGTTTGGATATAAGTACACAGATTTTGCGCCGGACGCGTGGGCATTTCAAGTGGAATCCCAGAAGCGGATACGGGAGTTGCATATGTATGATGTGCTGCGGGCGGACCGCTGCATCTCTTCCAACAGCTTGGAAGCGCGGGTGCCGTTTGGTGACCTGGATTTCGTCCGCTATGTGCTGTCGATTGATCCGCAGAAAAAGCTGAACACCTATGGGAAAGGAAAGTATCTGCTGCGGAAAGCGTTTGAAGGCGACTGGCTGCCGGATACGATTCTCTGGCGGGAAAAGGCAGCTTTTTCCGATGCAGTGGGGCACTCTATGGTGGATGATTTGAAGGAATATGCTGAGCTGCGCTACACGACGGCCGAATTTGTGCAGAAAGCCAGCCGTTACACGCACGCTGCACCCTTTACCAAGGAAAGCCTGCTTTATCGGGAGCTGTTTGAGAAGTACTATCCCGGCCAGAGTGGTATGATTGCTGATTTCTGGATGCCGAACCGCGCCTGGGCGGGATGTCAGGTAGCGGATCCCAGTGCCCGCGTGCTGCAGAACTATGGCGCCAGCGGATTTTAAGAAAACGAGGGGGCGCAGAATTTCAAAATTCTGCGCCCCCTCGTTTTCTTGTCTGGATCTGTTAGTGGGAAGTCCTTGAATAGGTGCAGTGCTGCATCACTGTAACAATATGCGCAATCGAATCTGTGCAGTCGTTTTTCAGCCATTCGTTGATGATTGCGATCAGACCACTGATATAAAAGGACATCCTGTAGGATTGTTCTTCAGCGGGGATTTGAAAACGGTTTAGAATCGGTACCAGTACATGACGATTCAGTTTCCCATAGGCTTCGTTCATGCGCAAAACAGACGCATGTGCCAGCGTTGCCTGAAAGATGCGCTTTTTTTCCCTGACATAGGTCAGGTAGGGAATCAGATATTCCGGCGCGAGAAGATACAGCTCTTCCAGTGGCCGTTCCGGCAGCTTTTGAAGAAATTCAATTGTATCCTGCGGCATAAAATCCACAAATTGATCGATGATGTATTGGGCGCTTTCCGCCAGAAGGTCATCCAGTGTGTCGTAGTGCAGATAAAAGGTGGAGCGATTGACGCCGGCCTGTTCGCAGAGTTCCTTCACGGTAATGTAGGCGAAGTCCTTTTTTTCGATCAGCGCCAGAAACGCCGCATCCATTTTGGCGGGTGCAGAAAGCGGACGAGAATTGCCCATACCTTTTGCATTGGTTAGTTCTCACTGATTTCTTTTGCTAGTTCCATAATTTCAAAGGCGTACTTTTTCTTGCCGTTTGCAAGAAGACGCCGGTAGAGCGGGTAGTTGATGCCCATACCGGCCATGCCGATCACGCCGATGAGAATTCCGAGCACAAAAGAGCCGGTGCTTCCACTGCCGATTTGTCCCATGGCAAGACACATTCCAACGCCAAGAACCAGCGCGGAAATAATGCCTGTGCTGTAGGTGAAGATCATGGCGGGACGCTTGGCCTTTGCATCCAGTTTGCGAAGGGCGACCACTTTGGAGGTATCCTTCGGCGCATATTCGTTGGCGAGCTGTTCTGCGTAAATTTTATCGGTATTCATGGCTTGCAGCCTCCTTGATTTGATGGTTTGATTGTACCGAATCAGGAGGTGCCATGGAACAACACGGATACCGAATTGTGTTGATTTTCGGCATTGATTTTACCATGCTGTGGGACTGTTTGCAACAAAATGAGGCCGATCAGCGGCCCACGCGTGACAAATTCCAGCCAAACCGTTATAATGAACGGGAAAGGGGAGGGAAAAATGCCGGATCTTTCTGTTGCGTCCTGCGTGGACTATGCACCAGAGCATTGCCAGGCTGCATTGCAGGCAGTGCTTGCGCCACTGGGCGGCCTGGACTGGGTACATCCGGGGATGCGCATTGGAATTAAAGCAAATCTGGTTTCCATGCTGCGGCCAGAGCGTGCGGGAACCACGCATCCGGCGCTGCTGGCGGCGCTCAGTGTGCAGCTGCGGGCACGCGGTGCAGAGGTCGTAATTGGTGACAGTCCTGGCGGTTTGTATAATTATACTTATGTAAACCGTATTTATACAGCGACCGGAATGCGCACAATTGCAGATGTACAGCTTAACGAGGACTTTTCGGTCAAGACGGCACAAATGCCCCAGGCTTGGCGGGCAAAAACTTTTTCCTACACAGGGTATCTGGATCAATGTGATGCGATTATCAATTTTTGCAAGCTAAAGACCCATGGAATGATGGGAATGTCGGCTGCTGCAAAGAACCTCTTTGGCGTGGTACCCGGCACGATGAAGCCGGAATATCACTTCCGCTATCCAGATCCGATGGACTTTGCCCATATGATTGTCGATTTGGATGAATACTTCTGCCCACGGCTGAATCTGGTGGATGCAGTGGTCGGCATGGAGGGGAACGGCCCAACCTCTGGGACGCCGCGTCAGGTTGGCTGTCTGGTAGCAGGTACGTCTGCCCATGCGGTGGATCTGCTCTGTGCAGCGCTGATTGGCCTGCCGGTGGATCGCATCCCGACCCTGCGCGCGGCGCAGGAACGGCTGCTGATTCCGGATTCTGTGGAAGCGCTGGAGATTGCGGGGGACTGGCGGCGCTTTCTGATACCGGACTACAAGCTGCTGCCTGGAAATAAAGATACAAAATTTGCCGGAACGGGTGGCGTGTTTGGACGGATTCGATCCTGGCTGATGCAGCAGGCTGTTGGCGCGGAACCGGTGCTGAAAAAGTACGGATGCGTCGGCTGCGCAGTCTGTAAAAAGGTTTGCCCGGCTGCGGCAATTCAGATGGAACAGAAAAGACCCAAAATCGACCGGCGGAAGTGCATCCGCTGTTTCTGCTGCCAGGAATTTTGTCCAGAAGGGGCATTGGAAGTGCGGCGTAAACCGATTGCGCGGCTACTCGCACGGGAGGAAGTTTGAGCCGGCCTTGGTTCCAGCTATGTAAAATGATATGAGAGCGCTGTGTGTGCTTGAAGGGAAATGTGGATATGAGAAAAATTTGGATCGGTGATGTGCGGTGAATCGGGATTTGACAACAGGTTCGCCGCGGGTGGTACTGTGGCAATTTTCGCTGCCGCTCTTCGGCAGTATGGTGTTTCAGCAGCTGTACAATCTGGCGGACAGCTGGGTAGCAGGCAAGTTCATTGGAGAAAATGCGTTGGCGGCAGTGGGCAATTCCTATGAAATTACCCTGATCTTTATCGCAGTGGCGTTTGGCTGCAACATTGGCTGTTCCGTAATTGTATCGCAGATGTTTGGCGCGAAGGAATACGACAATCTGAAAACTGCAGTATCCACGACCATGATTGCCAGCGCAGGTATCTGTGCAGTACTGATGTTGGTGGGACTGCTGTTTGGCGGAGCGCTGTTGTCGCTGATCCACACGCCGAAGGAGGTCTTCGCGGATTCGGCGCTGTATCTCAGAATCTATACGGCGGGATTGCCATTTCTATTTTTCTATAATATTGCAACGGGCATCTTTTCCGCAATGGGCGATTCCAAAACACCGTTCTGGTTCTTGGCGGCTTCCTCGCTGTCCAACATTGCGGTGGACATCTTGTTTGTGCATGGCCTTGGTATGGGCGTGGACGGCGTGGCTTGGGCGACCTTCTTATGCCAGAGCATCAGCTGCATTCTGGCGATTGGCACGGTGTTTCGCCGCCTGCGCGCCATCCCGGCGACGGGGCCGCTGCGCCGGTTTTCTGTGCGGATTCTTGGCCAGATTGCAGTGATTGCAGTACCCAGTATTTTGCAGCAGAGCTTTATTTCGGTGGGAAATATTTTGATTCAAAGCGTCATCAACGGCTTTGGAACTGCGGTGATGGCGGGCTATTCTGCTGCGATTAAGTTGAATAATCTGGTAATTACTTCATTTACAACCCTTGGAAACGGCGTTTCCAACTTCAGTGCGCAGAATCTGGGCGCAGGGCGGTTGGAGCGGGTTCAAAAGGGGCATCAGGCGGGACTGCAGATGGTGTGGCTGTTGTGCGTTCCCTGTGTCCTGCTCTATTGGCTGTTGCCAACGCCAATGATTCACTTCTTTATGAAGAGTGGATCAGCGGCGGCAGTGGCTTCCGGTGTACAGTTTTTGCGGATCGTTTCGCCATTTTATTTCGTTGTGTCCGCCAAATTGGTGACAGACGGCGTCCTGCGCGGTGCCGGCGCGATGAAACAGTTTATGGCGACAACTTTTACGGATTTGATTCTCCGGGTGGCACTGTCTGCGCTGCTCAGCGAAATTTTTGGTGCAGTGGGAATCTGGAGCGCCTGGCCGGTGGGCTGGTGCATCGCAACGGCGATGTCGGTCCTGTTTTATGTGCAGGGCGGCTGGCAGAAGAACTGGAAAGAATAAGGAGTCATTATAGCGCCTTTGTATACTTTTGGATGGCTGTAGCGGCATAGAACAGAACCAGAAGCTCCGTAATTGGCATGGAAAGCCACAGAAAATCTGCACCGGCCAGAACAGGAAGCGCCAAAATGAAAATACCGCTGATGATAAGTCCCCGTGCTACCGATACGATGAACGCCGCCTGCGGCTTCATAATTGCCTGGAAATACTAGGTTGAGAAGATGTTGAATGGCAGCAGCAGGAATGACAACGCATAGGTGCGAATAATGGCAGGGGCCATATCCAGAATTTCCGGCGTGGGCGTCATAAAGATGCGGATATAGAGGTTCGGACATGCTATGCTGAGCGCTGTCCAAAACACGCCGAAGAACGCTGCGGTCATCAGTGCCAGCCGAAGCGCTTCCCGGATGCGGTCGCCCTTCCCGGCACCAAAGTTTGTGGAGATAATGGGTTGTGCCGCCTGCCCGATGCTGTATGCACAGCACTGGACAAAAGTGTTGACCTGGATAATCGGACCATAGATCGCCAATGCGTTTGCGCCGAGGCATTTCATAATCTGGCGATTGAACAGCACGGTCAGGATTCCCATTGCCACATCAATAAAGAAAGTGGAGGACCCTGTGACGGAGATCTCACGGAGCTTTTTGAGAAGCTGCTCCGGTTTTACCAGGCGGAGTGTGTTCTTATGGCTGATAAAGTGTGTCAGCATGACAAGAAAAGAGATGCCAGAGCCGATCGCGGTTGCAAGTCCTGCGCCATAGATTCCCATATCGCAGGTGAATACAAAAAATAGTCGCCAAAGATATTGAAAATGCCGCCGAGCAGTACACCGAGTGTTGCAAGGCCCGGATTCCTGTCGTTCCGCAGAAAAGCTGCCAACATTTGGTTGAACAGAAAAAGCGGAAACACATACTGGATTGGGCGCATATATTTTTGTGCCAGTGCAAGCAGTGGTTCATCTGCACCGAAGAAAGTCAGGATTGGCTGTGAAAAACAGACAATGCCGCTCCACGCCAGGATGGATAAAGCGACTGCACCGATTACTGCGGCTGTAAAATACTGATTTTCACTTCCATCACTTCGTGCGCTACCGCGTTTCGTGCTGAAAATCACACTGCCGCCGATGCCCATCAGCAGACCGAGGCTGTAGATGATATTCCAGACTGGTGCGACGACGGCCAGCGCAGCGGTTCCTTCCGGCCCGTGGTATTGCCCGACCATCGCGGCATCCACAATTGAATAGACCGATGTAATCATGGCGCTGCCAAACGCCGCTGACAGGTATTTGAAATAGATCGGTTTGATTTTACCATTCAAAAATCCATGCTTGATTTTTCCCCTTTTTTATAGAAAAAAGCCGGACAAGAAGCAGACATTTCAGTCTGTCTCTTGGCCGGCTGTTGTTTCTCTGAACAAAGCGCCCTCCGAGCGAACGAATGACTTGTAGCACACCCTGCTTCAAAGATCAAGGGGATGCAGAAAAGGAAATTGAAAATAAGGTGCTTCCTTTGATCTTGTACAGGTGTCCCTGTACGGAAGAATTTTACCGTTGCGTCTGCGAACAGGAGACGCGGTGGAAAAAGTGCCCATTCTGTTGCATTTTTGCTAAATTTGCAGGGAAATTTTTGTGAAATGAAGAAAATATAGTTGATTTTTTCGCGCAGGACGCGTAAAATCAAACCTATACGAATTCCACGGGAATTCGGTAATATACCATTTACAGGAGGTACCGCTATGTACGATCGTATTTACAACTTTTCTGCCGGCCCGTCCATGCTTCCGGTTCCGGTTCTGGAAAAAGCCAGAGATGAGATGATGAACTGTCAGGGCTCAGGCATGAGTGTTAATGAGATGAGTCATCGATCTAAGGTGTTCGATCAGATCGCCAAGGATGCAGAAGCGTTGGTGCGTGAAGTACTCAGCGTGCCTGATAATTATAAGGTCTTGTTTATGCAGGGCGGCGCATCGCTGCAGTTTGCCTGCGTGCCGCTGAATCTGATGAAAACCGGAAAGGCAGATTATATCCTGACCGGCAACTTCTCGAAGAAAGCCTATGAAGAGGGCCAGAAATACGGCGACGCCCGTGTAGCAGGTTCCACCAAGTCGGAGAATTTCACCCGGATTCCCCGCCAGAATGAGCTGGATCTGGATCCTAATGCGGATTATGTTCACATTTGCTTTAACAACACGATTTTCGGCACCCATTGGGATTATATTCCGGAGACTGGTAATGTGCCGCTGGTTGCAGATATGTCTTCCTGCATCTTCTCCGAGCCTGTGGATGTTTCGAAGTTTGGTGTGATTTATGCAGGTGTTCAGAAAAACCTGGCTCCGGCAGGTATGGCATTGGTTATCATCCGTGAGGATTTGCTCAATGACAATGTGCCGAAGTATTGCCCGACCATGTGCAACTACAAGGTGATGGCGGATAACGACTCCATGTACAATACGCCGAACTGCTGGAGCATCTATATGACCAAGCTGGTTCTGGAGTGGATTAAAGAGATCGGCGGCCTGGAGAAGCTGCATGAGCGCAATGCCCGCAAGGCCGGTAAGCTCTATGACTATTTGGAGACCAGCAAGCTGTTCAAGAATCTGGTTTCGCCGGAATCCCGCAGCCTGATGAATGTGGTCTTCCGCTGCGACGACGATGCACTGAACGCCAAGTTTGCGACCGAGTCCGGCAAGGCTGGCATGTCCAACCTGAAGGGTCACCGTTCAGTGGGCGGTATGCGTGCTTCCATTTATAATGCAATGCCGGAGGAAGGCGTAGATCATCTGATCGAGTTCATGAAGAAGTTTGAAGCAGAAAACGGCTAAATAGAAGAAGTAATCGCCCCCGGCGCAGCTGCGCCGGGGGCGATTTTGTTTTTCAAAAGCTATGCCCCGCATCCTGTGATGCGGGG
>CAKTFW010000045.1 GCA_934561175.1 uncultured Oscillospiraceae bacterium
GGTTAAAGGTGTCCAGCGCCTCCGGGGTAAAATGGCCAACATAGCCAAAAGGGACATCTTCCCAAACACCCATGTTGATCTCACGAAAGCGACGGTCCGGATGCAGCGGCAGCCGCTTGGGGACATAGATCGCACGCGCTGTCAGGCATGTGCGGATCAAATCGCTGGAATAACAGGCATCCACCTGTTCTGATGCAAATCGCTGCTCCAATGCAGCGATCTGCCGTTTTCCGTTCGGCGTAACCAACGAATCATACTGCCCATGCAGGCGGCGGTAGAGATTTCCCTCCGCCTCTGCATGGCGAATCACATAAATTCTGGTCATGTCCAGGCCTCAATTCTCATAGGGAATCACTTGCCCGGTTAACTCCCGTGCCGCAGCAATCTGGTTGCATTCCAAATAATCCCGCAGGCCGTCACGCACCCGAATTGGCGCATAGGGATCCATAAAGCACGCCGTACCAACCGCAACCGCAGATGCCCCCGCCAGCATCAGCTCCGCTGCATCTGCACCGGAGGCAACACCGCCCATACCAAGAATCGGAATTTTCACTGCACGCGCGACCTGATAAATCATACGCACTGCAACCGGCAGAACCGCCGGACCGGACAGGCCGCCCATATTGTTGTGCAAAATTGGGCGGCGTGTCTTGACATCGATACGCATTCCAAGCAGTGTATTGATCAAGCTGACGCCATCTGCACCGGCATCCTCCACAGCACGCGCAATCTGCGTAATATCCGTTACATTCGGTGAGAGTTTGACAATTACCGGTACCGTCGCCGCATTTTTCACTGCGGTAGTCGCCGCCGCTGCAGATTCCGGCTGCGTGCCCCAGGCAAGGCCGCCGCACTTGACATTCGGACAGGAAATGTTGACCTCAATCAAGTCAACCCCCGCAGCAGACACTTTTTCCGCCAACTCCGTAAATTCGTCCAAAGTATTACCGGAAATATTTGCAATAATTTTTGTCCCACTTTTTTTCAAATACGGCATTTCCTGTTCGCAGAACACATCAACACCTGGGTTCTGCAGGCCAACGCTGTTGAGAATTCCGGCCGGTGTCTCAGCAATTCGGGGTGGCGGATTACCGTCTTTACGATGCACTGTCAACCCCTTGGCACAGATAGCCCCCAGTTCCGACAGATCGTAAAACTCTGAAAATTCATGGCCAAAGCCAAAAGTACCGGATGCCACCACAATTGGATTTTTCAGCGTGACACCGGCGAGACTGACCGAAAGATCCGTCATTCCCAGCACACCTCCTCTGCCGGGAAAACCGGCCCATCTTTACAGACATGGCTGTAGCCAATCTGCCCATTTTTCTGCGTTTTACAGGCGCAGACCAAGCATGCGCCGATGCCGCAGCCCATGCGCTCTTCCATCGATACATAGCATGGTACACCAGCCGCCTTTGCCGCAGCCGCAACAGTACGCAGCATCAGCTTGGGCCCACAGGCCATTACTGCTGTATAACCGCCATTTTTCAGCAGCTCTGCCACGCCATCCGCCACATAGCCTTTCTTACCGCAGCTTCCATCGTCGCTCATCACAACTGTGGTACCGCAAATCGCCGAAAACTGTTCGGTCAACATTTCTCTGCTCTGATTGCGGAAACCCAGCACTGCATCCGCACTTTCTGCACGCTTGGCTGTCAAAAGCATCGGCGGTACGCCGATGCCGCCGCCGGCCACCAGAATTTTTCCTTGCACCGCCGGGAAGCCGTTGCCAAGCGGTCCCAGGACATCCAGAACATCTCCCGGCCTGCACGCTGCCAGCCAGGCTGTCCCCACGCCACGGGTCTCAAACACAATCGTCAGCGTTCCGCCGGACACATCGCAAATACTAATCGGGCGGCGAAGCGTCTGCCCGGCGCATTTGATATGCAGGAACTGTCCCTGCTTTGCCGCCCTGCTTAAGGCAGCGTTTTCAATTACCAGCTCAGTACACCCGCCAAAGGTATCTTTTTTGACGATGGTACAGTTATAAATATCCGCCATAAGCCCTCACAGTACCCGGACATAAAGTCCAATGTCATTTTTCATTTTCAGCGCTGCTTCGGCAGCCTTCTCACCATAGTCCGTGCCATCCGTCCCTGCTTTTTGCCAAGCACACATAATACTGCGGGACGCATTGACAATGGCGCCGCGGCCCAACTGGTCGAAGGCATACTGCACATCCTTTGCCGTGCCGCCCTGTGCGCCATACCCCGGCACCAGGAAAAAGATCTGTGGATACCGCGCGCGCAGGTCCTTCATCACCTGCGGATGGGTTGCACCAACAACCGCTGCGATATTTGAATAGCCGTTCTTCCCAAAAATATCGGTGCTCAACCGCATTGCCAGATCTGCCATCACCCGGTACATCACCCGGTCGCCGACAACAAGGTCCTGCACCTCCATGGAAGATTTATTTGAAGTTTTGACCAGCAGGAAAATTGCTTTCTCCGCATCCTTGCAATAGGCAGAGAAGGGCTTAATCCCATCTGAACCAAGGTAACCGTTGACCGTAATTGCATCGCAATCATAGGGGGCATAGGTTTCGCCGCCAATCTCCACACTGCCAAGGTACGCCTGCGCATAAGCTTCTGCTGTTGTGCCGATATCGCCGCGCTTTGCATCCATAATCACATAGAGGTCCTTTTCCTTAGCATAGGCGACCACATGTTCCAGCGCCTCCATGCCATCGTGCCCCAGCACCTCAAAAAAAGCAGCCTGCGGCTTGACTGCCGGAACAATCGGCGCCAGCGCATCAATCAGGCCCTTGCAAAAAGTCTCAAACGCAGCCGCCATCGCTTTCGGTGTTTTGCCGTACTGCGCATAGCACGCCTCCAGAATATGCGGTGGAATATATTCCGGTTTGGGATCCAGCCCCGCTACCGTGGGATTCTTCTTTTTGCAGATTTTTTCCTGCAGACGATCAATCGACATCTTCCATCTGCCCCTTTCCGATATTTTTATTAGTATATCATACTTTATTCGGCTTGAAAAGTGATTTTCCCGCCGCAGATCGTCGTTTTCACGCGGCCGGTTAAAGTCATACCGCCAAAGGGTGTATTGCGGGCTTTGGAACGAAATTGTTCCGGTGCAACCGTCCAACGCTCTGCCGGGTCAAGCACCGTGACATCCGCCGGGCCGCCAATGCGCAGTACACCGGCGTCAATGCCGAGAATCGCGGCTGGTACACAGCTCATCTTGGCAACAAGCTGTTCCAGTGATAAATAACCCGGCACAACCAGCGCCGTCATGCAGGCCGCAAAGCTGGTCTCCAACCCCACCATACCACTGGGTGCTTCCGTCAATGGCCGCGCTTTCTCTTCTGCGCTGTGGGGCGCGTGGTCAGTCACAATACAGTCCAGCGTTCCATCCAAAACCGCCTGAAGAATTGCATCGCGATCTTCTGCCGTCCGCAGCGGCGGATTGACCCGCGCCATCGTTCCCTTTTCCAACAGCAGTTCCTCTGTCATCATAAAATATTGCGGGCAAGTCTCCGCCGTGACGGCAATTCCGGCGGCTTTGGCACACCGGATAATTTCTGCCGAACCCTTTGTCGAAACATGTGCAATATGAACATGCGCGCCGGTGTCCGCTGCCAGCATGACATCTCGCGCTACCATCAAATCTTCCGCTACCGCCGGACGCCCTGGAATTCCAAGCTGCTGTGAAATTTTCCCCTCATTACAGGCGCGGTTTCCCACCATCTCTGCATCCTCGCAGTGGGAAATCACACAGCACCCCAGTTTTTTTGCCTCCTGCAACGCAGCGCGCATCCGCGCCGCGCTCTGTACCGGGACACCATCGTCTGAGAACGCACATGCCCCCGCCGCACGCAGAGCCGCAAAATCTGTCAAAGTTTCACCCTTTTGCCCAACCGTTACCGCTGCAATGGGCAGCACGCGTGCAAAACCAGCTTCTGCCGCCCGATTTTGAATGTACTGCATGACCTCCACACAATCACAGACAGGCTTTGTATTCGGCATACAACACACCGTGGTAACACCGCCGGCGGCTGCGGCTGCCGTACCGGTTGCAATGTCTTCCTTATAGGTCAGTCCAGGATCCCGCAGGTGCACATGCATATCCACAAAGCCGGGTACAACAATCTTCCCATCTGCGCACACCACCGTATGGCCCTCTGCCACAATCTGTGGCGCAATCTCTGTGATCACGCCATTTTCACAGAGAATGTCCAGTCTGCCGCTCAAAGCTCCGTCAGGATTAATCACCGTTCCATTTTGAATTAAAATTCCCATATTTTCCTCCATTTTACGCGATTCTCAAAGATCTCGTTGGAAATACTAAAGCATGAAAGGGGCGTGAAATCCAATGGAAGTTAAGTCATTCATTGCAACCATCGGACTTGGCATGGCGGCAGGCGCCACCGTTGTCATGATGCTGCCGAAGCAATCGCAAATGCGGGCCATGGCAGACCGTGCAGCACAGTCGGTAGAGCGAGCCATTGATAAAACCACCCACTGCATGATGCACTGACTGTCCCTTTCCGCGTGGCCGGGCTTCTCCCCGGCCTACATAAGAGTGTACCACATCCAGCGAATTATCGTAAAGATTTCTAAAAACTTTTTTGAAAATCGCTTGCATTTTTTCATTTTATGTGTTAAGATAGCAAAGCGTTATGCGCCAGTAGCTCAGCTGGATAGAGTGACTGACTACGAATCAGTAGGTCGGGGGTTCGAATCCCTTCTGGCGTACCATGCAGCAAAGAAGACATCTTCCATCGGAAGATGTCTTCTTTTTTGATTTTACACTGCTATTATGCTTTTTTCAACATTGCCTCCACTTCTGCCCGTGGATAACGCAAATCTCCTTCCCCACAGCGGTAGTATGTACCGGTATAAGGATCGCCGCCGACATAGACCGGCCGCTGATGCTGCGGCGCACGCGGCACAAAAATCACTACAACCCGATTTTCTCCGCTGCGCACAATTTGAACATCCTCCGGGCGCAGCAAATTTATGCTGACTTGTGCCGGATCCCGCAGGTGTTTCCAGAATTCTGCCACCAGCTTCTCCGGCTCAATCATTGGAACCGAATAGAGCGACTTGTCCGCATCCTCTGCTACGCCCAACAAAATCACGCCGCCCAGGGTGTTCGCAAAAGCAGAATATGTTTCCCATAGGCTGTGCGGCAGGCCGCCCTGCGCCCGCTTTGCCTCAATTCGATTATCTTCCCGATAATCGTTCAAAAACTCCAACGCATCCACTTCCGGCATTCCAAGCTCCTATTCCCGCATTCCAAGATCAAACCCGCGGATCAGCAAAGCCTGCGTTCGTTCCGCCTGTTTTGCCGCCATCTGCGGCATTCGCTGCGCCAGTGCTTCCGCAAAAAAGGTACTGACACTCATCGGCGCCGCAAGCGAAACCGTTTCTCCCACTCCACGGGTAAAACAGGGGAGCATCAGATCTGCATAGGCGTCCAGCGATTCCGCCCGTTCGTCCGTCACCAAAAGGACCTTGGCGCCCTGACCTCTTGCCAGCAAAATCAAATTTGCCGTCATTTTCGAATAGCGAGGAAACAAATAGGCCAGCAAAACATCCCCTGTGCCGATTTCAGACAGTTCCTCCGGATATTCCAGTCCTGTCGCATGTACCAGATTCACCTGCTCGCGGACACGGGAAAGTCGCAGATAGCTGTAATATGCCAGTGAAAAAGAGGTCCGCAGTCCCAAAATCCAAATTTTGTTTGCCTGCTGCAGCATCGAAATACTCCGTCCAATTGCCTCCGGCGGCAGTAGCTGCATCGTCTTTTCCAGATTATTCCGGTCGTTTTCCAGCTGCGCGCACAGCTGGTCCATCTGCATCTGCAGCGCACTGGAGACGCGCTGCGGCACAGTGCCCCCATCCAGCAAGCTTTCGCGTAAATCCGCCTGCAGCTGCGTATAATCCAGATAGCCCATAATCTGTGCCATCTGTGTCAAGTCGTCCGCTGTAATTCCCAGTTGATCTGCCGTTTCTTCCGCAGATTGCTCCGCCACCCGTGCAGCATGTGTCCGCCAATGCTCAGCAATACGCCGCTGCATTCCATTCAAATATCCATAAATCGCATCCAAGCGGTCAAAAAAACTCTCTTCCATTTTCCATGAATCCCTTTCTTTATTTCTCACATCGCGGCAATTTTCCGCAAGGTATTTGCTGTTCGTATGGTGAGCAACTCCCCAATTCCTTTGCTTGCAGTTTTCTTCCACCAGTTTGCTTTTGCATACTTTTGGCGGTCAAACGACCAAAAGATCTCTCTTTCAACTGTGGAGATCTGTTCTAATCCAGCTGTCGGCGCTCCAATCCGTTCTGCAACTTGCTCCGCCGTCACTCCTGGAAACACAAAAATCAAATTGTCATACACTGCTGGATCCGTCGTCCCCCACCAATCCGGCGCGCTGGACAGCACCGTTTTCAGACGGTCCTGAGAAATTACCAAAACCGGAATATCCATTCCAAATTGCTCCTGCAGCATCGTGCCGATTTTAGACGCTATCTGCGCTTCAGATTCCAAATCGCAGGAAAAGACCAGATTTCCACTATTCAGATAGGTCAGAACCTTTGAAAACCCAAGCTTCAAAATGCACAATTTCAACTCTGACATCGCAAGCTTATTTTTCCCGCTGATATTGACGCCCCTCAGCAGCGCAATATATCGCCTCATCGCAATTTCACATCCCGGCAATTACAGATTATTGTTTTTATTGTATCATATCATGCTTTGAAACTCAATGATACTCCGCACCTGGCACCCCCTTGCCGCAACGCGAAAAGCGGTTTGCAATTCCCGCTGCACCATAGTATAATGAGTAGCATTCGACAAGAAAGCGAGGCGTCTTTATGCGTAGATCTGACCGCGCTGTTACAGACCTTGCGGAGATTCAAAAAGCGATCGATCACTGTAAGGTCTGTCGGCTTGCATTTCAGACCGACGATGCGCCCTATATTGTTCCGTTAAACTTTGGTTATTCCACAGACCCGCTCCAGCTCTACTTTCACAGCGCCCCTGTTGGCCGAAAGTTGGACTTGATTCAAACATGGAAACCGGTTGGTTTTGAAATGGACTGTGACCGTGGTCTGGAAGACGGTGGCGAAATTGCCTGTGCATACAGCTACTATTTTGAAAGCATCATCGGTACCGGTACAATTTCCATAGTCACAGATCCGGAGGAAAAATTGCGCGCATTGCAGGCCTTAATGACCCATATGACGGGAACAAGCGACTATACATTTTCTCCCAACGCAGTTGCAGCAGTCTGTGTGTTCCGGCTGGATGTCCAAACACTCAGCTGCAAACGGCGCGCTGCAACAACCTAATTCATTAGGAGTGAATATTATGAAACAAGTGGAAACCATCTGCCCTGGCTGCAGTGTTGGCTGCCGCATCACGGTTACGATAGACGAGGGAAAGATCACAAATATCTATCCAACCGGTGACTCCGAAAACGGAAACCTTCTCTGCCCTGCAGAAAAGCTCATTGCGCTGCTTTCCAGCGAGCAGACGCCAATTACGCAGCCCATGGTACGCAACAGCACAACCGGCGGTTTTATGCCTGTCAGCTGGGAAGAAGCCTTGGAAACCGCGGCCTCCGGCTTTCTCTATATGCAGGCCGCTGGCGCCGATCGGATTGCCGGTGTAATTGGCCCCAATCATCCGAACGAAACTTATTATCTGTTTCAAAAGATGATGCGTGTCTGCCTTGGTACAAATAATATCTCCTGCACCGACGCAAATGCCGAGACTGCAGCGCTGACTGGCTTTGCCACAAATCCCCTTTCTGATATGGCCGAACATTCTGAGTTGATTCTGCTTCTGGGATGTCATCCGGATGTCACACATCCGGTTGTCGGAATGCAAATCCGGCAAGCCGTCTCCCGTGGCGCAACGCTGATTGTTGCCGGTGATGCAGGCGAATCTCTCAACGCGCTCGCAACACTGCACCTGCCACTTGCACCAGACACCGAGGTTGCTTTCGCCAATGGTCTGATGCAAATCATTCTGGATCAGGAATGGATGCAGAACCAAATCTTTGCAGAAGGCTTTGGCGGTTTCCACGGTGTACGGAATCTGGTTCGCCGTTACACGCCGGATCGCGTTGCGGCCGTCTGTCATGTCGATCCGGAAGCACTGGTCGAAGCAGCACGGCTTTATGTCGCGCCGGGCCCTGCCTGCATTCTCTGCCGTCCCATCGCTGGGATGGAAAGCATTTTAGACCTCGCCATCATGGCAGACAAGCTTGGAAAGCCCGGATGCGGTGTCATTCCGCTTCCATGCTCAGCCAACACCCTCGGAACCATTGATATGGGTGCGCTTCCCACGCTGCTGCCTGGATTGCAGGATGCTTCTTCCGAAAACGCGCTACATCGCTTGGAAGCGTGTTGGAATGCAACACTTCCCCGTACTGCCGGTACGCTTGGAATTACAGAGAATACACTGGCTGCTTATCTTCTGGATGCAGATCCAGAATTACCGGACTCGATCGGTTTTGTCGTCTATCAAGGCGCTTATATGACTGCTGCAGCGCGTCGTGCAGATGTACTTTTGCCAAGCGCACCGGTTATTGCCGCACCCGGCACCTTTACCAATCTGGAGCGTCGCGTACAAAAATTGCGTCCGCTGCAGGAATCGCCGGACGATATCCCTACAGAAACAGAAGTTCTGGCACAGTTCATGCGCACTACAGGCTATCGGCAGGCCGCACAGGATGCTGCAGAGGTTCTGGATGAAATCGCTTCTGTCATTCCCTATTACGGTGGCATCACTGTGGAACGCCTTGATCATGACGCACCGCAGTGGCCCTGCCCAACCACAGAACACCCTGGTTCCCCTATTCTCTATCTTGGAAAGTTCTCCCGCGGGCTCGGATGGTTCCATCCGCAGGAATATAGCAAAGGACTGGGCGATATTCCCGTTGTTATTTTGGAACCACTCGGCATTTCCAAAGAGGAACTGTTGTGGAAAGCAGACCAAATTCTTGATGGCCGTGTCACAATTACTTATTATGATGACCGCCGGGAGGATCCCGACGAACTGATTTCCCGTGCAAAGGATGCTGAAATTCTGGTGCTGTCCAACATTCCGTTGTCCGCTTCCGTCATTGCAGCCTGCCCTAAACTCAAAATGATCTGTGTCGCTTTCACCGGTGTGGATCACATTGCACTAAATATTTGCCGGGAGCGCGGAATCACGGTCTGTAACTGTGCCGGATATTCCACTGAAGCCGTCGCAAATCTTGTTTTTGGTATGGTTCTCTCATTGGCGCGGAATCTCCCCGCCTGCACAGAAGCTGCCCATTCCGGAAACATCGCCGTCAACTCCACCAACTTTGAGCTTGCTGGAAAAGCTTTTGGAATTGTTGGCGCCGGTAGAATCGGAAGCCGCGTTGCCGATTTGGCAAACGCCTTTGGCTGCAAAGTTTTAGCCTATAGCCGAAACCAAAAGGATCTGCCGAATGTCACTTTCGTGGATTTGGATACACTGCTGCAAGAAAGCGATATTATTTCCCTCCATGTCCCGGCAACCGATGAAACTTATCATATGATTGATCGGGACGCACTTGCCAAAATGAAACCGAGTGCGATTCTAATCAACTGCGCGCGTGGTTCTGTTATTGACTCCGACGCACTAGCCGACGCATTAAAACAAGGCGTTATTGCTGGCGCTGGTATCGATGTACTGGAAAGCGAACCGCCCTTCCCAACTGAACATCCGCTTCTTCATGCGCCCAATGTACTATTGACGCCACATGTCGCATTTGCCACAAAGCAATCGATGGAAAAGCGTGCCGAAATCATATTTCACAATATTCTTTCTTATCTTGATGGCACACCCCAAAACCAAATTTTCTAATAAAGCAGGGTGCTGTTGGAATTCCGTTTTCCATTCCAACAGCACTCCTTATTTATTTACTGTCGTCTTTAAAAACCCATCCATGAGAATCCATGAGAGTAGTACAGGAAGTTTATATGTTTTCTGTTCCAATCGCTTTCAAAATTTTGGAGGTTCTTTGCCGTCATTTATCCGCATGTTTTTTCTTTTATTCCGTGTTTCGGTATTTTAGACAGACTTATATATACAGCCGCTACCAAATATACAAAAAAAGCATGCAACAATTTGTTGCATGCTTTTTGGCAGGGGCAGAAGGGATCGAACCCTCGGCCTACGGTTTTGGAGACCGCCGCTCTACCAGCTGAGCTATACCCCTATATAAATTAATTAGAACAATATATGAATGCAGGCATATGCCGGATAACCTGGTGGGCCTTCAGGGACTCGAACCCAGGACGATCCGGTTATGAGCCGGACGCTCTAACCAACTGAGCTAAAGGCCCAAATTGTTAAAAAGGAATGCCGTCACATTTAAATGTGACGGCATTACCGTGTTTGGCTCCCCAAGTTGGACTCGAACCAACGACCCTGCGATTAACAGTCGCATGCTCTACCGACTGAGCTATTGAGGAATATAAATGTTGGCATTACCTATCTTCCCGTGCAGTCTCCCGCAAAGTATTTTCGGCGCAAACGAGCTTAACTTCTGTGTTCG
>CAKTFW010000046.1 GCA_934561175.1 uncultured Oscillospiraceae bacterium
TTTACATCCCTAAGGCGAGCAGAACCCCCCTTAACTTTTTGAAAAACCTCTGAAAATACTGGTGTTTCCGGCCGTCCGGTAGCCAATCCGGTAGACATTTGCACCATTTTTCGGCAAAAAAATGGCGGGAAATGCCAGTCATTGCAAGCATTTCCCGCGGTAGACAAAGGTAGACAGCTGCGCTTCAAAGCGCCTGCAGGCGCAGGTCAAGCCCGCTGCGGCGCAGGTACAGCGTCAGCGGCAGGCCAAGGGCATAGAGCACCACAAGCTCACCGAATGCGACCTCCGCGCCCATCAGCAGAAAGCCCTGCAGAAAAGCGTCCGGCGTGTAGACATAGGCCAGCATCGCGCCGACCATCACAAAATTCACCACCACCGGCGGCAGGCAGATCATCCATGGCTTTTTGCAGCGGCTGGTCCAGAGTGCCGCAATCAGCGTGGCGGCTGAGCCGATGATAATATCCAGCGCCGAAACCGTGGAGAACAGGTTGGCAATCAGGCAGCCCACAAACAGCCCCAGCGATGTAATGGGCAAAAACGCGGGCAGGACGCACAGCGCCTCTGCAATGCGGAACTGGAACGGGCCATAGGCCATAAACGGGGTGGCAATTGTGACCGCGGCGTACACGGCGGCGATCAGCCCGCAGAGCGCAATCTGGCGGGTGGTGATTTTCGGTTTTGTCATGATTTTTCCTCCTAATGCAAAAAATGGACGCAAAGCGTCCATCCTGATTCCAGCCGGATCCCGGCCGATTCCGTAGTTTTGTTTTGAGACAGGATGGTTACGAACTGTCTTATGCACTTTTCGGAACGACGCCTATGATACAGGATTTTTGCCCTGCCGTCAAGAACGAAAAGTGGGAGCCGGCAATTGCCGGCTCCCACTTTAACGGAAAAATCAGACGACCTGGAACTGAAGCGGCTCGCCCATTGCAATGGCAGCCACATTCTCCGCGCAGATGATACTGACGGCTCCAACGGCCTCCTCCGAATACATACCGATATGAGAGGTCATGGTGAAGTTCTCCAGACGCAGCAGCTCGTGATCTGCAGGCATGGGCTCCTTCTCAATGACATCCATCGCGGCGCCAGCCAGATGGCCGGATTTCAGCGCCTCATAGAGATCATGCTCGTTGACGGTGCCGCCGCGGGAGGTGTTGACCAGGTAAGCGCCCTGTTTCATCTCGGCCAGCTGCGGCGCGGAGATGATGCCGCGGGTTTCGTCGGTCAGCGGCAGGTGGAGCGACAGAACGTCGCAGCCCTTGACCACTTCATCCAGCGTGCAGAGCGTCACATAAGCGGCAAATTCCTCCGGAACCTCCTTGACGAACGGATCATAGGCCAGCACCGTACAGCCAAAGCCGTGCAGGCGGCGGGCAACGCATTTGGAAATATTGCCAAAACCCAGCAGGCCGACGGTTTTCTTGCACAGATCATGCCCCATCATAATTTTCCACTCGCCGCGGCGCACTGCGCGGTCTGCCGCCGCGATATTACGGCAGGCGGAGAGCATCAGGCCGATGGCCAAATCTGCCACAGCGTTGGAGTTGGTACCCGGCGTATTGCAAACCGGCACGCCCAGTTCGCGGCAGGCATCCAGCGGGATATTGTCAAGGCCCGCACCATGCTTGCAGATCAGCTTCAGATTCTTGCACTTTGCAAGCACTTCGGGGCGGAACTGATGCGCGCCGATAATCAGCGCGTCATACTCCGGGATAATGCGCTCAAACTCCTCCATATCAAAGTCGCGGCCGCGGTAGGTAATCTCGTAGCCGGCGTTTTCCAGAATGTTTTTCGGCGTATCGTTGATACTGCCGAAGGAACGGGAAGTAACCAGAACTTTCATTGTTTTCCTCCAAAATCAATCCCGTTTGCGCGGGATTCGAGAATTTTCTTCATGCCCTTGACAGCGTAGCTGACATTGGGACCGGTGGGCAGCCAGCGGATATGATCAATATACGGGCTGTCTTCAAAAATTGTCTTAAACAGGGCATACATGAACTCATCGCCGATGATCGCAACCTCATGGCAGTTCTTCCAGAAATGCTCACAGTAATACTCCAGCGATTCCCGGACGCAGCCGTTGATGACACCCTCTGCATAGGAATAACGGTCACTCTCGGTGCCCTTGTAGAAAATCCGCATGGCGTGGGCAATGTAGATTGCGCGGGAGAAGCCAAACTTCAGCAGGTTATTCACGCCGTTTTTCACTTCTGCCGGGTTGAGCACCGGCTCTTCCACCGAGAGCACCGGCGCAAGAATTGTCTCCTGTTTGAAAGCGTGGAACGCTTCGCCCGTGAAGTTGGAAATGATACCCGTCAGGGTGCCATCCTCCACATAGATTACATGGGTGTGGGAACCGGGCAAAATCAGCGCAATGTTTTTGCTTGCGCCCATCTCGGCCAGATCGTCCAGCGCACCCAGTGCTTCCACCTCTTCGCCGCGGGTGTTGTTGACAAACGCCATATCTTCGCTGATGGTCTTAATACCGGGCACCAGATAAATATCCCGGTCGAACAGCTTCTTCTCAAAGTGGCAATAGATGTTGTTTGCAAACTCCTCCAGTGTAACCGGGAGGACGATATGCGGAATCTCATGCAGGCCATAGGGGCAGGTAATCATGCCGGAGGCATAGATTGCCTCGATATCTTCCTCAATGGCATCCGTCTTTTTGAAGACCTCATCATACAAGCTCTTGAGTGCTCGAACCAGCACCAGGTTGTTGCCCTCAATGGCCGAATCGCGGGAGCCAACTGCACGCCGCGCGGTGAATTTAATGTTGAAATCGCGATCGAGCAGATACACGCGGGAGTTGGTTGTGCCAGAGTCAAAATAGATGATATATCGTTTCATATCGATTCCCCTACCGGGCTTCTTCCGCCGCCCTGTTATTTAATATTATAAGTTATGCGTCTATGAAAAATTATACGCTCTGCAGCGCTGCGGTATAAGCCTGCGCCACCTTGGTGATCTCATCAAACTTGCCTTCGGCCACCAGCTTCGGACTGACCAGATTGCCGCCGCAGCCAACGCCGACGCAGCCGGCTTTGATGAAGTCCACGCAGTTCTCCGGAGAAATGCCGCCCACAGCGATCAGCGGGATGTGCTTCAGCGGTGCCTTGACAGCCTTGATATAAGCCGGGCCCAGAACACCGGCGGGGAACATCTTGACAATATCTGCGCCGCACTTGTATGCAAAAGCGGCCTCGGTCGGCGTCATTGCGCCGGGAATGGAGATTTTGCCAAGCTTCTTGGTCTCACGAATGACCGCCTCGTCAACATTCGGAGAGATCATATATTCTGCGCCAGCCTCTGCCGCCTGCCGAACCTGCTCCACCGTCATAACCGTGCCGGCGCCAACGCAGATGCGATCGCCCAGCTGCTCTTTGATTGTGCGGATTGCAACTAGTGTATCCGCTGCCGCCTCGGCAGAGGACTGATCAAAGGTGACCTCGATGCAGTGAATGCCGCCCTTTTCCATCGCCTCGGCCAAATTGACGATATCCTTGCTGGAAATACCGCGGACGATTGCAATAATTTTACCTTTCAAAATCTGATCCAGAACTGCCTGTGCCATGTTTCCATGCCTCCCAAATTATTCCGTTATAAATTGATGCGATTCATCTGTTTTTATAAAAAAACGATTTCTATACAAAGTAAAGTATAGCACAACAGAAATTTTAAGTAAAGATCATACTTTTGCAGTTCTTCTGTCATTTCTGCTCGGAAATTTGGCAGTTTTGCACCGATTTTTCGCAGTGCTGCCAAAAAAGCTGCAGCGTTTTTGGCAAAAAGTTGCAGTTGACAACCGGATACTTTTCCCTTATAATAATCTAGCCTGTCCAGAGGATAGGTAATCCTTGCCGTTTTTAAGTGAAACGGCCATATGTCCAGAAGGAGGTGCAAACAACATGGCTAAGATTTCCCAGAAGTACGAGATCCTCTACATCATCAACCCGACCGTTGACGAGGAGGGTATCAAGGCAATCGTGGAAAAGTTCAAGGCAATGGTGGAAGCAGAGGGTACGCTCACGAGCATCGAAGAGTGGGGCAAGCGCCGTCTGGCCTATCCCATCGATGACCTGACCGAGGGCTACTATGTCCTGATGACCTGCGAAGCCAAGCCGGAGCTTCCGGCAGAGATCGACCGCGTTATGAAGATCAACGAGAATGTTATGCGTTCCCTGATCACCGCTGTCGAGGCGTAAGGAGGCAGACACATGCTGAACCACATCGTTCTCATGGGTCGGCTCACCCGCGATCCGGAGCTGCGCAGAACCGGCAGCGGCGTTGCCGTTGCTTCGTTCTCCCTGGCGGTTGACCGTGATTTCGGCAACCGTGACGGCGGCGAGCGCGAGACCGATTTTATCGATATCGTCGCATGGCGCAGCACCGCGGAATTCGTCTCCAAGTATTTTACCAAGGGCCGTATGGCCGTGGTGACGGGCCGGCTGCAGATCCGCAACTGGACCGACAAAGAAGGCAACAAGCGCCGTTCTGCTGAAGTGGTCGCCGATAACATCTATTTTGGCGACTCCAAGCGCGACGGCGACGGCGGCTTCAACCAGACGCAGTCCCAGTCCTATGGGCAGGGCGGCGGTTACCGCCAGAGCTACGGCACCCCGGCCGCGCAGCCGCAGGCGCCCGCTTCCGACTTTGCAATGCTGGAAGATGACGATTCCGAGCTTCCGTTCTGAGTTTTTCACGAACAATGATACCAAATCTGATAGGAGGATACGAATATGGTCCCGAACGATAAGGGCCGTCCGCGCAAGCGCAGAAAGGTATGCAGCTTCTGTGTGGATAAGGTCGCAACCATCGATTATAAGGATACTGCAAAGCTGCGCCGCTACCTGTCTGAGCGCGGCAAGATCCTGCCCCGCCGCACCACCGGCACCTGCGCTGCACATCAGCGTCAGCTGACCGTGGCAATCAAGCGTGCACGGCACATCGCACTGCTGCCGTATGTAGCAGACTAAGTTGCTTCAAAATCCCACCCGTCCGCGGGTGGGATTTTTCTTTTTCCGGCGTTTACTTTTCGGCGGATTCGGACTATCATAGTCGAATAAGGGGGGCGATTTTTTGGAACTTATCATCTCGGTGCTGACCATCGCCACGGCGATCATCGCACTGATGGAATTTCGGGATCATTTGCAGCAGATCCGCACGGATCGGCTGATTCTGGCCGATAAAACGCTGCGCCAGAATTCCAACCAGTACCGCGGCAGTGCGGCGGCAGATTACCGCGCGCAATATCAGGATCGCCCGGAGATCGGCGTGGAATACCTGGTCTATGACCGCCGCTGGATGGGCGGCCAGCCCGGCGTGCCGCTGCTGCGCCCGCTGGAGGAAATTCCGGTGCGCCTGCTCCCGGATCGGGTGGAAAATGCCGATTTTTCGCAGGAGTTCCCGCTGCCGCTGCCCCAGAATACGCTGGTGGAGAATGTGGCGCTGCACTGCGGCAAAAACCTCTACGATCATCCGACCTTCGGGCTGGATCCGCAGACCTTTTCCGGCGATGGCCTGTGCCTGCGGCTCGGCGGGTTTTATGATTATTTCAACACCTGCGGCTGCCTGGAATACGAGTCGGCCTATGCGGCGCTGTTTCGCCGCACGCCGCTGGCGCGGCGGAAAGTCGGTGACCTGTTCACCGATCAAACGCGCTTCCCGGCTGTCGGCATCTGCACGATGACGGTGATTAAGAATCTGGAACCGGACGGCGGCGCAGTGTTCCTGATGCACAAGCGCGCCGGGAGCGTCGCCGGATCCTCCGGTATGATCGATGTCATCCCGGCCGGAATGTTCCAGCCGGTCAGCTGGAATGTGACGCCCGCCGATCTGGAAAGCCGGGACGGTGCGCCCGCCCGGATCAGCCTGAAGCGGAATGTGCTGCGGGAATACGCCGAAGAGCTGCAGGGGCAGTCGGAATTTCTGGACGCCCACGCGGTCGGCGCGGAGGGCGGCTCGCCGCTGGATCAGGTCTATTTTCTGGGCATGGGCTACAACCCGCTCAGTACCCATGTGGAGCTGCTCACCGTCGGCGTGGTCGATGCGGCGCTGCACCCGGAATACCAGTATTTCGGTACGCATCCCGGCGGCGTCGGCGCGGATGCGCCGTTGAAGCTGAGCTGGGAGAGCGGCGCGCAGGTGACCGCGCTGCCGCTGCGAATTTCCACACTGCGGCAGTATCAGGCCATGGCGAACACCACCTGCGCCCTGCGGCAGATTTTCTCCGTCGCCGCGGACCACTTCCCGGAATTTTGCCGGACGCTCGGCGTTCCAGAACAGGGATAAAAGCCGCCCGCCTGGGCGGCTTTTTCTTGTAATTTTTCGCCGATGCAGTATAATAAACCTACATGGCGAAAGGAGCAAATTCCCGATGAAACATGGATTTGTAAAAGTAGCGGTTGCCACGCCGCAGATTCGCGTGGCCGACCCTGCACATAACGCGGCGCAAATCGTCGCGCTGGCGCGCAGCGCCGCGGCGGATGGCGCAAAGATCATCGTCTTCCCTGAACTGTGCCTGACGGGCTACACCTGCGGCGACCTGTTTCTGCAGCGGACGCTGCTGCAGGGCGCGCTGGACGCGCTGCAGACCGTGGCGCAGGAGACAAAGGCGTTTGACGCGCTGATTGCCGTCGGCCTGCCCTATAACGACCGCGGCGCGCTGTACAACTGCGCGGCGCTGCTCTACGGCGGCGAGGTGCTGGGGCTGGTGCCCAAGACCTTCCTGCCCAACTATGCCGAGTTTTACGAAAAGCGCTATTTCCGTTCCGGCGCGGAGCTTGCGGCGCATCAGGTGCTGCTGTTCGGCGCGCCGGTGTTCTTCGGGCGCGATCTGGTGTTCTGCCACAGCGCGCTGCCGGAGCTGCGGGTCGGCGTGGAGCTGTGCGAGGATCTCTGGGCGCCTGCGCCGCCCTCCATCCGGCTGGCGACGGGCGGCGCGTCCGTGATTCTGAATCTCTCCGCCAGTGTGGAGAGCGTCACCAAGGACGAGTACCGCCGCGAGCTGGTGGCGGGGCAGTCGGCGCGGCTGGTCTGCGCCTATCTCTATGCCAACACCGGCGACGGCGAATCCACGCAGGATGTGATCTACACCGGGCAGGATCTGATCTGCGAAAACGGCGTGGTGCTGGCGGAGAGTACCGCGACGCATGGGCTGATCTCCTCTGAAATTGATGTTTTCCGGCTCGACCATGAGCGGCGGAAGATGGGCTATTTCCACGAATCCATCCCGCTGACGGAGCTGTACTGGGGCGCGGCCTGCACAGAGACGACCCTGACCCGCCCCTATGCGCGGCAGCCCTTTGTGCCGGATCAGGAAGCCCTCCGCACTGCCCGGTGTGAGAAGATTCTGACGCTGCAGTCGTTGGGTCTGAAAAAGCGGCTGGAGCACACCCACGCCGGGGCAGCGGTCATCGGCGTCTCCGGCGGACTGGATTCCACGCTGGCCATGCTGGTGGCGGCGCGGGCGATGGATCTGTGCGGCCGCAGCCGCGCCGATCTGATTGCGGTGACGATGCCCTGCTTTGGCACCACCCGCCGCACCCGTTCCAATGCGGAGATTCTGGCTGAGCGGCTGGGCGCAACACTGAAAACGGTGGATATCACCGCCGCGGTGAACCAGCACTTTGCGGACATCGGCCACGACCCGGCGGTGCTGGATGTGACCTTTGAGAATTCACAGGCGCGGGAGCGCACCCAGGTGATTATGGACATTGCAAATCAGGCCGGCGGGCTGGTTGTCGGCACCGGCGACCTCTCTGAGCTGGCGCTGGGCTGGGCTACCTACAATGGCGACCATATGAGTATGTACGGCGTCAACGCCTCCGTGCCCAAAACGCTGGTGCGGCATCTGGTGCGCTATGTGGCCGATACCTGCGGCGACGAAGCCCTGCGGAACTGCCTGCTCAGCATTCTGGACACCCCGGTCTCTCCGGAGCTGCTCCCGGCGAAGGACGGCGAAATCTCCCAGATTACCGAGGATCTCGTCGGCCCTTATGAGCTGCACGATTTTTATCTCTACCATGCCATCCGCGGCGGATGCAGCCCGGCCAAGGTCTACCGGCTGGCGCGCTATGCCTTCGCGGGCGTGTATGACGATGCAGCGATTCTGAAATGGCTCAAGACCTTCTACCGCCGCTTCTTTGCGCAGCAGTTCAAGCGTTCCTGTCTGCCGGATGGACCAAAGGTCGGCTCTGTGGCGCTCTCGCCCCGCGGCGACTGGCGGATGCCCTCCGACGCGGTGGTCACGCTCTGGAGTCAGGAACTGGAAAATCTGTAAATCTCTGCCAGAATATGAAAAATTGCGGAACTACACAATCTGTGTGGTTCCGCTTTTTTATGCATCCGGATCGAGCAAAAAATGAGAGACCCCCGCACGCCGTTGTGCGGGAGCCTCTCGACAAATCATTATCAAAAAAGGAGAGCTTTTGATTTTAGCGATTTGTTTTGTTTGTGTTACTGATTAAGCCTTAGACCTCGGTTGCAGCAGTAACATGGACATAGATGGCGGTTGCGTAGTCATCGTCGTCCAGCAGGGCAACATAGTTGCCGGTGACCTTATAGCCCTTGCAGGAGGACTTCAGGCCGGAGCCGGTCAGGACGGAGACGCTGTAGTCGTCATCGTTGTCGTTGATGCCAGCAACATTCTTGTCAACCCACAGGTAGATGTTGTAGCTGTCAGCCAGCGTCAGATCGGTGTCGCCCAGGCTCAGAACGCCGGACTTGTAGTCGATCTCATCAGCAGTCAGATCAGCAACCTTCTGGTCATCCTTGTTGTCCTTAACCTCAGTGTAGCCGGAAACCAGGTTGGTGTCCTTGTCGTAGACAATGTCCTTGTACAGCTTGCCAACCTCGAACTCCTTGGTGTCCTTCGTGCGGATGGTGGTCTCCTCACCGTTGACGATTGCCTTGAACTGGGTGTAGTCGTTCTCGTTCTCGTCGGTACCGGTGCGGTCATTCTTCAGCACATAGACATAGTCCTTGCTGGTGCTGCCAGTCTTGCTGACATTGGCATCCTTGATGTCGGTCAGGTAGACATACTCAGCATAGCCGTTGGAATCCAGGGAGACATAAGCCTTCAGATCGCCGGACTTTGCAGTTGCAGCGATGGTCGGGACATTCTTGATACCGGTGTACAGCTTCACATCGCCATCGTCCAGAGCAACAAAGACGGTGCTGCTGTTGGCCTTATAGGAACCGATCTTCGCGGAACCGTTCGTGGTCAGCTCATTGCCAGCAGTTGCAGTAACGACCTTCTGATCCTTCGTAGCAACCTGCTTCAGATCGTACTTGCCGTTGCTCTTCTCGGTGTAGGTGTACCAGCCGACATAGCCGCCGTCAACGACATCGCTCTCGTAATCGTTCTTATCGTCGAAGTCGGTGTCGTTCTTCACGGTGATGGTCTTGCGGGTGCCGTCTGCAAAGAAGGCATCAGCAATGGTGTCATCGTTGAAGTCGCCCTTCAGTGCGAACTTCAGAGCAAACAGGTACTTGCCGGAGGTTGCGTTGGCCTCATCGACATAGATGATGTAGCCGTAAGCATCCAGAACCATGGTAGCCTCGTCGCCCTTGCTGAACTCGATGGCCTTGCCGTTCTTGTCGTTGTTGTCAATGTTGTTGGTGTACTTGTACAGCGTGCCGTCGATGGTAACATCGTTGCCCTTGCTGTAGCTGGAAACCTTACCGGTGACGGTCTTAGCCGGGGTAACGGTCTGGATTTCCTTGTTGTTGTCAGCTGTGCCGGCAACCGTGATCAGCAGGTAGTCGTCTTCCTTGACATCAGCGACATCAAAGTCGTCCTGAGACAGGGTCAGCTCGCCAGCCTTCAGCGTTGCTTCGGTAGCGTTGTCCGGGAAGGAAACCTTAACTTCTTCCTTCTTGGAGTTGTAGTCGTCAGTTGCCTGAACAACATAGGTGTTGATGATAACAATGTTGACATTGTTGTCGTCGTCCACATAGACCTCAGTCAGGGTGCCGTTGCCGGTGTAAGCGCCAGCGCCGATCTTTGCGGTGGAGTTCTTGTTCAGATACTTTTCAGCGGTATCCTTGTCGGTAGAATCCTCAACGACATTCTTACCATCGACCCAAACATTCAGCTTGGTGGCATTCTTGGAGTCGGTCAGATCGTCGTAGACGCTCTTGCCCAGGTCATTGTACAGAGCCTTCTGGGAGACCTTTGCAGTGTAGGTGTAATCAGCCTCATCGGAGTAAGTGCCGATCTCGTCGTTCTTCCAGGTCCACTTGGTGGCATCGCGGCCGAACTCATCCGGGTTGCTGTTGTCAGCCTTCAGATCTTCCAGGAACTTCTCAGCAAACTGGATGGTGTATTCCTTTGCATCGTTGTCCTTCTTCTCGTCCTTGATGTTCTTGCCGAAGGACTTGTCGGTGGTCTGAACCTTTGCCTTGGAGTTGCCGACGGTGACAACAGCGCCGTTGACATTGACATTGGTGGTAGCGTCGT
>CAKTFW010000047.1 GCA_934561175.1 uncultured Oscillospiraceae bacterium
TACCAGCACTTCAACAGAGCAAGATTTATTATACAAATGAAGTGCGATAATGTCAAGAGCCAAAAGCAAAAAAATCTTGGATTTTTCATTTGTCCCAGTAGGGAAAATCTGGTAAACTAAAGACAAGGTAGAATATTATTTCCGGCGTCGATCCGGCAGAAAGGAGTTTTTTTCAGTGGTAAAGTCATTTCGCGCACCAGATAAATATTTTCAGGGACCGGGAATCTTGACGGAAATCGCAGATTATATTCGCTTTTTGGGCGAGCGATTCCTGGTGGTGACAGACCCGATTGTAAAAAACCTGTTGGAGACACGCTTGCACCAGGGAATGAAGGATCTGCAGTATACGATTGAATGCTTTGGCGGGGAATCGACTGCAGCGGAGAGCGCTCGTATTGCGCAGTTGGCGCGTGGCCTGGATGCGGCGGCAATTATCGGGATCGGCGGCGGAAAAGTACTGGATGTTTCCAAGGCTGCGGCCAATCAGAATGGTATGCCGGTGGTGATTGTGCCGTCGTCTGCCGCTTCAGACGCGCCCTGTACGGCACTCTCGGTAGTATATGATGAAAACGGGAAATTTGTGGTTTCCAACCGGATGAAACGGAATCCCGATGTAGTGCTGGTGGATTCGCAGGTGATTGCGGAGGCGCCGGTGCGGCATCTGCTTTCCGGAATGGGCGATGCCTTCGCAACTTATTATGAGGCGCGGGCCTGCAAGCAGTCTGGAGTCGATACCATGTTTGTTGGGAAGCGGAACGAGGCGGCCTATCGGTTGGCGGAGCTTTGTCTGGAATTGCTGCTGCGCTATGGCGCGCAGGCAAAGGTGTCGGTTCAGCAGAGACAGTGGAGCGAGGCACTGGAGAAGGTTTGTGAGGCCAACATTTTCCTCAGTGGTGTCGGTGCAGAGAATAACGGCGCAGCGATGGCCCATGCAATTTACAGCGGCATGACGCAGGTCTATGATCCGTTTCCGGTGATGCACGGCGAGGCGGTTGCCTATGGCGTACTGGTGCAGCTGGCGATGGAATATGCAAACGCCGGTGGGGTGAATCGGAAAGAGTGGGACCAGACGCTGGATTTTTACCGGACTGTGGGACTGCCCATGCACCTGGCGCAGTTGAATCTGCCGGATGACGAAGTGCAGATTCGGGCGCTGGCTGCCGCAACCTGTGTGCTGCCAAATGCGAAGAAGCTGCCGTTTCCGGTGTGCGCAGCATCGATTGAAACGGCGGTGTATTGGGTGGAAAAACACGCTGAGTAATACAAGACAAAAGGAGCCGGATGGTGTGCACCATCCGGCTCCTTTTGCATAGATTGGTGCGGGGTGATCGAATGACGATTCATGTGGTAGCACAGGGGGAGACCTTGTATTTTATTGCGGCAGCCTATGGAGTTGCGGTGGGGATTCTTGCCCGTTATAACGGCCTGCAGGCGCCGTATACTTTGGCAGTTGGGCAAAGCATTTTGATTTTACACCCGACAGAGGTTTATACGGTTCGGCCGGGCGATACAATTTATTCGATCGCCGGCAAGCTTGGTGTGACACCATTGGAGGTGCTGCAGCGTAATCCGAATCTCGGCGGCCGTGCGGCACTGTATCCGGGACAGGTGTTGGTTATTCGACTGAAGGAGCAGCCGCAGCGGCAGATTTTTGTCAACGGATATGCTTATCCTTTCGTGAATCTGGCGGTACTGCAGGAAATTTTGCCCTATGCTTCCGCGTTGACACCCTTTACTTATGGAATTTGTGCGGACGGCGGATTGGTAACACTGGAGGATACCTCGTTGATTGCAGAGGCAAAGGAGTATCAATGCCTGCCGCTGATGCACTTATCCACGCTGACAGAACAGGGAAGCTTTTCCAGTGAACGGGCGATGGAACTGCTGCGTGATTCTGCGCAGATGGAGCGTCTGGCAGAGCTGGTGACGGCGCAGGTGCTTGCCCGTGGGTATCAGGGAGTAGATCTGGACTTTGAATATATTCAGCCGGAATATGCCACTGCCTATGAGGCATTTGCCGGGATGCTGCGGGCGCGTCTGAATGCGTTGGGCTTTCCGCTTTTGGTGGCGTTGGCACCCAAAACTTCTGCCGATCAACCAGGACTTCTGTATGAGGGGCACGATTACCGACTGCTTGGGGAGAATTCCGATGCTGTTTTGGTGATGACCTATGAATGGGGCTACACCTATGGTCCTGCGATGGCGGTTGCGCCTCTTGCGTCAGTCCGGCGTGTGCTGGACTATGCGGTCACTGAGATTGCACCGGAAAAAATCCTGATGGGATTTCCCAATTATGCTTATGACTGGACGCTGCCATATCGGCCCGGCGAGAGCCGCGCACGATTGATCTCCAATGAGGATGCAGTGGCGCTGGCGGTTCGTATGGGGGCGGAAATTCAATTTGATGAGACGGCGGAGACGCCCTGGTTTTTCTACACCGCGCAGGATGGAACCGTACATGAGGTCTGGTTTGAGGATGCACGCAGCGCCTATGCCAAGTTTCAGCTTGTGAATTCCTATGGACTGCGCGGTATTGGGTACTGGAATTTTATGCGTCCCTTCACACAGGGATTTTCGCTGCAGCAGGCAATGTTCACTGTAGAAAGATCAGAATCATAATCCAGAACACTGGCCTTCGACGATTTCCGGACGAATTTGCACAGCTTGGGCGCTATACTGGTGAAAAACAATCGGAGGGAGTTCCATGAGACAGAAGGTTGTGCGCCGGATTTGTGGAATCTTGAGCTGCAGTGCGGTCATTCTAACAGTTGCCTTTCTGCTGCTGCTTCGGGGAGAGTCGGATGCAGTGCAGGAAGTGCCGACGCTGCAGGGACGGCCACTGCGGCTGTGTGTGCGGTGTGAGATGATTCCACGCGGCACAGTGTTGGCGGCAATTTCGGAGCGGGGCGTCAGCACAATGGCAACGGTGGAGGATGGTGAGGCACTTTTCCTGCTGCAGCCCGGACGATACCGGATCGGCAATGCGGTGTTTTCTTTTTCCAAACAGGCGCAGCCGCGGGCAGAGCAGGGACCATGTCGTGACGATGGAGAGCTGCTATACTTGACGGGTCCGGTGCTGGGCAGTGTGACAGTTTGCCTGGAGCGCCACCCGGAGCGGACGCAATTTGTCTATCTGGCAGGGGAGAATGCACTGCGCTGTCTGGGAATTGACGGTGAGGACGGCGATCGCGGTGTGTTCTATGCACTGCCGATGGGCAGTTATCAAATCTATACGACGGAAGGACCACGGCAAACAGTTGCATTGTCCTTGCGGACACCGGATGTGACCATCCAGATTCCGTGCTGAGCGAAGGAGGCTCCCCTTCGCTCTTTTTTTTACTCAAAATGGAAAGTACACTTGACATTCTTAGAAAGTTCATGTATGCTTTGAATGTAAAGTATGCTTTACTTTTTGGGGGGTTGTTATGAAAAATCGGTTGGAGGAAATCCGGAGTGCGCATGGCATGAATCAGGAGGAGCTGGCGAAGGCGTTGGCAGTCTCGCGGCAGACGATCAGCTCCCTGGAAAATGGACGGTATAATCCGTCGATTCTGCTGGCATTTCGGATTGCCAAGTTTTTTGGAATGCAGATTGAAGATATTTTTATCTATGAGGAGGAGTCATTGTGAGTAGAATGAATCGAAGAATTCTGGCACTGGCAATTTATCTGACAATTGGTTCCGTACTGTGTGTGCTGAGTTTCCACGGTATGGTGGATGAATTCTGGGGCGGCATGGGCACTGGGGCGATTTTTATCGGGGTATTGCGAATTGTGCAGATCATCCGTTTTAAGACGGATGAGGTCTATGCAGAGAAGATGGAAGTCAAGGTAAAGGACGAACGGAACCGTTATTTGGCCGAGAAGGCCAGAAGTTGGGCATTCTATTATTATTGCCTGGCGGCGGCTGTAGCTGCGATTGTGCTGCGAATCGCAAACTATGCGGCGTACGCAGTTATCCTGGCTGATTCCGTCTGTGGGCTTATGGTCTTGTATTGGATTTGCTGGATATATCTGCAAAAGAAATACTGAAAAACGCCTCTCCACCGGAGAGGCGTTTTGATTAAGCTTCAGACTTTGGCGTGGATGAATTCCCGCCGCTACTGCGGCGGCGGTGGTAGTTGCGCCGCCGGTTGTTTGGCTTTTTCTGGCTGCCGTTTTCCGCCGCGACTGGCTGTTGCGGAGCGGGCTGCTTGGGACGGTTGCCGGTGCGTGGTTTCCGGTCGCGATTTTCCTGCGGCTTCTCTGCATCGGGTTGCAGCTGCTTTTCGCGGGGAGAATCGCCGGGTTTGCGGCTGCCGCGGTGACGGCGACGACGGTGGGATGCGCTGTCCTTTCCCAGTTCGGCATCCGCTTGCGGTTCTGACGGCACCGGCACAGCAGGATCCGGCATGGCGGAGAGAATAATTGGTTCGACCGGCATCTCAGGCTCCGGTGCTTTTGCAGGCGTACGGGGGTGTGGCTGCGAAGAGATCGGCGCAAGATCCTTTGGAATCGGCGGATCGGTTTTTTTGGCCTTCCCGTTGCGAATAATATAGATGTCTTCATTGGAATAGGTGCGGATTGTGTCCGGCGCATCCTCCATTCGGACCTTGACGGTCTGACGCAACAGACTCACATCGGTCACTGTGCCGCGGCCATCCGGGGTATCCACAAAGGAGTCATTCTTGGGTGCAGACTTTAAGAGGCTTTCATAGGCGTCCTGCTCATATTTGAGACAGCACATCAGCCGGCCACAGGTGCCGGAGATTTTTGTTGGATTGAGACTGAGATTTTGCGTTTTTGCCATTTTAATGGAGACCGGCTGAAAATCGCTTAGGAATGTGGTGCAGCAGAAAGGACGACCGCAGGCGCCAAGACCGCCGACCATTTTTGCTTTGTCCCGGACACCGATCTGCCGCAGCTCGATGCGTGTGCGGAAAATCGAAGCCAGCGTTTTGACCAGTTCGCGGAAATCCACCCGGCCATCTGCAGTGAAGAAAAACAGAATTTTACTGCCGTCAAAGGCACACTCTGCCGAAACCAGCTGCATATCAAGGCCAAGGGCGGTAATTTTGTCCTGACAAATGCCGTAGGCACGCTTTTCCCGTTCTTTCAGTTCAGCGAGAATTTTCTCGTCGTGTTCAGTTGCAATGCGCAGCACACATCGCAGCGGGCGGATGACATCACGCTCCCGCACCACATGGGGATCGGAGCCGCAGTAGCCAAACTCCATGCCCTGGGTTGTCTCAATAATGACATGATCGCCGGCTTTCAGTGATAATTTACCGGGATCAAAAAAGTAATTTTTCCCACCGGGCTTAAAGTGAACATCTACCACAGTAACCGGGGAATCCAACGAGGGAGCGGATTCCGCGACGATGGCAACGGGATGTTCCGTGCTCGGCGCCGGCTGATTGCCGGTGTGCATTTCTTCGTCCATAGGTTCTCCTGTCTGCCGCAGGGCGGCGGTTAGAGCCGGGCGGCCAGCATCCCAAGGATGTGGCCGGTACCGACATTGTAAGTCGTATATTCCAAAGCACGGCGCAGCGTGGCGATTGCTGTATCGATTTCTTCTGCGGTGCGGCCGTGCCCGATCGTTTGTGCAAGGGGTGGGGCGGCACGGCGGCCAAGGCGCCAGCCGAGCGCTTCACTGAGCAGTGCAATCCATGCAGCGCATTCTTCAGCAAGATCATCGCGCTGCAGCTTTGCCATCGAAGCGGTAAGGGACAGCAGCGCAAGGCGGTCGTTGGCAGCAAAGGCCTTACCAAAGGCTTCTGTATGTGGGGTATGCTTTGCCGGGGCGCGGAGTGCGGAGATGGCAGTACCTAGAATGCCGCTGCAGCTGGCAGCAGCGGCGCGCCGTGTTTCCGCCGGAATGTCCGGAAATCGCTGCGCAAGCGCCTGCAGGATGGTTTCGTTCGGCAATGGTGAGAGCGCCAATTCGACACAGCGGCTGCGGACGGTGACCAGAAGCCGATCCGGATTTTCAGCCACTAGCAAAAATACGCCATAGGCAGGCGGCTCTTCCAGAATTTTCAGCAGGGTATTTTGGCCAGCGAGATTCAGCGCCTCTGCGCGCGGAAAAATATAGATTTTTTTTGTGCCTTCATTCGGGCGGATAAAGGCGTCTGCTCTGGCACGGCGTACCAGCTCGACCGGGACAATTTTCTTTTCCGGATCGTCCACAACAATCACATCGGGGTGCGCGCCGGAGAGCACTTTCCTGCATTGCGGGCAATGCAGGCAGGGACGATTGCCGGGAGCAGTACAGAGAAGCGCCAGGCAGAGCAGTTTCAGCAGCGGACCACGGCCGGAACCAGCGGAGCCGCTTACCAGATAGCAGTGGGAGAGCTTGCCTTGATCTGTGGCGGTACGGAGCTGACGATGCAGCCGCTCATTGCCCAGAAGAATGCCAGTGTTCATAAGATCTCCCTTTTCGTATCGAAAAAATCAAAATATTTTGTTTATTATACCGCATTTTTCAAGATCCGGCTACTGTTTTTTCTTGGTCCGCATCATATAGTGCAAGGATTTGTGCAATATGTATCCGCATCTGGTCGCGAACTGCTGCGGGTGCGTCGATGCGTACGCCAGTGCCGAAACCGGCGAGCCAGCCGAAAAAGCGGGGACTGACTGCAACAGATACACTGACGGTGAAGTGGTTTTCGTCGGCGGCAATCAGACTGATATCCTTGCCAAAGCGGTCGATTACCGCACCGGCGAGATGATTTTCAAAAACCAGACGCACGGTCTGTGCCTCGCCGGAGAACATATCGAACAGCTGCGTTTCATAGCGGCTGCGATCCCGTGCGTCAAAGATGGCGTGACCGCTGCGCGGTGTTTCTGTCATGGTCAGCTCCTGCATTTTATCCACGCGGAAGTGTTTCAGGATTCCAGCAGGGGCATCGTAACCGATCAGATAGTAATTCTGGTCATCCCAGGTCAGTGCAAAGGGGCTGATTTCATAACGCGCGCCATTGCGGCGAAAGACCTGCTGCTTGGTCGGTGCATATTCAAAGTAGCGGAAGGTGACGGTGCGATCCGCCGCGATGGCGGCGTGCAGCTCATCCACATTGTAGTAGATGCTCTCGTTCATGGTCTTGACCCGGCCCAATACGACCACCTGCCGCTGCAGCGTTTTGGCGGCGTGGACACTGGTCAGACTTTCAATTTTTCGGATCAGCGCCAGCGATTTTTTCTCGGTGAGAAAACGGGATGACTGCACCGCATCGGCCAGCAGCTTCAGTTCCGGCAGCTCAAAGGTGCGGCTGGCAAGAAAGTAGCCTCCATTGCGGCCGCGGAGCTGGACAATATCCATACCAAAGGCCTGCAGCGCAGCGATGTCGTCATAAATGCTTTTTCGTTCCGCCTGAATCTCATGGACATTAAGTGCTGCAATCAATTTTGCAACGGTAACAGGATGTGTTTCGTCGGTTTGTTCCAGAAAATACTTTGCAAGATATAAAAGCTTCAGTTTCTGTCGTTCTGACCGTGCCATAGAAACACCTCCTGAAAAACAGTATAGCAGATTTTGGGAGAGGATGCAAAAAATCGCGCCGGAGCAATTGGCTCCGGCGCGGAAAGAAGATGAAATTAGATCTCAGTGGTCCACAGGGAAGCCATCGCCGGGCCGCCGCCGACACACAGGGAAGCGCCGCCAACCTTGTAGTTGTTGCGCTTCATCTCATAGATCATAGAGACAATGATACGCAGTGCAGTGCAGCCAACCGGGTGACCCAGAGCAATACCGGAGCCGTTGACATTGGTGCGGTCCATGTTGATCTCAATACCGTAGTCTTCCTTCAGCTTGCGGCCGCAGCCCAGGAACTGCGGAGCAAATGCCTCGTTGATTTCCCAGTAATCAACATCCTCGTACTTCATTCCGGCTGCCTTCAGGCACTTCGGAATGGCAACTGCCGGGCCAAGGCCCATGACTTCCGGCTCAACGCCTTCGCCGCAGATATGAATCATCTTGACCAGCGGGGTAATGCCCAGCTCTTCGGCCTTCTTCTTGCTCATGACGACAACAGCAGCTGCCGCGTCGTTGATGCCGGAAGCGTTACCGGCGGTAACAACGCCGTCCTTGATGAAGGCGGGCTTCAGCTTTGCTAGGGTCTCCATAGTGCAGCCGCGGATCGGATGCTCATCGGTGTCGACCACGACATCACCCTTCTTGGTGTGCAGAACGACCGGGATGATCTCGTCCTTGAACTTACCCTCTTCGATTGCCTTGCAGGCCAGGTTGTGGGAGCGGACAGCCAGCGTGTCGCACTCTTCACGGGTGATGCCGTAACGCTTGGCGACATTCTCAGCAGTAACGCCCATGTGGCCGCCGGACAGTGCGTCAAACAGACCGTCGTGGATCATATGATCTTCGATGGTGCCGGCATTCATACGGTAGCCCATACGAGCCTTCGGCAGCAGGTAGGGAGCATTGGTCATGCTCTCAACACCGATTGCCAGGCCGATCTCAGCCTTGCCCAGCTGAATGTCGTTGGCAACAACTTCCAGTGCGCGCATACCGGATGCACAGTTCTGGTTGACGCTGACAGCGTTGCTGGTGGCGGGGCAGCCGATGCGGTAGCTGACCTGCTTTGCCGGCAGAGAACCCTGCATTGCGGTGTACAGTTCGCCCATGGCGACATCCTCAATGAGGCTGGCGTCGATGCCGGCGCGCTTGATGGCTTCCGCACCGGCGATCATTGCCAGATCGCGTGCGCTCAGATCCTTAAACTGACCCATGAACTTGCCGATCGGCGTACGGCAAGCGCTTACAATAACTACGTCCTGAACTTCCATTGAGTTCAATCCTCCTCATATGATTTGTTCAAAATACAGTGCATGTGTGAGCAACAGACAGGGGTATACATACTTCACACTTTTACTTATCTATTGTACGGCCTTTGGCAGCCGACTGTCAAGATGGTTTTGGGCGGGAACTTGTCTATATTTTCCATAAAATTTTCCTGATTTATCGGCAATTTGTAACAGTTGTCATTTTTTTGACAATCTGTGCGGGAAATACATCCCGCTTTTGGGAACGGATACCAAAAGCGGTGCACGATCAATCATGCACCGCTTTGCCGTTAGGCCATCCCTTTGTATTTTCGGCGGGTGGCAATTCCGCCGCGCAGATGGCGCTCCGCCTTGTTCCGGCTGAGCACCTCCCGTACCTGCAAATACAGCGGCCGGTTATACTGCTCCAGCCGCTCTGTCAGGTCCTTGTGAACTGTACTTTTACTGATGCCGAACTGCTTTGCTGCCGCTCGCACAGTTGCTTGGTTTTCAATGATGTACACCGCCAAATCGCAGGCTCGTTTTTCGATGTTGTCCCTCAATTCAGGCACCTCCCAAGCTGTGCTGCCACTGTAACCTTATGCCATCCTCCGGCAGGCTATGCGGCAGAGCCCTGTCCGAATTGCAAAGAAATCCAGCCATTTTGCACACGGGTACACAGGAAGCGCTGCTTCCAACATTGGAGCATTGAAAATAAATCACTTTGATTTTGATTGAGCAGAAGGCACTCTTATGGATTCCTTGTGACAGATGAAATCGACACAGACAGTGTGCGTCAGTACTGATATGCCAAATTAAATTGCCATTATAGGAACCAGACAGGAGCAGGAAAAAACGGATATATGGCGAAAGGCTGGCGCCGTATTGCCCAGAGCCTGGGGCTGAATACCGGCGGGGTTGCGATGATGCATGGAAAGACGAAAGCAGAAATCGGCGTGAGGCAAAAGCTTTTCATTATTTAAGCAGCAAAGGCAGGCTCAGATGGGTTTATTTTTACATCAGTTTCTTTGACTTTCTAAATATACAAGGCAATCGCTAATAGCAGGGACAGTACATCTGCCACTGGCTGCGCCCAGATAAGCCCTGTTTCGTGAAAAAGCGCCCCCAGTAAGAACATCACCGGGATATAGATGATACCCTGTCTGGAGATATTCACGATAAGGGACTCCGTTGCCGCACCGCAGGTCTGCAGGGTATTTGTGATCACATAGAATACGCCGAACAGGAAACTGGTGCAAAGTAAAATGCGAGAGAATGCCACACCGTAATCAAATGCTGTAGCATCGGTCAGGAACACGCTGACGATCTGGTTTGTGAAGATATAGCATATTATCGTAAGCGCTGTGCTCAATGCAAATGCAAACAGGAGGGAAAACCGCAATACGCTCTGATATCTGTCCCACTTTTTTTGCACCCACGCAATAGCCAAGCAACGGCGGCACACCTTGTCCCAAACCAATGCAGACCATTCCCGTCATCATGGTGACTTTCATTGCTATGCCGACTGCTTGTAAAACCGCTTTCCGCACAGGTGCGTTTTCAAAAACTTCTAATGATCTGTTTTCTTCCATACATAGTCTCTGCTATAATAGCATGCTATCGTTTTGCCAAAATTCGTACCCGCCTTTTAAGCGGGTACTGTCTATTTCAAATTGTCGGCAACTCTTGTCAACAAGTGGTTTAATAT
>CAKTFW010000048.1 GCA_934561175.1 uncultured Oscillospiraceae bacterium
GGTGATCCGGGATGTGGCGCAGGATCTTGCAGATGAAACCGGTTATACGCTGGATAGTGCAAATAAGATGATCCGTTCCGGCGGCTTTAAGATTTATTGCACATTGGATGTGGATCTGCAGGAAAAAGTGGATCAGATTTATACAGATCTGACTAATGTGCCGGATACAGCCAGCTCTCAGCAGTTGCAATCTGCGATTGTATTGCTGGATAATGAGACTGGTAATGTGGTCGCACTGGCAGGCGGTGTCGGTGAAAAGAGCGGCTCTTTGACTTATTCCCGTGCGACACAGAGTCAGCTTTCGCCCGGTTCGGCAATCAAACCGGTTACGGTTTATGGCCCTGCGCTGGAACTTGGACTCATTACACCTGCTTCTGTCTATGACGATACACCCTATTCGACAGATGGTGGGACGGCTTGGCCGCGTAACCAGAACGGCAGCTACAGCGGCCTGGTTTCCGTACAAAATGCTGTATCACGGTCTTTGAATACAGTGGCTGTTAAACTGGTGGCGGAGATGACGCCGGAGTACTCTTATACCTTTGCCAAGGAGCGGTTGGGACTGACAACATTGGTCTCGGATGAGACGATCAACGGCCGCGTTTTCACGGATGTTGCGCTGTCGCCGCTGGCATTGGGCAGCTTAACCAATGGCGTTACGGTAGAGGCACTGGCAGCGGCCTATGAGACCTTTGCAAATGGTGGTGCGTATCGGGAGCCGCATACTTATACACGGGTAGAAGATGCCAACGGCAATGTGATTCTGGATAACACCCAGGAACCAGTTGAAGCAATGAGTCAGACAGCGGCCTGGTATATGACGGATATGCTCCATTATGCGGTGGAATATGGCACTGGTTCTCCGGCAAAACTGCCGAATATGCCGGTTGCAGGAAAGACGGGCACAACGAGCGACGACCATGACCGTTGGTTTGTTGGTTACACCCCCTACTATTGCGCGGCGGTCTGGTGCGGCTACGATGAGCCGGAAGAGGTCATTTTGACGAACAGCTCGACGAACCCTGCTGTAGCGCTGTGGCAGAAGGTGATGACACTGGTACATCAGGATTTGGAATACCGGGATTTTGAGCAGCCGACCAATATTGTGGAAGCATCCTATTGCAGGGACTCCGGAATGCTGGCGACAGAGTGGTGCCGTCGGGATATTCGCGGCAGCCGTATTGTTTCCGGCAAATTCAGCGTCAACGATGTACCGACGGAGTATTGTACAACGCATGTGCCGGTTAGTATCTGTGCCGCGTCCGGTCATGTGGCCAATGAATACTGCAGCCAGGTGGAAGGCAATACGGTGACGGAATATGGTCTGCTGGGAATTGCACGATATTTCCAAAAATCGGGGATTTATGTACAGGATCAACAGTATGTGTATAACAGTGGCAGCATTCCAGCAGGCTTCTACTCTGCGGTATCTGGTGCGGCGAGTCCCATCAATCGGCCGTGTGAGATTCATACTGCGGAGAGCGTGATACCGGAAGAACCGCCGGTGAATCCGTTGGATCCGCTGAATCCGATAGATCCGGCAGCCCCTGATCAACCGTCTATTCTGCCGGACGGAACAATTGTACCGCCTACGGAGGAAAACGGTCAAACGAATGATGATTGACAAAAGCAGGTGACATGATGTGGATATCTGACCAATGGACAGATTATGAGGTACTGGATACTTCTGCAGGAGAAAAACTGGAGCGGTGGGGGGACTATTATCTGGTGCGGCCGGATCCCCAGGTAATTTGGGATACACCGCGCAAGAATCCGCTGTGGAAAAATTGCCATGCCCGCTATGCCAGATCCCGTACAGGCGGGGGGCAGTGGTCTCGCAATTCGTTGCCGGAGCGCTGGCAGATCCGTTATGGCCCCTTGACTTTTAATGTGAAACCGATGAACTTCAAGCATACGGGCGTATTTCCGGAGCAGGCGGCAAACTGGGATTTTATTATGGACACGATTCGCGGGGCGGGGAGGCCGGTCAGCGTTTTGAATTTGTTCGCCTATACAGGCGGTGCAACGCTGGCAGCCGCGGCTGCAGGTGCAGCAGTCTGCCATGTAGACGCTGCCCGCGGTATGGTTGCCTGGGCACGGGAGAATGCAAAATCTTCCGGATTGGAGGATCGCCCGATCCGCTGGATTGTAGACGACTGCGCAAAGTTTGTGGAACGAGAAATCAAGCGTGGTCGGCGCTATGACGCCATTATTATGGATCCGCCTTCTTATGGCCGCGGCCCATCCGGGGAGATCTGGAAACTGGAAAAGGATCTGTATCCGTTTTTGCAGTTGGTATCTGGTGTTCTCTCGGATGATCCGCTGTTTATGATTGTCAATTCCTATACAACGGGATTGGCGCCCTCTGTAGTAGGATACCTGTTAAATACAATTGTCAGTGGAAAATACGGTGGCCATGCAGTGTGTGATGAATTGGGCCTGCCGGTGCGCGACAGCGGACTGGTGCTGCCCTGCGGTGCGACTGGCCGATGGACGAAGTGAGGAAGACCATGGAAGAAGCAATAAAGGTAGAAAATCTTACCTATTCCTATCCGGCGCATGAGGGAAAAACATCGATACCGGTGTTTGAAAATTTGAATCTGGAGATTGCGTCCGGAAGCTTTGTGGCTGTGCTTGGGCATAATGGCTGTGGAAAATCTACTTTGGCAAAGCATTTTAATGCGATCCTGCTGCCATCAGGCGGAACGGTTTATGTATATGGCATGAACAGCGCAGATGAGAAGCTGCTGCTGCAAATTCGCCAGCATGTAGGTATGGTATTCCAGAATCCGGACAATCAGATCGTTTCCAATGTAGTGGAAGAGGATGTTGCATTTGCACCGGAAAATCTTGGAATTGAACCTGCTGAAATTCGCAAGCGGGTAGACGATGCACTGAAACGCGTTGGCATGTATGATTTTCGGGAGCATGCGCCGCATTTGCTGTCTGGTGGCCAAAAACAGCGGGTTGCCATTGCAGGTGTCATTGCGATGCGCCCGAAATGTATTGTGTTGGACGAGCCGACTGCAATGCTGGACCCACAGGGTCGACAGGAAGTTATGAAAACGGTTCGACAGTTGAACCAGGAAGATGGTGTGACGGTTGTACTGATTACCCACCATATGCGTGAGGCGGCACAGGCTGACCGCGTGGTGGTTATGTCAGAAGGGCATGTAATTGCGGACGGTACACCAAAGGAAGTATTCACCCATGTGGAATTGCTGAAGTCCGTGCGGCTTACGGTTCCGGAGACAACAGAACTGCTCTACAGTCTGAATGAAGCCGGATGCAACCTGCCGTTGGATGCACTTTCCGTGGAAGAGTGTGCACAGGCACTTTATCACGCATTTGCAAAGGCCTGATGCCAAAGATCGGAGGAACAATCATTGCCCATTATTGAGACAAGGGAGCTTTCGCATGTCTACAGTGCAGGGACACCGTTTGAACACAGTGGAATTGAGCATGTGAACTTCTCCGCAGAACGCGGGGAATTTGTTGGAATCATCGGTCATACAGGATCTGGAAAATCCACGCTGATGCAGCATTTGAACGGCCTTTTGAAGCCGACGAGTGGCCAGGTGCTGTTTCGTGGAGAAGATATTTGGAAATCGAAGGAATTTACACGGCAGATTCGTTTTAAAGTCGGCCTGGTTTTCCAGTATCCGGAGTATCAGCTTTTTGAGGAGACGGTTGCGCGGGATATTGCCTTTGGCCCGAAAAATATGGGGCTGAAAAATGATGAAATTCAGCGCCGGGTTCACGCGGCGGCAGAACTGGTGGGACTATCCAAAAGTCAGCTTGAAAAATCTCCGTTTGATCTGTCTGGCGGTCAAAAACGCCGCGTGGCGATTGCAGGTGTTATTGCCATGGAGCCAGAGGTCTTAATTCTGGACGAGCCGACGGCGGGATTGGATCCTATCGGTCGGGAAACGGTTTTGCAGAATATCCGGGATTATCAGGCTGCTTCCAATGCGACCATTATCATGGTCAGTCATTCGATGGAAGAAATAGCATCCAATGTGGATCGGCTGTTTGTAATGAATCACAGCCGTGCTGTGATGGAAGGAACGCCGCAGGCAGTGTTTGCCCATGCAGATGAGTTGGTTCAAATCGGCCTTGCAGTTCCACAGGTGACATCGGTTTTGCTGCGGTTGCGGGAACTGGGCCTGCCGGTGGATACATCGGCCTATACGGTGGAACAAGCACGCGATGCGCTTTTGGCTTTGAAGGGAGGCGCAGACCATGCTTAAGGATATCACATTGGGACAGTATTTCCCTGGAAATACGATTGTGCATCGCCTGGACCCCAGAACAAAAATCTGGATGGTCGTGATGTATATCGTCGCACTGTTTACGGCAAAGTGGTTTGTCTCCTATGGGATCATGTTGATCTTTTTGATTAGTTCGATTTTGCTGTCTAAAATCGAACTAAAGACGATTCTTCGGGGCATGAAGCCGCTGATTTTGATTATTATCATTACCGGTATCCTTAATATGTTCTATACGGCGGGAGAACCGCTGGTATCTTTCTGGATTTTCACCATTACAAAAGAAGGTTTAGTGCGTGCATTCTTTATGGTGATCCGCATCCTGATGCTGGTAACGGGAACATTCCTGCTGACTTATACAACTTCGCCGATTGCGTTGACGGATGGTCTTGAGAACATGATGGCGCCGCTGAAAAAGATCAAGGTGCCGGTGCATGAACTCTCAATGATGATGTCCATCGCGTTGCGCTTCATTCCGACGCTGATTGAGGAGACCGACAAGATTATCTCTGCGCAAAAAGCGCGGGGCGCTGATTTTGAATCTGGTAATTTGATTCAACGGGCAAAAGCATTGATCCCCATTCTGGTGCCGTTGTTTATCAGTGCGTTTCGCCGCGCAGACGAACTGGCTGTGGCGATGGAGTGCCGCTGTTATCACGGTGGCGAAGGCCGAACACGGATGAAACAGCTGCGTTATGTACTGCGTGACGGAATTACACTACTCATTGGTCTTTTGATTGTAGCAGGAATGTTTGTTCTTCGACACTTTGGATTTTGATGATATAAGGAGTGCATATGCGGAATCTGGCATTGACCCTGATGTACGAGGGAACAAATTATCATGGCTGGCAAGTGCAGAAGACTGAGGTGACGATCGCAGGCACCTTGGAGCAGGCAGCGGCACAAGTCGTGGGGCATCCGGTTAAGATGACCGGATGCGGCCGAACAGATGCGGGAGTTCATGCAAAGGTCTATGTCACCAATTTTCGCACGACAGCGCGAATCCCGACAGAGCGACTGCCTTATGCGTTGAATACGCATCTGCCGCCAGACATTGTCGTTACAAACTGTATGGAAGTGCCAGAGAATTTTAATGCAATCGGTTCCTGTGTAAAGAAAGAATATACCTATTATATTTATAATTCACGGATCCGGAATCCCTTTTATGTCAATCGTGCATGGTTTTACCCGTCGAAGCTGGATGAATCTATAATGCGCCGTGCCGCGCAGCAGTTTGTTGGGACCCATGATTTTGCTGCAGTGCGGAGCGTTGGAACTGATGTCAAGAGTACCGTCCGTACAGTATATTATTATGAGGTAGAACGCAGAGAAAATCTCTTTATGCTGCGGGTCTGTGCGAATGGATTCCTGTATAATATGGCACGCGCTATGGCTGGAACGGTGGTTTATGCGGCGGAAGGAAAATTCCCGCCGGAACAGATTGGAGCCATTCTGGAATCCGGAAACCGAACTGCAGCAGGGCCGACGGTCCCGCCAGGCGGACTGTATATGACGAAACTTTGGTATGATGATGGGGAGGTTGCGTTTCATGTCGGATAATGTTACGCAGATGTTTCCCCGTCCGGAACGGAAGCGATCAGTTCATCTGGCGATTCTCATTGCGGTGTTTGTTCTGGTGATTGGAACGGTCATTGCGTTGCTCTGTTATGAGTCCGGCCATTTTGACAGTCTTCGCCGTTTCTTTACTTATCTGGGGAGCGATGGCGAAGATTATTTTACTTATGAAATGCACAGCGGGAGCATTTATGCAGATTTGAATCGAGATTTAGCGGTGGCCTCATCCGGAGAACTGACGATGTTGACTTCCGGTGGTAGCCAGGTTGCCAGAGCGCAGGTTTCACTTACAACCCCTGCGCTGCAGCTCGGGCGAAAGGTTGCAATGGCTTATGATGTCGGCGGAACTACGCTGGCAGCAATTTCAGAAAAGCAGGGGACTGTTTTGAATGAATCAGTGGAGGGAACGATTCTGGATGCGGATATTTCCAATGGAGATCGGATTTGTGTTGCATCCTATACCAGCAGCTATAAAACGGTTCTGACAGCTTATAATGCAGATTATCAGGCTTATTATCGCTGGTATTCCTCCAGTGCATTTTTGCCCAACTGTGCAATTTCCAAGGATGGCAGTTGGATGGCTGCAGTGGGCCTTGGACAGCAGGCGCATACTTTTGACAGCACCTTATATTTCTTCAATACGGAATCGGAAGAGGATCCGACTTCAGTATCGCTGGGGGATTTACTGGTGCTGGATATGGACATTACAAAACGAAATCAGATTGTTCTGGTAGGGGATAGCCGGGCGCAAGTCTGCAATCGAAGTGGAGAAGAAATTGCACGCTATGAGTATGGCAGCAGCTATCTGGAAAATTTTGACTTTGGCGGAAATGACTTTCTGACGCTTGCGATGAATATGTATATGGCGGGCAACAATTACTCGCTTGTAACGGTACCACTGTCTGGCGGGGAAGCGCATACGGTTTATTTAGGGGAGGAGATTCTGTCCCTATCCGCTAAGGGAGACTATATTGCAGTGCTCACCATGGGCGGTTTGACAATTTATCGCTCTGATTTAACAGAATATGCCAAAACGGAAGAGATTGCATCTGTTTCAGATGTTGTAATGCGGGATGATGGATCGGCGTTGCTGATTGGCAGCAATTCTGCCCGACTGTTTATTCCATAAACGGGTGGATTTGTAGTTTGCATTTGGCTTTATGCTGTGTTATACTGCAAAGAAATTGGATACCACCTATTGATTTGACCAACGCGAGGAGACTGATCATGCACCCAACTTTATGTTCTAGATGTAAGAAAAATGTTGCCGTAATTTTTATTGCAAAAATTGAAAACGGTGAGACGCATAATGAAGGCTTGTGTCTGCAATGTGCAAAAGAGCTTGGAATTAAGCCGGTGGACGATATGATTAGCCGGATGGGGCTGAGTGATGAGGATTTGGAGTCGCTCTCCGGAGAAATGATGTCGGCTCTGAATGGAATGGATGCACTGGCGCAGAATGAGGAAAATCAGGACGCAGAAGAGCAGCCGGATGATGAGGACACAGAAGGACAGACTGCAACATTTCCGTTCTTAAATAAGTTGTTCTCAGCCAATGACCGCAATGCAAATGGACCACAGCAAAATCAAAGCGGTAAAGAATCCAAAAATCAGACCCGGCAGAATGGAAAGAAGAAAAAGTTCCTGGAGAATTATTGCCTGAACTTGACAGAAAAAGCACGCAACGGTGCACTGGACTGTGTGATTGGCCGTGAGACGGAAATTGAGCGCGTGATTCAGATTTTGAATCGCCGCCAGAAGAACAATCCTTGCCTGATTGGTGAGCCGGGGGTTGGTAAAACGGCGATTGCGGAAGGGCTTGCGCAGCGGATTGCAAAGGGCGAGGTACCCTATAAGCTGGCCAATAAGGAAGTTTACTTGCTTGATTTGACAGGATTGGTTGCAGGGACACAATTCCGCGGCCAATTTGAGAGCCGTATGAAAAATCTGATTGAAGAGATCAAGCGATTGGGAAATATTATTCTGGTGATTGACGAGGTACATAACCTGGTTGGCGCCGGAGATGCGGAGGGAAGCATGAATGCGGCCAACATTCTGAAACCGGCACTCTCCAGAGGAGAAATTCAGGTTATTGGCGCAACAACCTTTGCAGAGTATCGTAAATATATTGAAAAAGATGCGGCATTAGAGCGCCGTTTTCAGCCGGTTACGGTTAATGAGCCAACGATTGACGAGGCCGTTGACATTATCCGTGGAATTGCACATTACTATGAGCAATTCCATGGGGTTGAGATCCCGCCGGAAATTGCACGGCAGGCGGTTGTTTTGTCTGAGCGCTATATCACAGATCGTTTTCTGCCAGATAAGGCCATTGATTTGCTGGATGAGGCATGTTCAGATGTCAATTTGAAAAATAAGACAATGAATCGTTTACAGCAGCTGAAAAAGGACCGGGATGATGTCAATCTGGAGATGGAAATGCTTGCAGATGGACCGGAACCTGAAAGTTATGAGCGGTTGGCAACATTGCGCAGCCAACTTTATCAGCTCGATGAAGAAATTGAAACGCTTTCAAAAGAGCCGAAACCGGTTTTGACCCTAGAGAATTTGGCACATGTTATTGAGCTCTGGACAAAAATTCCGGCGAATAAGATTCGTGCGCAAGAATATGAACAGCTGAAATCACTGGAAGAGCGTCTGAAGAAGCATATTGTTGGCCAGGATGAAACAATCCGGGCAGTGGCAACGGCGATTCGCCGCAGTCGCGTAGGTTTGGGAAGTAAACGGCGTCCGGCATCTTTTATCTTTGTTGGTTCTACAGGTGTGGGTAAGACAGAGCTTGTAAAGCGGCTTGCGGCTGAAATGTTTGATTCCCAAGAGAGTCTGGTCCGCTTGGATATGTCAGAGTACATGGAAAAACATTCTGTGTCAAAAATGATCGGATCACCCCCAGGATATGTGGGATATGATGAAGCGGGGCAGCTGACGGAAAAAATTCGTCGAAATCCCTATTCAATTGTGCTGTTTGATGAATTGGAAAAAGCGCACCCGGATGTCTTAAACATTCTTCTGCAGATTTTAGACGATGGCCAGATCACGGATGCACATGGGAGACTGGTCAATTTTGAAAATACCATCATCGTGATGACTTCCAATGCAGGATCTGAGCGCCACGACGGAACGGTTGGTTTTGGTCGGACGCTTTCCGAGCAGAGCAAAGAGAAAGTGATGAAGGCATTAGGAGAATTCTTGCGGCCGGAGTTCTTGAACCGAGTCGATGAGGTGATTTCTTTTAATCGGCTGACCGAGGATAACTTCCGCAATATCGCGAAGATTATGTTGCAGGAGCTGCAGGAAAACCTGAAAGAGCGTGGAATTACGCTTACCTATGAAGATTCTCTGATGGATGCACTGACGAAAAAATCCTATTCTGTTCAATTTGGCGCTCGCAATTTGCGTCGGACGATTCAAAAGGAAATTGAGTCGGAAATTGCGCTTAAAATTATTGATAGTTATATGAATCCGATTTCTGAGATCCATCTTTCTGCAATCGGTGATCAGATCCAAATTGATGTACACTGAGACCGATGGACTTTGAATGAAAAAAGACTTGCTGCCTGTGAATTTTCGGACAGCAAGTCTTTTTTGCTTTTGCAGTATGTAATATTTTTGTGATGGGGAAAGAGGATAATAAATTGAAAAAAAGGGGAGGCAATCCAATCGGAAAGCCTCCCCCAGATGTTCTGCTGAATCAGACCTTTGCAACCTTTGCAGCCTTAATT
>CAKTFW010000049.1 GCA_934561175.1 uncultured Oscillospiraceae bacterium
CTCTAAACCAAGCAGCTGAGGCTTAAAGCGATTAACCCATGACTGTAATTCACCCTCAAAAAGCAAAATTCCATCGAAGTGAACTCTCAACCCGTATCGAGATAGCATGGTTTTTATGCGCTGTTTGCTTTGGCACTAGCCTCCCCTAACCGCTCCGGTGTTCAATATAGTTTCTATGCCAGCAGCCAAGCAATGAACTCCCGTACTGCACCGCTTCCACCTTTGCGGGTACACACATGGTCCACGGCAGCCAGTACCTCTTCCACCGCATCCGCCGGACAAGCCGTCAGTCCGCAAAAATGGATGCAGTCCAAATCGTTTAAATCATCGCCAATATAGGCAATCTCTGCCGGTTCTGCCCGGTATTTCTCTGCCACGGTTTTCAGACAGGCCAGCTTGTCGCCCACACCCTGGTGCAGTTCTGTAATGGCAAGCTCCCTGGCCCGCTCCTCCACGATGGCCGACCGGCGGCCGGTGATGATGACAGGCACGATCCCCGCTGGAGGCAGCAGGTGGGCGATGGCATAGCCGTCCTTCACGTCAAAGGCCTTCATCAACTCCCCCTGGGCGCCTATGTAGATGTGTCCGTCCGTCAACGTCCCGTCCACATCCATGACCAGCAGCTTGATAGGCATTTTTACTGTACTCTCCTTCGCTTTTGTATTTGTTCCTTTGCAATCACCCAACACAGCGCTATAAAAACAGTAAGGATCGTGACCAGGAACCAAAGAAGCAGCTTGGATTCAACACCCATCCATGCAAGGATACGCAGGATGAGAGGATGTAAACAATAAATCACCAGACTGCTTTTCCTGCATATACCGCCAAGCCAGAGGTTCCCGCTTGCTGTGATACTTAAAAGCATCTGCAATATAAAATACGTCATGACAGGCGTGCAGAAAAGGTACGAATACTTGCTGCTGTTCACGGTGCAAAAGTGCAGCAAAGAGGCTTCCGCGGCACATGCAAGTATTGAAAGAATGGTATATAGATAAATCTTTCCCGGCTGTTTTTCTTGGCCTTCCATGCACAATATGCCAATGCCAAGCAGTGGAACAGCCCGAAATACAGCATCAAAGACAGTGGAAAAGCGCCCTGTCAACCATGCCAATACCGCTATGCTGTCAATTCCAATCCAGCTATACGAATACAGCAGGCATTCCCCCACCCACAGCAAAGGGATCACGACCCGTAAATGCCGTACGGAAACAAACGACAGTAACAGATACAGAAGGGGAAGCGCATAGATCAAGGCGAGCAGATACCAGAGATGGAAATAAGACCCGGCAAAAAGAAAACCGGCAGTAAAATCTTTTACGAGAGTTTTGCCCCACCAGCCAGTTTGATACCACTGTGGGAGTTGAAGCAACGTATAAACAACCGTCCATCCAATATAGATCAACGCGATCTTTTTCAGATACTTCCATAGCTTTATACGGTTCTCTGGGTAGTTGCAGATTTTCCGTTCCGGTAACATAAGCTGCTGAAAAATAGATACCCGGAAATTGCAAAGAAAAGCGGAACAGCGATCCGTACGGCCACATCACCCAAATAAAAATCAATTATGCCGGAGCACTCTGAAAAGGGCCTTGTATGGATGATGATAACCAAAAGGGCACAAATAAACTTTGCAATATCAAGAGAAAAGAAACACCTTTGGGATGTATGTTGTTCGACTGCACGCGGTGCGGCTTCCATTGAATAAGTCCTCCTATCGGCAAGCTTCCAGGCCCGATTTACCGCACGATCCCCGCCTTGAAAATATCCTGCATCAGAATCGTTCCAACGACTTTACGCTCCTCGTCCAGGACCGGCATTCCGGTGATCTTCAGATCGCTCATGACCTGGAGGGCGTTGACCGCCATCTCCCTGCTGTCGATCCACCGGGGCGTCTTTGTCATGACATGGTCAATGACCTCATGGTAGACGTCAGTGCCCCGCTCCAGCATCCGCCGCAGGTCACCGTCTGTAATGATGCCTTTCAGCTTGCCGGCCTCATCTGCCACGGACACCATACTCAGTCCCTTGCTGCTCATTTCCACGATGGCCTCCCGCAAGGAGCTCTGCTCCCGGACCACCGCGTTTTCCTTCCCGGCGTGCATCAGATCGCTGACATGGACCAGCAGCTTTCTGCCCAACGCTCCGGCGGGATGGTACAGCCCGAACTCCTCCCGGGTGTAATTCTTCGCCCTGGACACCACAAGAGCCAGCGCATCTCCCAGCACCAGAAGGGCAGTGGTACTGCTGGTCGGCGCCAGGTGCATATAGCAGGCTTCTTCAAACTCCGGGAAAAAAAAGTGATACTGGCATTCCCGGGCCAGCGTGGATTTAGGCTTGCCTGTGATGGCCACCGTCTTGCACCCGATCTCGTGGAGCGTGGGCATCAGGCGGATCACTTCCTCGCTCTCGCCGCTGTAACTCATCAGGATGACCACATCCTTCTCCTCCACCATGCCAAGGTCCCCATGCATGGCCTCCGCCGGATGCATGAAAAACGCAGGTGTCCCCAGGCTTGCCAGCGTCGCGGCGATCTTGGTGCCGATATGACCGGGCTTGCCCATACCGGCGAGGACCACTTTTCCCCGGCAGTTCAAGACCAGGTCCACCATGTTGGAAAAATCCTCTCCCAAAGCGTCCCGGGTCCTGGTGAGTGCTTCTATTTCCTTGTCAAAGACGGCACGCGCCTCCGCAATGACGTCAAATTGCGCTTCCATAGCCTCACTCCCGCCTGTTACTGTACGGCTTCATATACCCGCTGCAGCTTTTCCAGCAGCTGGCGCATCTGCCCCAGAGGCACCATATTGGGGCCGTCGGATCTGGCGCTGTCCGGGTCGGGATGAGTCTCCATGAACAGCCCGTCCACGCCCACGGCAATGGCCGCCTTGGCCAGGTACTCCACATATTCCCGGTTTCCGCCGGTGGAGGTACCGTTGCCGCCGGGCTTCTGTACGCTGTGGGTGGCATCGAAGATCACGGGGACGCCGAACTCCTTCATCACCCGCAGCCCCGTCATGTCCACCACCAGGGTGTTGTAGCCGAAGCTGGTACCCCGCTCGCAGAGCATCACGTTGCTGTTTCCGGACTCACGGACCTTTTCCAGGCAGTTCTTCATATCCCAGGGCGCCAGGAACTGGGCCTTTTTGATGTTCACGCACTTTCCGGTTTTGGCAGCCGCCACCAGCAGGTCCGTCTGCCGGCAGAGGAAGGCTGGGATCTGTAAAATGTCCGCCACCTGGGCGGCAGACTCCGCCTGCCAGGCCTCGTGGATGTCCGTGCAGATGGGCAGGCCATAGGTGTCCTTCACCTTCTGTAAAATACGCAGGCCCTCCTCCAGACCGGGGCCGCGAAAGCTGTGCAGCGAGGTCCGGTTCGCCTTGTCAAAGGAGGCCTTGAACGTGTACGGAATGCCCAGTTCATCGGTGATGCGCTTCATCTCAACGGCGATGGAGAGCACCATCTCCTCGGATTCGATGACGCAGGGACCCGCGATCAGTTGAAACATACTTTTCCCTCCTTACGCAAGCCCCAGCTTTTTCATGTACTCCTCCACCGCCACGCGGTCCTTGGGCGTGTCCACAGACAGCGTCTTGCAGTGGGCGTTGATGTAATAGCAGTCCTTCCGGTTTTCGATGAAGCGGAAGGAGTCGTTCTCCTCGATCTTCTCTACCGGGCCCCGGGGCGTATCGTGATAGTAATCCAGAGCTTTTCTGGTGAACGCGCCCACGCCCACGAACTTCTGGTAGGCGTAGTCCATGGCGCCCTTGGGGAACGGGATGGGTGCCCGGGAAATAAAGAGGCAGATGCCGTCTTTGTTGGTGACGATCTTCAAGTTGGTGGGGTCCACCACCTCCACGGGATTGGAGAAGTCCGTCATCAGGTTGGAGACGTAAAAGCCATCCTCGGGAATGCGCTCCGGAATGCATTTGACGATGTCTTCCGCCAGCACCAGGGGCTCGTCCCCGTTCACCATGACATAGAGGTCTGCCTCCACCTTCTGCGCCACCTCATACAGCCGCTCCGTGGCGGTCTCGCAGTCCGGAGAGGTCATGATCACTTTCGCGCCGAAGCCCTCCGCTGTTTCCTTGATCTGCTCGTTGTCCGTGGCCACGTAGACTTCCTCAAAGCACTCCACTTCCTTGCTGTGCTTCCACACCCAGTAGAGCATGGGCTTGCCGCAGATGGGCGCCAGGGGCTTCATGTTGAACCGGGAAGAACCTCCCCGGGCAGGGATCATTCCGATGATTTTCATGATTAATTCCTCCAACATAAGTCTATATAATTCAACATTTAAATAGGCGTACGTCTGCCTGGTTTCAATGTTCTTTGAATCAGCTGCTTTTCATAACGATTCATCACAAACAACCAGTTCAATATACAGTAAACCACAGTGTACACGAAGATTCCTGTCAGCAACGCAAAAACATTATAAAAATTAATATATTTGGAAATCATCCACGCGGCAATGCTCATTGTAAAAGGAACAAAATAAATCGGTCCAAGCTGTTTCCAAAAGCGAATCATATCCAATCCCGTTTTGTTATGATAGTACCAATTCATCACAAATCCCTGCCCAAAGATCAAAGCCCCCCCCGTCATCAAGGCAGCGCCAACGATTCCCATATACTGCATCAAAAACCAGGTTCCAATTACATTCAAAACCGCAATACCCAAATACATCAGTGCGCGGAATCGGTGCTTATTCTGAGCAACAACCACGTTCAAGCACACGCTCTGGACCAGTGGGATCATATTGGGGATCATCATCAGCACTGCGACCCAGTATGCCTCGGCGTATTCCGCGCCAACGTAAAAGTAAATAAAGGGCTGCCCAAACGCGATAAATCCCGAAATGATCAATACCATGATATAGCCTTGTATTCTGCCCACACGAACCGCAAGGTCCGTCAGTTCCGCATTGGATGTGCCTTGAAAAACCATACGGTTTGTCTTTGGCGAAAGTAAACTGGATACACCAATTGTCACACTGAACATAATTTGGTTAAATGTACCGCCCACATTATACACTGCAACTCCTGTTGTTGCCAACGCAGGAATCATGCCGATCATGACCGTATCGGTTGCATTATACAGTTGACCTACCACATTAGATACGAATATCCAAAATGAAAACCCCAGGATGTCTTTTATCATATGGGACGGTAATCCATGGTAGCAAGGCTTTATCCGCATATACTTGCGCACGTATACCAGATAGATTTCCCGGGACACAACAGACATGCCAAGAGACACTGACGCCATTCCGACAGATGCGGCTCCCACATACAAAACCAACAAGTTCAAAAGCGGAACAACGCAGGTAGAGAGGATATTCATACACTGAGAGAACAAGAAATTCTCATGTGCGGTGACTACAGAAAGGTACGGAGCTTGTGAAAAGCTCAACGCCATATTGATGACCATCAAAAATACCAGGATTTTCATACGGCTCAGCTCTGTGGCGGTCAATGAATTTCCATACCACCGGTGAAGATTCATCGTCAAAGCTATGCCAATTACCAGCGCAGCAGCCGCAATCATGTAGAAAATCACGCTGAAAAGCCCCAGCATTCTTTCCTCCGCCTCTTTACCCTCCTCTTCTCTGGCTTTGATAAGATACCGGGTAATAGCGGAACCAAGGCCCATGGAAATCAGGGACAAATAGCTGGTCATGCTGCTGGCGAGCTTATAAAGCCCGTATTCGCTCTGTCCCAGTAACGAAAGCATGATGGGGGTATAGAAAATTGGGATGAGGTTGCCCAACCCCATATTGATGTAATTTAATATAATACCTGCCCGGAGTTGGCCGTTTTCTTGTTTCATAGCAGAGAAATTCCTTTTAATCAAACAGGGAATCAAAATCCACGCGGGGAAACACTTCCAGCTTGCCGCCCCGGGTGGCATTGCATACCCGAATGCCCCGCTTTTCACAATGGATCTGCATAGCTGCATAGGTCAGCGTGCTCTTTTCCGTGTTGGGGATATACAGTTCCGCCTTGTCCTCGTTGTAGCGGTCGGTGAAGTAGTCCTTCACCGAATCATCCACCACAATCTCGCCCCGGTTGTTTTGGCTGACACGGAAGTGGTGGTCCACGCCGATCAGAAAAATCTCCCGGAAACCCATGTACGCCGCCAGCTGCGCCGCCGTGTACATGCCGGTACTGGAGTTGAACAGCTCGCGAGCTGCGTCATCACTGAAACGGAACTGGCCCGGGTCCTCTACATGCTGTTGGGTAATATTAAAATACAATGCGTCGTGGATTTGGATGTCATGATACCACTTCAGCTGAATGGGGACCATCTTCACCGGCAGGTCCAGCTTGTCCACCGTTTCCGCGCAGCCGGAGAGCATTTTTTCATCCTGGGATATATAAAAGTCCGGCCGCCAGGGCGTATCGCCAAAAATATTGTAGATTCGATTGAATGCAAATGTAACCTCACCGTGCCGGTGGAGCTGCGTCAAGTCCTCCGCCCGCAGGCTGGGGCCGTTGCCGATGAAAAAGCACCGCCGGCCGGCGTATTTATTTTTGTACGCTGCCAGTTGTTTTCCATACTTGGTTTTTTCAAAGTGCTTCTGCTGCCAGGGCTGTACCACCCGGGCCTGAAACGATAGTATCGGATGCATATAAAAAACTCCACCTGCTTATTTTCGTTTTGCGATGTGTCCTTTAATCTTGCTTGTTGCGTATTTGACTCCGCCTTTTCGAACTGCCGCATTGGTTTGATAGAGTAAATCGCCTATTTTTTCTCCGAATATATCTATATATCTCTTATATTCAAGTGCCGCTCTTTTTTCTTCTTCGGTTTTCCAGGAGCCATTAAAATGATGGATTGTACATGTATTTTCAGTAATCGTAAGCTTGCCATTGCTATAATCCTTCGGGCAAAAATATTCACTTGGAAATAGTGTAAAACCGTTTATTTCCTGAAACGTATTATTCTTTTTCAGCCCCTTTTTTCCCAAAATATCAGTAATAATCTGTACATTGGTCGTTAAGTCTGGTTCGCCCTGCTGATTCAGAAAATGGCGCCCTGTATAGTAATCCTTCAGTTCCCCAAATAGCGAGAATTTTTCCCTGCATGCCATAATACCAGTCAGCGCATTTTCCGCACTTTCAAATCCTGAAAATGCCTCGTATTGTAGAAATTTATCAATATTTTTTATAACTTCAACATCTGTGTCCATATATACGCCACCATATGTATATAGGGCATACAGCCTGACATAATCCGTCACAAACGCATATCGTTTTGATTCATAAGCTTCCTTGACATACGCATTTGAATTTATATTGAAATTACTCTCGTTCCATTCAATTAACCGATAGTCACTGCAGTATTTTTTCCAACTCTCTATACATTTGAGCGCCAGTTCTGACTTTTCATTTGGTCCAAACCAGCAGTAATGAATAACTTTAGGTATCATGACGATGTTCCCCTTCTTATCCAACGGAGGAGACTTCTTTTTGCTTTGCTAGCCTTTTCCCGCAGCAAAAGATAATAGCTCGTATACAGCAGCTTACTGCGTTTCGTACCAATCAGTTCTGCGATTTCCCTGGCTGTCATGATCTTCTTCCAATGGTAATAGCACTGTGAATCAAAATAATCTGACAGTCGTTTGCTGAATTTTCTATATTCTCGTGCCATCCTCAAATACAGTCCATACCCTTTTGGGTTGCGATAGTACAGATTTAGCCCTTGATGCGTCAGTCCATCTTCACGGTATTCACACAAATACACGACCTTATTGAAGAAACGTAGACAATATCCATCCGCTGCCATTTTGTCCCAAACGACCGCTTCCGTCAAAAAGTTTTCCCCTTCAAATTCCGGAAACGGGTACTTTCGTAAAATATCCGTAAAAAAAACTTCTGCCTTATCACCTTCAATCCCATATTTTGACCGTTCTAGTACTGTGCAATCGAGGTGGTCTCCCTTAAATGTCTGACCAACTATTTGCCCGTCTTTAAAACCTTTACAGCCACACACTCCTGCAAACGTATATGGTCCATTTAACGGAACCTGCAATACCTCTTCATCTATTCTTTCTAGTGCATCTTTCGGCAACCAGTCATCAGAGTCAACAATATAAAACAGCTTACCGCTGCACAATTCGATCCCTCGGTTAATAGCACGGTGCTTTCCACCGTTTGGTTGTTTATAATATCTAATAGGAAAACAATTTCCCTCTCCGCTCCACTTGGCAAAGAGTTCCTCTGTTCCGTCCGACGAGCCGTCATCCACCACTAGCCACTCAAAGTCAGTAAAGGTCTGGCACTGTAATGAACGATATAGATTTCCAATAATATATGCCCGGTTGTAGGTTGGGGTAAAAACTGTGAACTTCACATATACCATCCATTTCTAATGTAGATTTCACTTTTGAAAAGCCTTTTTGCCTTAACAATACAAAACCGAAATCGCTTACAGCCCAATATGCAACATATTCCGCATCCAGGCCGTGCCGCAAAGCGATATCCGAGCCAGTGTCAGCCAGGCCCGTTCTTTCCATGTGCGCGGCCTGACATCCTGAAGCTGGCACCAAACCTGATGAATTTTCGTAAGAGCAAGCTGCTTCTCAGAGCCTTGCAAGCACCGCAGCACCTTCTGCGCAGACCAGATGCAGAAAAAACATAAATCACATTTCGCGTCAGCCACCATACTTGGGTAGCGTTCCTGCACATACTGGATGCGCAGGAGCTTCGCCTCCAGGCTGTCCAGGCGTTTAATGGAATATTCCTCGCCCATGATGCTGCCGCTGCGCTGCGTGTAATGGTAGCACGGCGTATCAAAAACCGACACTTTCCGGGCATTTCCCACCGCCTGATAGGTCCAGAACACATCTTCATGGCATTTTCCCACAGGAAACGGAATATCCCGGACCAATTCTCTTTTATACAGCTTGTACCATACGGGAGCCTGTATCCAGGTCTCTGCAATAACCGCCCGCATAGCCTCCTCCTGGTCCAGCACGCAGCATCCGCGCTTCGTCAGCAGCCGGGGCGGCGTTCTGTCTTCCCATACCATTTCCACGCCGCAGGCGGAGACGTCGCTGCCATGCTCCGCCATATTTTCATAGAGCAGCCGGTACATATCCGGACTGATCCAGTCATCACTGTCCACAAAGCCGATGTACTCCCCCGCCGCCGCAGCCAGTCCAGCGTTTCTGGCGTCAGACAGGCCGCCGTTCTCCTTGTGGATGACCTTGACGCGGGATTCCTTTGCCGCCCAGGCGTCGCACATGGCGGGGCAATTGTCCGGGGAGCCGTCGTCCACCAGAATGATTTCCAGATTCTGATAGGTTTGGTCCACGATGGACTGGACACAGCGGTCCAGGTATGGCTCTACGCGATAGACGGGCACAATAATGCTGATCAGCTCCGAATATGCC
>CAKTFW010000050.1 GCA_934561175.1 uncultured Oscillospiraceae bacterium
TATTTAACCAATGACACCCTGATTCCATTTTTACTGCATTGGCAGACAATTCTGTTGCTAATGGGAATTTTAGCTGCTTGTCTGTTGTGTTTCCTTGTGGAATTCAGCAGCTTGATTTATGTATTGGATCAGTCGATGCAATCGCGTAGAACCGGGGTGACGGCATCGGTGGTATTTGGGTTTTTCAATGCCAAGCGGCTGCTGGCAAAGAGAAATCGGAGACCGTTGCCGACTGCGTTGTGCTTATTTCTTGCGGCTGGTCTTATGCAGCTCTCTTTTTATATCACCCTCTATCGCAGTTCAGATCTTCTGCTTCGCCTGGTTCGGCAATATCCACTGATTGCAGCAGCGGGTGCGGGGCTGTTGGTAGTTGTATTTTATACATTGATGCGTGGGCTGTTTTGCCTGCATTATTTTACGGTGGAGCAGTGCAGCGGCCCGGAGGCGATTCGCCGCAGCCGGATTGCAGCCAGAGGAAATACCGCAAAAAATCTGCTTTCCTTGTTGCTGATGCTGCTGGGACAGCTCCTGTTTTTACTGGCAACACTGGCCGTGGGATTGCTGTGCGTATGGCTCTGCGGGCGATTATTCCAATCGGCAGCGGTGTTTCAGCCACTGTTTTATACAGCTGTTTTGATTTTGGTAAGTGCAGCATTGCTTTTGTGTTTTATTTTTGGAACGCCGGTATTTTGTGCGGTAATTAGTCGACGGTTTTACACAGTGCGGCAGCAGACAGAACTGGCGCCGCTTCATCTTCCACAACAAGAATTGCCGATCCGACGCAGACGGCTGCGGGAGGTCAAGGGTGTTTTGGCTGTCATCCTGACAGTGGCGTTACTGGGAAATGCGGCCTATTATTATGGTGTTTCCATTGGCCGGATCCATCCAAGTGTGGAGTATCTCCGCAGTGTACAGGTAACGGCGCATCGGGGCGCAGCAGGCTATCCGGAAAATACAATTGCGGCATTTCAGGCCGCAGCGGATGCGGGAGCAGATTGGATTGAATTGGATGTGCAGCAAAGTCAGGACGGTGTGCTGTTTGTCATGCACGATTCCAGTTTTTATAGAACGGCAGGCATAGATGCCTATGCTTGGGAGCTCCCGTTTGACGAGATTGAACAGCTGGATGTCGGATCGAAGTATGGTACGGATTTTTTTGATACCAAGATTCCGAGTTTGAAGGCAGTACTGGAGTTTGCAAAAGCACAGGGCGTTCAATTGAACATCGAACTTAAGCCAACGGGGCATGAAACAGACTTTGGCGCGCGTGTGGTGGATTTACTCCTAGAGAAAGGGATGGAAGATCGTTGTGTGGTGGCTTCCCAGAATTATGCGCTGCTGGAACAGGTCAAGCAATATGATGAATCGATTCGGACTGTTTATGTGATGTCCATTGCATATGGAAGTATCGGAAAATTATCTGCGGCGGATGACTTGAGTGTGCGGATGCAATTTGCAACGCCTGCCCTCATGAAACGAGCGCATCGAGCTGGAAAACAGGTGTATGTTTGGACAGTCAATTCAGAATACTGGCTGCGACGCATGATCGTGCAGGGGGCTGATAACATGATTACGGATAATTTGATGCTTGCGCAAAGGTGCGTGGTGGAGAGTAAGACCAGCAGCCTTGTGAATCGGTATCTGGAATTTTTACTGCGTTTGGGGAATTGAAGATGGTGTGTGGCTATCCGGGAGCGATTGGATGGCGAGGAAAAGCGATGTGGATCTTTGAGGTTCGCATCGCTTTTTGCTGTAAAAGAGGCATTTTACCACAACAGACAGGGCATAGATTCTTTCGTGATCAACGCAATTGACAAAATAGAAATATAAAACTATAATCCCTACAAGAAAACAAGGAATAAAGAGGCGGGAAAATGAAAGTTTATCTGGATAATGCCGCAACGACCAAAATGAGCCGAGCTGCGATTGACGCAATGCTGCCGGAATTGGAAGAGAATTTTGGAAATCCATCAAGTTTATATACAATTGGTCAGCACGCAGCGGAAACGCTGGAGCGCGCGCGCGTTAGCATGGCGGCGCATTTGCATTGCATACCGCGGGAGCTTACCTTTACTTCCGGCGGAAGTGAAGCGGATAATCAGGCGATTCGCACAGCGGCAGAACTGGGACGGCAGAAAGGGAAAATGCATATTATCTCGACTGCCTTTGAGCATCATGCTGTGCTGCATACACTGGAGCAGCTGCAGCGAGAGGGCTTTGAAGTGACCTTGTTGGATGTGCATGAGACGGGATTGATTACGGCAGAAGAAGTTGCGGCGGCAATCCGGCCGGAGACCTGTCTGGTTACGGTGATGTACGCCAATAATGAGATTGGTACAGTTGAACCGATTGCAGAGATTGGAGCCGTCTGCCAGGCAAACGGCGTGATTTTTCACACGGATGCCGTACAGGCTGCGGGACATTTGGACATAGATGTACAGCGGGATCACATTGACCTGCTCTCGCTTTCCGCGCATAAATTTCATGGCCCCAAGGGCGTGGGTGCGCTGTATTGCCGGAAGGGAATTCCGCTGACCAGCCTGATTTACGGTGGTTCACAGGAGCGCGGTAAGCGCGCCGGTACGGAGAATGTGGCTGGAATTGCAGCAATGGCGGCAGCTTTTGACGAAGCTTGCCGTAACCAAAAAGCAAATGCAGAAAAGATGACCAGGCTTCGTGACCGCTTAATTGCAGGGCTTTCCCAGATCCCCCACAGTGCACTCAATGGTGACCCGATCCATCGGTTGCCTGGCAATGTGAACTTTTGCTTTGAGGGAATCGAGGGTGAAGCGCTCCTGCTGCTGTTGGATCAGCGGGGCATCAGTGCGTCTTCCGGTTCGGCTTGTACTTCTGGAGCATTGGACCCCAGTCATGTCCTGCTGGCCATTGGACGGCCGCGTGCGGTGGCATATGGCTCGCTGCGGCTTTCCCTGTGCGGGGATAATACAGAGGAGGAAATTGCATATGTACTACGGGTGATTCCGGAAGTGATGACCTATCTGCGGAATCGATCACCGGCTTGGCGGGATTTGCAGGCGGGAAAACACGCATATGCTCTCTTATAAATAAAATAGAAAAAGCTGACATTTCTATTAGAAATGTCAGCTTTTTAGGGTTAAATAGGCTGCCGGACCAAATCAATCATAGCTTGCATCTGCGGAGTAATCCATTTGTCGCGGTGGCAGAACATTTGACGCCAGAGTCGAATTTCAGGCAGATTGACGCTGAGCCGGACCAGTGCGCCGCACTGCAGGTCTGCTTGCACAAGATATTCCGGCAGATAGGAAACGCCGATGCCCCTGCGCAGCAGCTTGCAGATTAAGTCGGTATTGCCGACTTCCAGAAATGGCTTGGGCGAAAGCGCTCGCGCTTCCAGTGCTTCTGATAGTGCATCCCGATAGCTCATGCCGCGTTCGGTCAAAATCAGCTCCTGTGCAAGCACTTCTTCCGGCTCGATCTGTTTGCGATTGGCCAGTGGATGCTGCGGAGCGGAGACAAAACAGATTGGTTCTTCTACATCGAGCAGTTTAACAAAGTCCGGTTGCGTGATGCGGCGATCCAGCGTATAGAAAAAATCAACCTCATTGTGCTGCAGCATCCAGAACATTTCTTCTGTTCCGGCTGTGCGCACCAGCAATTCCACTTTGGGGTGCTGCTGGTGATACTGCTGCAGAATATTGGGGAAAAAGGTTGTACAGAGCGATTCCGCAGTGGCAAGCCGCAGATTTCCACTTAGATCCTGCGGCGTTTGCATGGCGGCTTTTGCAGTTTCTGCCAGACGGGTTAGCTGCCGGGCATAATCGGAAAAGGATTCTCCGTATTGCGTCAGTCGGACGGTCTTGTTGATTCGATCGAACAGACGCACGCCAAGTTCGGCTTCCAGTTGCTGAATGTGAGTTGTAACAGTCGATTGGGAATACCCAAGCTGCGCAGCAGCTTGAGAGAAGCTGTGCAGTTCCGCGACTTTTAAGAAGGTTTGAATGTTTCTCAGCTCCATGGTATACCTCCGGCAGAGAATTATCTTTATCGTATGAGAATTCGGAAGGAAAGTCAAGCGGGAGAAAATATGGATTTGGGACTGGACCAGCTTCCGAATCTTAAAAAGGGAGCGGCTTGTAGTGGACGGCGTTTTGGGAAGGGTTGCGTTTCTGACAAGAAGCCGCTATGATAAGCGCAGAGAGGAGCGAGACAGATGCTGTTGACCACGCTTTGTTATTTGGAACAAAATGGATGCTATCTGATGCTGCATCGGGTGTCCAAGGCGCACGACCCCAACAAAGACAAATGGATTGGAGTTGGAGGAAAATTTGAAGAGGGCGAAAGTCCAGAGGAGTGTGCCTTGCGGGAAACGAAGGAAGAGACCGGACTGACGCTCACGAATTATCGCTATCGCGGCGTTGTAACTTTTGTGTGTCCGCCGTGGGAGTCCGAGCAGATGCACTTGTTTACTGCTGATGGCTTTACAGGAACCCTGACAGCCTGTGATGAGGGGGTACTGGAATGGGTACCCAAAACGCAGATTTACCGTTTGCCGCTTTGGGAGGGAGATCATATATTCCTGCAGTTATTGCAGCAGGACCAGCCTTTTTTCTCCCTCAAGCTTGTTTACAGCGGCGATCACCTGGAACAGGCGATGCTGAACGGGAAGCAAATCCGTTAAGCCTGCAGCTCCCGATACATACCAACGGCATCATCTTTTCGGACAGCCTCTGCCACCTGCAATACTTCAACCCGCAGTGTTTTCTGCCCAAATCGGATCTCCAGAATATCGCCGATCTTGACATCATAGGAGGCTTTGGCTGGCCGGTCGTTGACCATGATACGCTCATTGTCACAGGCTTCGTTCGCAATGGTGCGGCGCTTAATGAGACGGGAGACTTTCAGATATTTATCTAATCGCATAAGGACATTTCCTTTCCTGGCAAAAACGGCGGACGCAGCTGCGTCCGCCGTTTCTTTCCTTGTTTTTATTCTGCAATGGTGTCTTTCAGTGCCTTGCCAGCCTTGAAGACCGGGCTTTTGGAGGCGGGGATCTGAATAACTTCCTTCGTCTTCGGGTTGCGGCCAGTGCGGGCACCACGAGTCTTAACATCAAAAACGCCGAAGCCAACCAGCTGAACCTTGTCACCAGCGACGAGGGTTTCGGTAATTGAATCGATAATTGCGCAGAGCGCCTTCTCGGTATCTTTTTTGGAGAGACCGGATTTTTCTGCAGCTGCAGCAATCAGTTCAGTCTTATTCATGGTTTCAGTTTCCTCCTGTGTATGTGTTTAAATTTTTGAACTGTATGAACTCTCAGACCACAGTGTACCCAACTGATCGGCAGTTAATTCCGCCATTGCGGTTTTGCTGTGCTGAGAGGCAGATTCCAGACTTGCAAACTGTTCAATGAATTGATCGCTGGCGGTGGTAAGTGCCTGCTCAGGATCGACACCGGCAGCGCGGCAGGCTGCAACGGACAGAAAGAGCAAATGTCCAAGCGCTGCTGCGGAAGAATGCGCAGAAAGTTCCTGTGCGGAAGAAATAATAAGTGCCTGCGCCTGTACAGCGGTTGGGACGGCAATTCCAGCTTTTTCCGCTTTTTTTTGAATTTTCTCCGCACGCCAAAGCGCGGGAAGACTGCGAGCAACTGCATGCAGGGTGTCGGTGTCAGTTTGCTGCCCCTTTTCAACCCGCTTGAGTGCATCCCAGTTGGTCAGGACTTGTTCTGTATTGTCAGCCTGTGTGGTACCGAAGACATGGGGATGGCGAAAAATCAACTTTTTGCAGACGCCATCGGCAACCTCATCGATTGTGAAGCGGCCGCGCTCCCGCTCAATATCTGCGTGAAACAGAACTTGCAGCAATACATCGCCGAGTTCTTCACACATATGGTCGGCATTGTCTTCGTCGATGGCTTCACACGCCTCATAGGCTTCCTCCAGAAAATTCCGGCGGATAGAATGATGGGTTTGTTCCTGATCCCAGGGGCAACCGCCCGGCGCGCGCAGTAATCGAACAATTTCGATCAGATCATCAAAGGTATACTTGTCTTTCGCTATAAAATTTACCATACTTTTCAGCCCTTAGCAACTAGAATTTCACAGAAATCAATGGATTTTCAACAGTTTTGCAATTTTTTCCCCTTTTGGCAGGAGCATACAGTCATCAAGGGTAATGATCCGCAGCAGCAGAACGCAGACTGCATAGACGCACATGGCTACAACGATTGCGCCAAGGCAGCAAATGGACTGTCGAGAGATGATTCTGGTAAGAAGATCATAGGAGAGAAGCGCACTGGCCCCCATAATTGCGGAGGCAATCAACGGTTTGACCACGATGGCAAGAACGCGCGGACGGCGGCGCATCATACGGCGCATGGTCATCAGGTTCAGCGTGGTGATGACAATATAGCAGGTCAGGGTACCAATCGGTGCGCCGGTGATGTTGATGGCAGGCTGCCCGACCAGCAGATAATTGATAATGACCTTGACAATACCGCCGATCAGCATGTTGATGACAGGAGCACGGACATTACCGTGAGCCTGCATAATCGCATTGGTCAGCAGAACGATGCAGTTGAAAAATACGCAGATGCCGAGAAGGGCCATCAGTGGTGTACCGGCAGCAAGATCATCACCGGAGTAATTGTAAAGCATCTGCAAAATCGGACCGGAGAGGACTGCAAGTCCTACGCCGCAGGGCAGCGCCATCAGGCTCATGATTCGCACCGCCGATTCTTCCACCTTCAATGCACCGGTCTGGTTTTTCATGGTGAGGTGTGCGGTGATGGAGGGAATTACGCTGACGGTGATCGGTACCACAAAGGCGGAGGGCATATTGAACAGTGTCTGGCAGGCACCATAGATGCCGCGAAGGCTTTCTGCCGCATCCTGAGAGAAACCGGCGGCCCCTTTCAGCTGACCCAGCACGATTTTGGAATCAATCAGATTGATGATCTGCAGACCGGCAGCACCGATTGTAATTGGGACGGCGATGGCCAGCAGTGTCTTCATGGTCTTCTGCATGGTCTGCGTGGGTTCAGATGCCTGGGCATTCAGCAGTGAAGCAGATTTACGGTGCTGAATCGCGAGATAGAGCGCGGAGAGAATGATGCCGGTCGTGACACCGATGATCGCGCCTGCAGCGGCAATTTCAATGTCATAGCCCAATTTGATGAGCATCCAGGCAAGACCGAGGCCGAGAAAAAGCTTGCACAGTGCTTCAATAATCTGGCTGACAGCGGTTGGCGTCATATAGCTTTGGCCTTGAAAATAACCGCGGAAAGAAGAAATCAGACAGATGAACAGAATGGCTGGGGCAAGCGCTGCCATACAGTACCAGGCGTCGGCAGCCTCCATAAAGACGGCCAACTGCTTGGCAAAGAGCAGCATTCCGGCACTGCCGATGATGCCAAGTGTGAGGAAAATATACAGTGATGCACGGTAAATGCGGCGAATCTGAGCTCGGCTGCCGAGTGTCTGCGCTTCAGAGATCATACGGGACATTGCGACAGGAAGTCCTGCGGTTGAGATAGTCAGCATCACTGAGTAGATATCGTAGGCCGTCAGAAAGTAGGTGTAGCCCTGATTTCCGATGATCCGCACCAGTGGAATTTTATAGCAGAAGCCGATCAGCTTGACCACGAAGGTTGCAAGCGCCAGAATGGCAGCGCCATGGAGAAAACTCTGTTTTTGAATTGGTTTTTGCGACATCGAATCAACCCTTCTGTTCTGTGTCGCTCGCAAGCGGCTCGTTGGAGAATACACGGGGCATTGCATAGTTTGTCAGCTCTTGCACGACAGCGGGCAAGTCGATGGTAGCATACTTCCCAGCTGAGTAGAGCACCTTCCCGCGCACCATAGTCAGGACAACATCATGTCCGGAAGCGGCATAGACCAGGTGGGAGATCACATTGTGGCAGGGGATCAGATGCGGCTGGGTGAAGTCCAGCAAAATCAGGTCTGCGTCCATTCCCAGCTTGATCTGGCCGCATTCGTTTTCCCGCCCCTGTGCGCGTGCGCCGCACACGGTTGCCATCAGCAGTGCGGCCGGCGCTGCGATGGCGGTAGGATCTTGCATGGTGCCTTTGGCAAGCAGGGCCGCGGCCTTGATTTCTTCAAAAAGGTCCAGATTGTTATTTGATGCGACGCCATCGGTGCCGAGCGCCACATTCATACCGGCTTTTACCATTTCCATTACATTGGCAATGCCACTGCCGAGCTTCAGGTTGCTGATGGGGCAGTGAACCGCAGAAACACCGCGTTTTGCCAATAGTTTCCGATCTTCCGGCTCCAGCCAGACGCAGTGTGCAGCCACAGCGCGGCTGTCCCAGACATGGTGGCAGTCGAGAATCTGGGCGGGCGTCAGACCATATTTTTCTTTGCAGCTTTCATGCTCGTTTTGAGTTTCCGACAGGTGCACCTGCATACCGATGCCGGTGTTGATCGCATATTCACTCAGTGCATCCCAGAGCTTGTGGGTGGAGGTGTATTCTGCGTGAATCGAGGCCTCAATTTTGATGCGGCCATGATCAAAACCATCCCATTTGTCACGGACAGCGACCAATTCCTGACAGGCGGGGTAGGTGTCGAAAGCAAAATCGCTGTCTTCAAACAGTGTGGTGCCGCGGGAGAGGTTGGCTTTTATACCGGATTCGGCGACGGCTTCCACCATGGCATCTGTAAACATGTACATATCCGAGACGGAAGTGACGCCAAAGCGCAGGCATTCTGCAATACCGAGCAGTGTGGCAGCCTTGGCGCAACGGGCGTCCATCCGATCCTCACGGGGGAAGATATGCTCATTGAGCCAGGTGGTCAGATCATAGTCATCAGCATAGCCGCGGAGAATTGACATGGGAAGATGTGTGTGCGCGTTGATAAGACCCGGCATCATAACCAGGCCGGTTGCGTCAATAATTTCCTTTGGCTGCTCCTGCGGTGCCTGGGGGGAAAGATAGGCAATTTTTCCATCTGTCACACCGACAAAGGCATCTGGTAATACGGACATTTTATCGTCCATGGTGACGACGGTTGCATGGGAAAACAGTGTATCCATTCATCCTGCTCCTTTTACTGGATAAATTCTCTTCGCAGCAGGCTGCTGGCAGGCACCAGATCCGGATCAATCGGTGCAAACAGCGGCAGTGCATGCAGAATATGATCAATGATCTCACGCTGTGGGACATCCTGCGGCAGAGCCTCCAAAAACGGACGCAGTTCTGCCCCCAGTACCGGAATTTCATAGCCCAGGGCGGTGTCGATCAGAGAATTGGCTTTTTCATAGAAGGGAATAATGTAGAGCTGTTCGCCGGCACTGACATTTCCCCAGAGCTGCA
>CAKTFW010000051.1 GCA_934561175.1 uncultured Oscillospiraceae bacterium
AGTTGACTGCTATAAACAGGATGAAAAGACTTACCTACGCGTGATTGATTATAAGACCGGGCCAAAAGCATTTGATTATACGGATATTTTGGAAGGTATCGGTCTGCAGATGTTGATTTATTTGTTCGCGTTGGAGGATCATGGCGCGGTTATCTTTGGGACGAAACCCACGCCTGCTGGTGTACTGTATGTTCCGGCACATGATCAGACGATCACTGTTGCAGGACATCTTTCGCCTGAAGAAGCAAAGCACGAAAAAGAGAGCGGAGTTAAACGCAGCGGTCTGATTTTGAATGAGGGGACCATGCTGGAAGCGATGGAATCGCCAGCCCTGCAATCGAAATTTCTGCCGATTACGCTGAAGAGCACAGGTGCAGTTGTGGGAGATTTGGCGTCGATGCATCAGCTGCAGCTGCTGAAAGACTATGTCCACCGTCTGCTTGTTCAGATGACTGATGAGATTGCATCCGGTGATGTGCGGCCCACGCCTTATGTGCGGGATTCGCAGCATGGTTCCTGCCGATACTGCGATTATGCGGCTGCTTGCCACTTTGATGCGGCAAAGGTGAAAATGCGCGTATTGAAACGGACGCCAAGAGAGCAGTTCTGGGGAAAATTGGAACAGGAGGCACAGCATGGCTGATGTAAAGCTGACGCCGAGTCAACAGGCAATTGTAGATTATCGCGGCGGCGCAATGCTGGTCTCTGCAGCGGCAGGCTCCGGTAAGACCATGGTTCTGGTGCAGCGGCTGCTCGGCTGGATTTGCAATGCACAGGATCCCAAAAATGTGGATGACTTTCTGATGATTACCTATACAAAAAAGGCTGCGCAGGAGCTGCGTGGTAAAATTGTAGAGGCCATTGGAAAGCGCTTGGCGGAGGAGCCAGGCAATCGGCACTTGCGTCGGCAGATGCAGCGCGTCTATAGTGCACAAATTTCTACTGTCCATGCGTTTTGCGCTGAAATTTTACGCACCTACGCAAATCATTTATCACTGCCGCAGGATTTTCGAATTGCGGAAGACGCGGAATGCGCTATCCTGCGGGAGACGGTGGCAGAGCAGCTGCTGGATACACGCTATTTGGAGATCAACCATGATGCGCAGCTGAAAGCGGCGGTCGATTTATTCGGTGCCGGCCGGGATGACCGTGCGCTTCCACAGGTGATCTTATCGCTGTATGAGACGATTCGCTGCCATCCGGATCCGGAAAAGCTTTTGCAGGCGTATAGTGCGCAGTTGGCATTTGATCCGACAGAAGATTTGGCACAGACTGTTTGGGGCGCGGCACTTGTGCGGAGCGTTACACTGCTGGCCGAGCAGGAAGCAATGGAAATTGCTGCGCTCCTGGACGAGTTTGACAGCGCGCCGGAGTATGAAGCGGCCTATGGTTCGTCGCTTCGCCATACCTTAGAGGATTTGCAGCGGCTTGCCGCCTGTAACAGCTGGGATGGGATCATTGCAGCGAAAGAGGTTGCATTTGACCGCCTGAAACCGCTCAAAAAGGGAACTGACCCAACGCTGAAAGAAACTGTCAGTGCTGTGCGGGATGGCTGCAAGGATCGGCTGAAAAAGCAGTTGGCTCCATTCTGTGCTGATTCTGCCGCAATGGTACAGGATCAGCTGTCCGTTCGTCCGGCGTTGGAAGGCCTGTATGCGTTAGTGCGGCAATTTGACCAAAACTATACCGCAGCAAAACAGCGGCGGAATATCCTGGATTTTGGCGATTTGGAGCACCATGCCCTGACCTTGCTCTATGGCCGCGGCTTGACAGGTCCGACTGTGGCAGCGCGGGAGATCTCTGCCCGCTATGCAGAAGTCATGGTCGATGAATATCAGGATACCAATGCGGTACAAGATCAGATTTTTACGGCCGTCTCTACTGGTGGCACACATCTGTTTATGGTGGGAGATGTCAAACAGTCTATCTACCGGTTCCGTATGGCAGATCCCGGTATTTTTCTGAAAAAATACCGCACTTTTCAGGATTATACGCCAGGTGTCACCGGTGCAGCGCGATTTTTCCTGTCAGAAAATTTTCGTTCACAGCCGGCTGTGCTGGACGCGGCCAATCATGTGTTCTCTACGGTGATGTCAGAAACTGTGGGCGATCTAAACTATACAGAGCGAGAGCGGCTGCGCCCAGGCACCGTCCATCCGGTGATTCCAGAACCCTGCGTGGAGCTGCATTGTTTGCAAACAGCAGCGGACGAGGCGGAGGACAGCCCGGATAAAAATCAGGCAGAGGCAGCTTATCTTGCGGAACGGATTCACAGTATGCTGGAGCGTGGAGAGCAAATCTCAGCAGGAGATGGAACGCGCGCAGTGGAACCGGGGGACATTGTAATTCTGTTGCGGACAATGACATCAGCTGCAGTTTATGTGCAGGCACTTTTAGCGGCTGGAATTCCGGCTGGAAGCGAACAGCCGCAGAGTATTTGGGAAACCTCAGAGGTTTCGGTGCTGATCAGCCTGATGCAGATTGTTGACAATCCATATCAGGATATTCCGCTGCTATCCGTGCTGCCCAGTCCTTTGTTTGGATTTTCACCGGATGAGTTGGCACAGATCCGGCTGCAGGACCGGACAGCTGCCCTGTTTGATGCGCTGCAGACTGTGCCAACACCACACGCACAGCAATTTCTTGCCGTATTGCAGGAGCTGCGTACAGCGGCGAGCGCTATGCCGCTTGGCGCGCTGACAGAATTTTTTCTGCACCGGACGGAAATGCTGGAACGCTATGCCGCGATGGAAAATGGACTGCAGCGCAGTGAACATTTGCGGCAGTTTGCAGACTATGTCCGCAGCTGTGAAAAAGTGACACCTACGCTCTCCACCTTTTTGCGGCAGCTGGAAAAGCAGATGGAATCTGGAAAGCCAATTGGTGCTGCGGTATCGGAAACCAGCAATCGCGTGACGGTACTGTCGGTTCACAAATCAAAGGGATTGGAGTTTCCAGTTGTGTTTTTGGCAGATCTTTCCCGACGGTTTAATGAGGAAGATCTGCGGCAGATGCTGTTGATGCACCAGACCTTTGGCGTCGGCGCAATGGCCTGTGATTCAGCGCATCAGATTCGCTTTCCGACGGTATCGCGTTACGCTGCGTCCGTTGGTCTTGCTGCGGATAACCGGTCGGAGGAACTTCGAGTTTTGTATGTAGCGATGACTCGTGCAAAGGATCGCCTGATTATGACCTATTGCAGCCGCTATTTGCTGCGGGAGCTCAAGAAGCAGGCAGCAACGCTGACTTATCCGGTTACCCCTCTGCAAGCGTCCGGTGTGCGTGCACCGGGACAGTGGATTTTGCAGGCAGCGCTTTGCCGTGCCGAGGCAGAGGCGCTCTTTGCAGTGACAGGGCGTCCAGCCTGTGTACGGAATTTTGGCGACAGTCCATGGAAAATTGTGCTGACGGATGCGGTGCCGCAGGAAACATCCAAATCCGTAGCAATTACAGCGGAAAACATCGTACTGCCCGCGCCGCCCGTGGAGCAGGTACGACAGCTTCTGCAATTTACTTATCCATATGAGGCAGAGACTAAAACGCCGGCAAAGGTAACCCCAACCCAGCTCAAAGGGCGGCTGAAAGATTTGGAATCGGCGGAGGAGGCAGCACAGGCTGGTACTTTCCTGCAGGTACAGCTGCGAAAACCAAATTTTGTCACACATCAGCGGCTCGCTGCGGCGGAGCGCGGAACCGCCATGCACCTGGCATTACAGTATCTGGATTTTAACCGCTGTCTGACAGAAGAACGCACGCGAATCGAAATTGAGACACTTGTACAGGAAAACCATTTGCGGCCGGAGCAGGCGGACGCGATCAATCCTGCACAGATTACGGCGTTTGTATGCACGCCGCTTGGCCAGCGCCTCCTGCACGCAGAACGCTGCTTGCGGGAATTTAAATTTTCAGTTTTGGCAGACAGCGATGCGCTGCCGGAATTTGATGGTGCAGGGCAAGTTTTGCTGCAAGGGGTTGTAGATTGTTGCTTTGAAGAGCCGGAAGGTCTTGTCATTATCGACTTTAAGACGGATCGTGTCTCAGAAGTCCAAGTGTTGGAGCGATCCGAGCGGTACAAAACACAGCTGGCCTGTTACGCCTATGCTATGGAGCAAGTGCTGCAGCAACCGGTAAAGGCTTGTTATCTTTATTTTCTATCTACCGGCAATACTGTACAAATGCAATAAACAAAAACGGCATGACAGGATTCTGTCATGCCGTTTTTGCGCAGTTCTTACTTCTGATTCTGTGTGTGATTCTGCTTCTGATTTTGGCTCTGCTGATTCTGTTTCTGATTCTGACTCTGGTTCTGCTGGTTCTGTTTGTTCTGATTCCGGATATCCATTTACAAGGACCTCCTAAAAGTGAATTTGCGAAAAATCGCAATCTTAATATGCGCAGATTTTCGCTCGTTCATGCGTCAGTGCTTATCCTTTGGCGTGAAAAGCAATGCCATCAGAAGGCCAAAGAGAATGGCTGCCGTGATACCGCCTGCCGCCTGCGTGATACCTCCGGTGAGTGCACCGATCAGGCCATCAGTCTCGACAGCTTCCCGGACCCCTTTTGCCAGCGTGTAACCGAACCCCGTCAGCGGAACGGTTGCACCGGCGCCGCCCCACTGAACAAGCGATTCGTAAATGCCAAGACCGCCGAGAATTACGCCGGATACAACATAGCAGACCAGAATGCGCGCTGGGGTAAGCTTTGTTTTATCAATCAAAATTTGCCCAATAAGGCACAGTGCACCGCCAAGAAGAAATGCGGTTACATATTCCATGGAACTTCCTTCTTTCTGCTGATGGTAACTGCGTGACAGACTGCTGGAATTGACTCGCCCTGCTGCGAAGAGAGCGGGGAGAGCAGTGCGCCGGTGCCACAGAAGAGAATGCGTTTCCATTTTCCGTGTTTCATCTGCGCCAACAGGGGACCGCACAAAACAGCTGCGCTGCAGCCACAGCCAGAGCCACCAGCATGAACATCTTGCCGTTTCAGATCATAAATCATGACGCCGCAGTCATCATAGATATCTCCTAGCGGCAGACCATCCTTGCGGAAAAGATCCTGCACAATTTCCTGGCCAAGTGTTCCAAGATCGCCGGTGACAATCAGATCGTAATCACTTGGCTGCAGTGCCAGATCCTGCAGATGTGCCAGAATGGTAGCATGGGCAGCAGGGGCCATTGCTGCGCCCATATTATTTGCATCCTTAATGCCAAGATCGGTAATAATGCCGGTGGTAGCCGCCTGCAGGTATGGACCGTCGCCATCAATCTCCAGTAAAATACAACCTGCACCGGTTACTGTCCACTGAGCGGTTGGTGTTCGCTGTCCACCGTAAACCAGCGGGAAACGGTACTGGCGTTCAGCTGAAGCGAAGTGTGAAGAGGTCATGGCTGCAGCACGGCGGGCATAGCCGCCATCTACTGCCATAGCCGCCAGAGAGAGGCTTTCTGCCATAGTGGAACAGGCGCCGTAGAGTCCATAAAACGGAATGCCGGAAGCGCGCAGGGAGAAATTGGAGCTGACGCATTGATTGAGCAGATCACCGGCAAAAATCAAATCAAGGTTTTCTGGTTCCCATCCGCCTTTTTTTAGTGCGGTATCCAATGCAAGCAGCTGCAGTTGGCTTTCTGCCTTTTCCCAGCTTTTTTGGCCAAATTTCGTATCGTTTCCAATCAGATCAAAGAAGTTTGCCAGCGGTCCTTGACCTTCTTTTTTTCCAACAATCGAAGCGTAACTGTGAATGGACGGCTGGTTGGGAAAGATCATGGTCTGCCGTCCATGATGATTGGATTGCATGAGGAGCACCTCCGTTTTGCTTTCTGCGGTAGTATGCGGAGAATGCAGGAAACTATACCAAAAAGCGTGCCTGTCCCACTGAGACAGGCACGCTTTTTGCAATTTATTATTGTTTGGCTTCCTTTAGTGCGCCCTCCAGCGCCATTGCCAGCTGGTCAGGGCAGGAAGTCTTTCGCATTCCACAACGGACGCCGCGAAGCCGCCGGATGATTTCTTCGGCCGGCATCCCTTCGGATAAAAGACTGATGCCCTGTGTATTTCCGTTACAGCCGCCGTAAAATTTCACATTGCGGACGATGCCATCCTCTAACTCAAAGGTGATTCCCTGCGAGCAGACGCCATGCGGACGATATTGAAATTCCATAATCCAGATTCCTCGCTTTTGTTTCAGATCTTGCAGATTATAGCAAAGATGCGCTGTAATTTCAAGCGGTCAGATCTGCACAGGTCATTGCAGCGTAATCAATCAGCGCACCAGGTGTAAGCAGTAATTGACAGCCGCGCATACCGGCAGAAACGGCAATCTCCGGATAGAGCTGTGCGGTTTCATCAATATAAGTCGGATATTTTTTCTTCATACCAATTGGGCTACAGCCGCCGCGGATATATCCGGTCAAACCGAGTAACTCTTTGACATGAATCAACTCGACTTTTTTATCTTTTACACAGACTGCAGCTTTTTTCAGATCCAATTCGCAGCAAACAGGAATGCAGAAAACAAGAATTCCGCGTTTTTCGCCGCGCGCAACCAGCGTTTTGAATACCTGTTCCGGGGGAATACCGGTTTGCTCTGCGGCGTGCATTCCGTTGAGATCCTGCTCGTCATATTCATACTCTGCGGTGCGGTAGGATATTTTTGCCTGATCCAGCAACCGCATGGCGTTAGTTTTATTCATCAAATCACCTCGGAAGTTTTGCAAGATGGAAGCCGGAGCCGTGGCAATTCCACGGCTCCGGCTGGTTTAATTCAGAATATGGCGCGCACCATAAAAGCGGCTGGAATAGTAGGATTCACTGAGGCTGGAAATAATAACGCCCTTCTGAGAATTTGCAGCGTGAATAAATTTGCCGTCTCCCATGTAGATGCCAACATGCGTAATCGTCTGAGAGGAATAATATGTATTAGCGAAGTAGACAAGATCGCCAGGTCGTAACGCATCTTTTGATACCTGAACACCATTTTTCCACTGATCCTGTGCTGTACGGTTAATGTTGATACCGATCAGACGGTAGCAGTACTGGGTAAATCCGGAACAGTCAAAACCGTTGGGAGAAGTACCGCCAAAAATATAGCGTGTGCCGAGATAACTCTGGGCATAATTGAGCAATTTTCCGGTCAGTTCGTCAATCTGCGCCTGCGCGGCGTTGTTGACGACCATAGTATAATACTCATCCAGACTTTTGTAGTCGCGCATGAACATGGCGATGGCCTGTTCCCGTGTGGTATTGAGCCACGGACGCAGATAGAGTTTTCCATTTTCACTGGTTCCGGTGACTGCACCAAGCAAAACTGCTTGATTGGCAGAATTATAGGCCCACTCTAACTTATAAGTATCCTGAAAACGGCTCATATCCGCGGTGCCGTTTGGTGCAAAACCAAGTGTCCGGTTCAGGTTGGCCAAAATGACAAAGAATTCCCGTCTGGTCAGTGCGCGGTCCGGAAGAAATTTCCCCTCATTTTCACCGGAATATCCCTGCACGATACCAAGCTCGTAGGCAGCGCAGACGGTCTCGTCGTTTGTATCCGTAAAATAGTCGGTACTCTGCAGCTCAACCTTTCCATTGATCTTTTCATAAGCGGTCATGGCGATTTCGCACATTTCCTTCCGCGTGATGTCCAGCGTCATATCTGCATTTTTCAGAGAGTTTGGAATAATGCCAAGATGCTCTGCTTCAACCCCATCGCCAAAAGCTACACCATTCGCACCGACACTATAAAACCAGCGGCTTGCATTGGACGGGGCCGCAAACGCTCCGGTTGTCATAGAGATAGCCAGTGTACAGCCAATTGCGATACAGGCCACTCGTTTTTGAATTTTCAAGGGAATCGCCCTTTCCTGTAGAAATGATTACAAATTATAACAGAGTTCTTACAAATCTGCAAGCACCAGCCCGACAGGGCAGTGGTCGGAACCGGTAATTTCGTGGTAGATCGGTGCGGAGAGGACGCGGTTGTTCAAGCGTTCTGAGACCAGAAAATAGTCGATGCGCCATCCTGCATTATTTTCTCTGGCGTGATGTTGGTAGCTCCACCAGGAATAAGCGCCTGCCAGATCCGGATTCCGTGCGCGGAAAGTATCGACAAAGCCAGATTCCAAAAGCGTGGTAAACTTCTCCCGCTCCGGGTCGGAAAAACCGGCATGTCCGCGATTTGGACCGGGATTTTTCAGATCAATTTCCTGATGTGCAACATTGAAATCGCCGCAGGCAATCACCGGCTTTTTCTGATCCAGTGCAATCAGGTGTTTGCGATAGGCATCATCCCAGGTCATGCGGAAATCCAAGCGCTTCAGTTCGTTCTGTGCATTGGGCGTATAGTTCGTGACAAAGTAGAAATCCGGGTATTCCAGTGTGATAATACGGCCTTCATGATCCAATTCGTCTACGCCAAGTCCATTCTGGATGGAAAGTGGCACATGCTTGGTAAAAATTGCAGTGCCGGAATATCCCTTTTTTTCCGCGGAATTCCAGAATTGGTAATAGCCCGGCAATTCAATTTCTTTCTGTCCAGGCTGCATCTTTGTCTCCTGCAGGCAGAAAAAATCGGCGTCCAGCAGGGAAAACCAATCCATAAAATTCTTTTCAAGACAGGCGCGGAACCCGTTTACATTCCAGGAAATTAGTTTCATATTTTATTCCTCCTTGCGCTATTATAGAGAATCTCAGAAAAATTCGCAAGAAATATTGTTTTTCGGTGGATATTCGTGGAATTTTTCTGTATGATTAGTAGGATCATTTTGTGGCAATACCGCCTACAAGGAGTCTTTGCTTTATGAAACTGCGAGTAACATTGTCGATTTTGGCCTGTCGGCTTTGCCGAAAGCTGCTGCGGCTGCTGGGCCGCGGCGGAACGGATTTTCCGGGTCGTGTCGCACTGAAACTGTGCCCGAACCTGCTTGGCGTAATGGCACGAAATACAACGGTAATTATTGTGACCGGCACGAACGGAAAGACTACAACCTCCCGGATGATTGAACAGGCGATGATGGATGCGGGCCTGTCCTATTTTGCGAATAAATCCGGTGCGAATCTGCTCTCTGGTGTGACGGCAGAGTTTGCAGACCATTGCACGCTGGGCGGAGTCAGCCGCTGCGATTATGCGTTAATCGAGTCAGATGAGGCGGCGTTCAAAGCCATCAGCCGCTTTGTGGATGCAAAGGTCGTCGTGGTGACCAATGTGTTCCGGGATCAATTGGATCGCTACGGCGAGGTCAGCCATACCCTTGATAATATCCGGATTGGAATTACCAACAGTCCACATGCAACGCTGTGTCTCAATG
>CAKTFW010000052.1 GCA_934561175.1 uncultured Oscillospiraceae bacterium
TTATTTTGTTGTAACCCAAGCCTTTTCAGCCGTCTTTTGTTTGATTAGGTTTTGTTCCTTATCGACATCAGACCTTTCCGGCAGCCTTTGTTTTACTGGTTGGGAGACGATGGGGAAATTCTGCTTTGTAGGGGCTCTTGCCAATAAGATCAAGCATATGGAAGTTGCTATAAAAGGGGGATAAGAAATAGCCCGTAGAAAGGAGACTGTTCAATGAAGGCAAGAGGAAAACTGATGCGAGAAAGATAATCGGTTATGAAAAAGTGCTTCAATTTGTTAGGGAAAATCGAAAGCACAGTTCGTTCTTCGAAAGAACCAAAAGAAAATTTCCAAGCAAATGATGATATTGTAGGGGCTGCGGTTTATCAGTATGGTGATAGCATTGCCGTTGAGTTTGAAGGAAAATGCTGGTTATATGAAAACTATCATAACACAGACCTTGACGGAAACTCAGACTGATATGCCCCACTCCCAAACAGCCATACTTCTGATGAAGAAGTATCAGAACAAGATCCTCTTGCAAAGTAAATAAGTTTCCTTTTTTACAAGGACAGCGAGAAAATCGACTGTCCTTTTTCGATGCCGACAGGCAGAAAGGAGCGACCAAGCATGACAAAACCGAGAACAAAAAACCATGAAGAACGAACCGTTGAGATTGAGGACGGAAAGAAGAAAATCCGCCAGTTTGAGAACAGGGAAAAGCTCTTGCGGCAAAAGATATCCAGCGAGAAACGCCGTGAGCGAAGCCACCGCCTGATTGTCCGGAGCGCGGGCTTTGAGAGCAATGTGCCGAAAACAAAATGCAAACGCCGCCGGGATGGCATCCGGCGGCGTTTGCATTTTATATTGGAGTTTGAGAGGGGTTACTGTTTGGGTGACTGAGGATGGCAGATCCCTGCGCTTGCGCAGTTCTCACAGCCACAGCCGCAACCACCTTTGTGATTTTTGTGATCCTTGATCGTTTTCGCGATAATCAGAAAGAGAACGCCGAAGACGACCAAAGACAGGATAATTGTAGCGAACATGGCGAACTCCTTTCATGCTTTGATCAACGGTTAGCAGCTGCTGTTGCCAGCACTGCCGGCTCGTTGTCATATTCGCTGTATTTGTTCTTACGGAAGAGCATATACAGAATAAAGGCCAGATCGATAATCGCGGCGATGGTGCCAATGCCGAAGCTGACTTCGCCGGTGATAAGACCACCAAACTGGTAAATCATCAGAGAGATGAGATAAGCGAAACCGCACATATAGCCGATGGCGGCAAAGGTCCACTTGGTATTGTTCATTTCACGCTTGATAGCGCCCATTGCTGCAAAGCACGGTGCGCACAGCAGGTTGAAGACCATGTAGGAGAAGCCAGTGATTGCAGTGTAATGTGCGCCGACCGCAGCCCACAGATTGACATCGTCCTCAGCAACTTCTTCACCGACCTGGAAGAGAATACCGAAGGTAGAAACGACATTTTCCTTTGCGATCAGGCCGCTGACCGTTGCAACGGTGGACTGCCAATCACCAAAGCCGAGAGGAGCAAAGATGAAGCAGATTGCACCGCCGATTGCAGCCAGGATGGAGTCATTGTTATCTTCAACCATCTGCAGCGAGCCATCCACAACACCGAAGCCCTGCAGGAACCACAGGATGATGGTGGAGGCGACGATTACGGTGCCAGCACGCTTGATGAAGGACCAGCCACGCTCCCAAGTTGCACGCAGCACATTGCCGGCAGCGGGGACATGGTAAGCAGGCAGCTCCATGATGAAGGGAGCCGCAGTGCCTGCAAAGCCTTTGGTTTTCTTCAGGATGATACCAGAGACAATGATTGCAGCAACACCGATGAAGTAAGCGGAAACTGCAACCAGGCCGCTGCCGCCAAACAGAGCGCCTGCAAACATACCGATGATTGGCATTTTTGCGCCGCAGGGAACAAAGCAGGTTGTCATAATAGTCATACGGCGGTCACGCTCATTTTCAATGGTACGGGAAGCCATAACGCCGGGGACACCGCAGCCGGAGCCGATCAGCATCGGGATGAAGGACTTGCCGGAGAGGCCGAATTTACGGAAGATACGGTCCATGATGAATGCAACACGCGCCATGTAGCCGATATCTTCCAGCAGCGCCAGCATCAGGAACAGAACCAGCATCTGCGGGACGAAACCGAGGACTGCGCCGACACCGGCGAAGATACCGTCGGAGATCAGGCCGGTCAGCCATTCTGCACAGCCCCAGCTCTCTAGAATGGCACGGGAGCCATCAGTCAGCCAGGCACCGCCCAGGACATCGTTGGTCCAGTCAGTCAGGAAAGAACCGAACGGACCCATTGCAATCCAGTAGACCAGGAACATGGCAACTGCGAAGATCGGGAGTGCCAGAACACGGTTGGTGACGATTTGGTCGATCTTGTCACTGGGAGTCATGGCGCGATGTGCCTTCTTGTAGCAGCCCTTCAGGATCTGAGAAATGTATGTATATCTCTCATTCGTAATAATACTCTCGGAGACATCATCAAAGGCGGTCTCGACCTGCTCAATGACAGCTTCGATCTCCTTCTTGTCGCTCTCGCTCAGGTTGAGCTGCGGAACGACTTTTTCATCACGCTCGAAAACCTTGATTGCGAACCAACGCAGGCTTTGTGCATTGCACTTTGCGGAGATTCGATCGGAGATGCCGTCCAGAGCAGTTTCCACACGGTCGTCAAAGCGGTGGACAATCTTCTGCTTGCCGGAACCGGCCAGCGAGATGGCCTTTTCTGCAGCTTCCTGCACGCCGGTACCCTTCAGAGCGCTGGTGGTGATAACCGGGCAGCCGAGTGCTTCGGACAGCTTCTTGGTGTCAATGCGGTCACCGGCTTTTTCAACCAGATCCATCATGTTTAGTGCAAGGACGGTCGGAGCGCCGATTTCCAGCAGCTGCGTAGTGAGGTACAGGTTACGCTCCAGATTGGAAGCATCAACCAGGTTCAGAATTACATCGGGCTTTTCTGTAATGAGGTAATTCCGGCTGACGACTTCTTCCAGCGTATAAGGACTCAGAGAGTAAATACCAGGCAGATCTTCGATGGTGACATCTTTATGTCCCTTCAGATCGCCTCCCTTTTTTTCAACAGTGACGCCGGGCCAGTTGCCGACATACTGTCTGGCGCCGGTCAATGCGTTAAACATGGTTGTTTTACCGCAGTTCGGGTTACCGGCCAGTGCAATACGAATGTTTGGCATCTCAGGATAATCCTTTCTTTATATTTGGTTAGATTGAAAGGCCACGCGGCTTGCGAAGACTAACATTAGGTAGCGTATGCTAACTCGCGGGCAGCTACAGAATATCAGTTCTGCAGCTCGACATTCGCCGCTTCGCTTTTACGAATGCTGAGCTCGTAGCCGCGGAGCGTCACTTCAATCGGATCGCCAAGCGGTGCGACCTTGCGGACATAGATTTCGACACCTTTTGTGATGCCCATATCCATGATTCGGCGACGGACAGCGCCTTCGCCGGTCAGTTTGGCAACGGTTACAGTCTCTCCTATCTTAGCCTCATTCAGTGTGCGCATATGAATATCTCCCTCTTTTCTTTCAGGCTACCAGAATTCTGGTGGCCAGATTCTTACTGATTGCAACTCTTGTCCCTTTGACATTGACGATTAAATCACCATTGAGCTCGGAGACAATGGTCACAATGGTGCCGGCAACAAAACCCAAGCTTTCCAGATGCCGACGCATTGCGTCATTGCCGTTGATGCGCTGGACTGTTGCAGCGTTTCCAATTGGTGAATAAGCAAGTGGCATATCCATTCCTCCGTTCGTTCTGCAGTTAGCACATGCTAAACCTGCGGGAAAAGAATTGGGGATAGTCAGTTAGCACCGACTAATACCCTTGACGAATAGAGTTTACCACCGCTAACCTGAATTGTCAAGCTGATTCTGCAGCCTTGACAAAGAATGTGCGGATTGATATGATGAGTTTGTCCAGAGCAAAGAATCTTTGGATGGAATGACGAAGCGGGAGGAAAAAATATGTCCCTGCAGACTGGTGAATCCAGAGAGGATTATCTGGAATCGATTTTGATGCTGAAGAATGAAAAAGGCGCGGTGCGAAGCATTGATATTGCCGAGCACATGCACTATTCCAAACCGAGTATCAGCAGAGCGATGAGCTTGCTGCGCGAGGCGGAACTGATTACAATGGACAAAAGCGGGATGATTGAGTTCACAGTGGCGGGCCGAAAGTTGGCGGAACAGGTCTACGAACGGCATCGCTTACTGACGGTGTATCTGGAACGGCTTGGTGTCAATCCGGAGACAGCGGAGCAGGATGCCTGCCGGATTGAGCATGTAATCAGCGCGGAGAGCTTTGAAAAGATCAAGGAATCCATGGAATAAGGAAACGGGACGGTGATGAGCCGTCCCGTTTCCTTATATTATATTTATATATATGGTGTGGCGTTATAGATCCTCACAGAAGAATGTAAAGTAAAAGCGGAATTGTAACAACGGAAGCCACTGTAGAAAGCGATACAGTCTCAGGACCTGGAGTTGTTTCAATACCGACCATTTCGGCCAGCAGGATAGTTGCGTTGCCGATGGGCAGTGACCACATGATGAGCGATACACCGAGCAGGCCGGGATCGGAGATAAACTGCCGTAAAATCAGACCGGCGGCCAGAGGGAGAAGCAACTGCCGGATCAGGCAAAAGAGCAACATCCTCCAGTTAGTCAGCGCCAGACGCCAGTTCGTATTATATAGTGCGACGCCGACGAGAAACATCGCCATGGGAGTAGAGGCGGTTGTCAGATAGCCGACGATTTTAGCCGGAATTTCAGGGAACTGCCAATTGAAAAGAAAACAGATAATCACAACCAGACAGGAGATTGCGCCAGGATTCAGCAACCGATGGATATCCAGCTGAAACCGCTCTGTCTTTAAGGCATTCAGCATCATATATCCCAGCGTGTAGGAGCAAACATTGCAGGGGATGATGAAAAAGTACATATAGATTGCGATTTCCGGGCCATAGGCGGCGTTGACCAATGGAATGCCAAAGAAACCGACATTGCCAAAAGAGCAGAGCATGGCGTAGATGACACGCTCAGAACGAGTGCGGCCCAGAAAATGGCCGAGCACGAAGCCGATTGCGAGCAAGCCAAGATAGGTGGAAAATCCGATGATGATTGCTGCAATACAGCTGGAGCGCGGAATGGCGGAGTAATCCATTGTTCCGCCGGAGAGAATCAGGCCGGCGGAGAGCACCATGGAAATGATCCGGGAAATGGTGCTGGTATCATGCTTGCTCAATGGCCAGAAATGGTGATAGACCATGCCGATGCAGCAAAGAATCAGCATGATAATGATCTGATAGAAAACAACGGATGCGTATTGCATAGAAAATGCCACCTTTTATAGAGTAGAACCGCATATCGTATCTAATATAACATGGAGCCCAGCACATCGCAAGGAGAAAGTGAAAGAGGGTGGTCGTAAGAGCGCGCAATTTGGCATCTGTAAACGAAAGCGCAGCCTTTTGTGCGATCAGAAATTACTTGACATTACTGGACTCGATATGTCATGCTGAGGGAAAGCTGACAGAAATGGAGTACGCGTTATGAAACAGGACCAAGCGCCGCTGGCACAGGCGCTGGAAGCATACAATCAAAATATTACACAAACCTTTGGCATTCCCGGACACCGGCGCGGTGCAGGGATCAGCCCCTGGTGGACAGCGCGCGTAGGTACAGAGATTTTTCGATATGATCTGACGGAAACAACAGGGACGGACGACCTGCACGCGCCGGAGGCAGCAATTTTACAGGCGCAGCAGTTGGCGGCAGAAGCATTCGGCGCGGATGAAACCTATTTTTTGGTGAATGGAACGACTTGCGGTGTGGAGGCGATGCTGCTGGCGGCAGCAGGGCCGGGAGACAAAGTGATTCTGGCCAGGAATGCACATAAGTCAGCACTGATGGGGCTGGTGCTTTGCGGCGCGCAGCCGGTTTATATTCAGCCGGATTTTCTGCAATCCTTGGGGTGCATTGGCGCAGTTCAACCGGAAACTGTGCAGGCAGCACTGGAAGAAAACCCAGGCGCGAAGGCGGTTCTAATTGTGAATCCAACTTACGAAGGCGCTTGCTCTGATTTGCGGCAAATTGCAGAGATTTGCCACCGCTATGGTGCGCTGCTTCTTGTTGATGAAGCACATGGCGCGCATTTGCACTTTGCACCGATGCTACCGCAGAGCGCGATGGATGCTGGTGCGGATTTATGCGCACAAAGCTTGCATAAGACCGGTGGATCGTTGGGGCAGAGCTCGCTGCTACAGATTCGCAAAGGGCGTGTTGCAGTTGCGCGTTTGCGTGCGGCGTTGCAGATGGTGCAGTCGACCAGCCCGTCCTATTTATTGATGACCTCTTTGGACTTGGCCCGGCGGGAATTGGCACTCCATGGAGCGGAAAATTGGGAGCGGACACGGAAGTTGGCGGTGCGTACACGCGCTGCGATTTGCCGGCTTCCCGGATATGAGTGCCCCGGCGCGGAAGCGTTTTGCGCAGCCGGCGCGGCGGACTATGATGTGACCCGATTGTGCATCAGTGCCTGCGGACGGGGGATAAATGGCGCAGAATTAAAGGAACGGCTCTATGCAATGGGGATTGACTTCGAACTATCGAATGACCGATATGTACTGGCAATTTTTACACCTGCTACAACAGAAGAAGAAGCCAGACGGTTGATTGATGCGCTTGCGGCGCTACCGGAGAATGCGCCGATTGCACCGCAGGGCAGCACCTTCCCGGCAGCACCGCCGCAGGCGGTGCTGCCGCGTGAGGCTTTTTTCGCGCCCAAACAGCGTGTTCCATTGGAGCTTGCGGAAGGAGCAATTGCAGGTGAAGCAGTGATTCCGTACCCGCCTGGAATTCCAGTAATCTGCCCTGGAGAGCAGATTACTGCACCTGTTTTGGCGTTTTTATTGCGCTGGCGCGACAAGGGTGGGCATATCCAAGGGATCACTGATCCGACAATGGAGACGATTCAAACGGTCTTGTGCAAATGAAACAAAATGGCGTTTGCGCATGAAGCAAAATTGGAGAAAAATCCAAAGAGTAGAATTGAAACAGCGAAACTTTGTTAAATAAACCACAATTTTTTTGGAAAACGGCTTGAAACATGTCTGCATATGGCATATAATGAAAGCGTATTTTGTTACGCGTCAGAAGGTCTACGATTTTCGACGACAAATTTTTCATGGCTCAATCTAGAGACCACGATAGGGAGGTACATTAGTTATGGATTTCATGCTGTCTAAGAAACACCAGATGTTTCAGAAGATGTATCGTGAATTCGCAGAGAATGAGGTAAAGCCGCTTGCTCAGGAGCTCGATGAGATGGAGCGTTTCCCGAAGGAAACCGTGCCGAAGATGGCAGCGCTTGGCATGATGGGCATTCCGTTCGCACAGAAGTACGGCGGCGCCGGTGCTGACAATCTGGCATATGCAATGTGCGTTGAGGAACTGGCAAAGGTTTGTGCAACGACTTCCGTCGTTGTTGCTGCACATACTTCTCTGTGCTCTTATCCGATTTACGCATTCGGTACGGAAGAGCAGAAGATGAAGTATATGCCGGATCTGGCCGCTGGTCGTAAGATCGGCGCTTTCGGCCTGACCGAGCCGGGTGCCGGTTCTGATGCAGCTGGTCAGCAGACCATGGCGGTTAAGGAAGGCGATCACTACATCCTCAACGGCATGAAGTGCTTCATCACAAACGCTTCCGAGGCGGACACTTTTGTTGTCTTTGCAATGACCGATAAGACCAAGGGTAATCACGGTATCACTGCATTTGTCCTGGAGAAGGGGATGAAGGGCTTCTCTATTGGTAAGCATGAGAAGAAGATGGGTATCCGTGGTTCCGCAACCTGTGACCTGATTTTCGAGGATGTTGAGGTTCCGGTCGAGAATATGCTGGGCAAGGAAGGCAAAGGCTTCTCCGTTGCTATGGGCACCCTGAACGGTGGCCGTTACGGTGTTGCTGCACAGGCTCTGGGTATCGCTGAGGGCGCTCTGAATGAGGTTGTTAAGTACACTAAGGAGCGCGTCCAGTTCGGCAAGCGCATTTCTCAGTTCCAGAATACCAAGTTTGAGATTGCTGAAATGAAAGCAAAGTGTGATGCTGCACAGCTGCTGGTCTACCGTGCTGCTGTTGCAAAGGATATGAACGATCCCAACGCAGGTATGTACTCTGCCATTGCAAAGCTGATCGCTTCCCAGACTGCGAGCGATGTTACCCGTCGTGTTGTCCAGCTGTTTGGCGGCTACGGTTACATCCGTGAGTACGGCGTGGAGCGCATGATGCGTGACGCAAAGATCACTGAGATTTACGAGGGCACTTCCGAGGTCCAGAAGATGGTTATCGCCGGTGCCATGGGCGTAAAATAAGGAGGAAGCAGAGCAATGAAAGCAATTGTTTGTGTAAAGCAGGTACCGGATACCTCCGGCAAGGTAGCAGTGAA
>CAKTFW010000053.1 GCA_934561175.1 uncultured Oscillospiraceae bacterium
GCCGAAAGTTTCAATATGATCCTCTCAAGCGGATTCCGGTACGACCCAAAGCACCGGACTTTTCCCAATTTGAAGACGCAGATTTTTCCTTGTAATCGAAAAGAGCCGGCGCAGAACATGTGTTCTGCGCCGGCTCTTTCAGATTTTGCGGTAAAACAGACCATGCCGATTGCAGCAGGCGTAGAGTATTCCGTGTCCACACAGCTGCAGCCGCCCCTCCGGCGGTTGTTCCGGATAAAGTTTCAACAGCTGCACCTGCTCCGTTGTTACCACTGCGAAAAATGAGAGAAAATGCGTCTTTTCCATTGGGTGTTTCGCTGCCACATAGAATTCTGTTTCCACCCGCTCGACATGGAGTGTATGCGCATCATTTTCCGGCTTGGCTGCCTGTGGATGCAGTAGAATTCCACAGCAGTGAAACACGCCTTCGCCCGTGGCATAAATCACATTTCCACAGGCCTGACATACATAAAACTTTCCCCGCAGTAAGTTGGCAGCCCCATTTTGGTTGTGTACGCAGTTACCAGACAGTAGCTCCGTTAACAGAAGTCCTGAAACTCTGCGCCAATGGTTCTAACAGCGCAAGATCCGGCAGACCACGGCCTGTTTCCCATTTGGAGATCGTCTTATCGCTGACCTGAAGCCGTTCAGCCAATTCCCGCTGCGTCAGATTCTGCTTTTCCCGGAGCGTTCGAATCACCACGGCGGTTGCATCGTTCATCATATGGAAACCTCCTTCATCTCCGTCATCATAATGCCTCCACCGGGAATTCACAACCTACGCACCGTAGAGAAAAAGCGTCTGGCAGAGATTCTGCCAGACGCTTTTTCTAAATAAATTATGCAGCCGCCGCCGCTTCCGGCCACTTACTGTATAGAATTTTCAATCCAATTGGCGTAACAATTGCGGAAATGACAATCATGGGAATCACCGCCGCAAACAGATTCGCATCCATCATACCGACGGCTAAGCCCTTCTGGGCAACGATCAGGGCAACTTCGCCGCGGTTCATCATGCCAACGCCGATTTTCAGGGAATCTGCCTTGCTGTACCGGCAAATTCTTGCCATCAGACCGCAGCCAATGATTTTACCCGCCAGTGCTACCACAATAAACGCAATGGAAAACAGAATCACGCTGCTGTTCATACCGCTGATATCCGTCTTCAAGCCAATGGACGCAAAGAACACCGGGCCAAAAAGCATATAAGAATTGATATCCATTTTCCGCTCAATGTAGGCAGAGTCGTCAATACTGCAGAGAATAATACCAGCCATATAGGCGCCGGTAATATCTGCAATTCCGAAAAAGTGTTCGCTACAATAGGCCAGCAAAAAGCACAGTGCAAGCCCCCAGATTGGAATTCTCTGCGTATGCGGATGCCGCAGATCTAGAACCTTAAACACACGATAGACCAGATATCCGCCGACACCAACAATCAGGAAAAACAGACCAACAGACAGCAGGACCGAAAGAAGGTTGGCATTCGGAGATTTGAAGCCAATAATTACCGTCAGCAATACAATACCGATTACATCATCAATAATGGCCGCACTTAAAATCGTTTGCCCAACGCGTCCGCGCAGGTGTCCCATTTCCCGCAGTGCCTGAACGGTAATACTGACCGAGGTTGCCGTCATAATACAGCCGGAAAACAGCGCCCGGTAAAACTGTTCTGAGCCAATGGCACCATAACCGTAAAACGCCATATATAGTGCCGCACCAAGAATCAGCGGAACAATCACGCCGGCACAGGCAATCAAGAAGGCCACCGCACCGGTTTTCTTCAATTCCTGCAGATCAGTTGTCAAGCCTGCGCTGAACATCAAAAGAAGTACGCCAATCTCCGCCATGGTATTTAGGAAGTCCGTTGGCTGCACCAGCCCGAGCATACTCGGCCCGATGACCAGGCCTGCAATAATTTCTCCGGCCACCTGCGGCGCGTGCAACTTCCGCGCTAAAATTGCAAATGCCTTTGCGAATGCGACAATAATTGCAAGATCAAGAAACACATCATACATTTCCATTTGTCAAGCATCTCATTTCATAGTCTTATTCTTGAATTTTGCAATAATTATATACCTATGATGCAAAAATGCAATTGAAAAAGCATACAGAAAGCTTCACGAATCCGTAAAAATATTGGTAAAAAACACGATTACACCGTAGCCAATGCCTGTTCAAGATCCGCAATCAAATCCTCGGCGCTCTCCAAGCCGCAGGACAGCCGAATCATATCCGGCCCGACACCGCATGCAATGAGCTGCTCATCCGTCAATTGGCGGTGCGTGGCAGAAGCCGGATGGAGCACGCAGGTACGGGCATCTGCCACATGCGTTTCAATTGCGCACAGCTTCAGCGCTTTCATGAAAGTCTCCGCTGCAGAGCGTCCACCTTTGATACCAAAAGAAACCACACCACAAGTACCATTCGGCATATATTTTTGTGCTCTTTCGTAGTACTTGTCGCCCTTCAGTCCCGGATACTGCACCCAGGAAACCTGCTCCTGTGCCTGCAGGAACTCGGAAACGCGGGTTGCATTTTTACAGTGGCGCGGCATCCGAACATGCAGGCTCTCCAGGCCAAGATTCAGCAGAAATGCGTGCTGCGGACTCTGAATGGATCCAAAATCACGCATCAGCTGTGCCGTGCACTTTGTAATAAAGGCGCCTTCCTTTCCAAACCGCTCAGCGTAAGTAATCCCGTGGTAGCTTTCGTCCGGCGTACACAGTCCGGGGAAACGCTCTGCGTGGGCCATCCAGTCAAATTTGCCGGAATCGACAATCGCACCACCAACCGCAGCACCATGACCATCCATATATTTGGTAGTAGAATGCGTTACAATATCCGCCCCCCATTCAAACGGCCGGCAGTTAATCGGCGTTGCAAAGGTGTTGTCAACAATCAGCGGAACGCCATGTGCATGGGCAACCTTTGCAAACAGCTCCAGATCCAGCACAGTCAGCGCCGGATTTGCAATGGTCTCACCAAAAACACACTTTGTATTGGGGCGGAATGCGGCGTTCAGCTCTTCCTCTGTGCTGTCTGGCGAGACAAAGGTTGTTTCAATCCCCATTTTTGCCATTGTAACTGCGATCAGGTTAAAGGTTCCACCGTAAATGCTGGAGGACGCCACAATATGGTCGCCGCAGGAGCAAAGATTAAACAGCGCGAAGAAATTAGCCGCTTGACCAGAAGAGGTCAGCATTGCGGCGGTTCCGCCCTCCAGTGCCGCAATCTTTGCCGCAACATAGTCGTTGGTCGGGTTCTGCAAGCGGGTATAGAAATAGCCATTCGCTTCCAGATCAAAGAGTTTTCCCATGTCCTCACTAGTCGCATAGCGGAAAGTAGTGCTCTGCACAATTGGAATCTGACGCGGTTCCCCATTACCAGGCGTATAACCTGCCTGTACGCATTTCGTCTGCTGATCGTAATCTTTCATATTCTTTCCTCATTTCCCTTTTTATCATTTATTTGCATCCATCCAGCTGTCATCTGCGGTAGTCGGCATGGTGTCGACATATGGCAGCACCTTTTCCGCGCTGCCGTCAATGGTCAAATCCACCATCCGCACTTGATCCGTCTGGCAGAGCGTAGCAATCACAGCACGCGTGCAGAGCAATCGTTCTGTTGCTGTCAGGCCGGTATATAGTTCCTTTGAATAGTCCACATGACAGACGCCGGCATCATCAATAGTACAGCTGTTTAATTGAGCGTTTTTCGGAACCGGGTTTGAATAACCGCCAGCCGGCTCAAACTCCTGCATTGTTCTGAGCAGCGCCGCTTCCTCCGATTCATTGGCAGACGGGTTAATCCGCGCGGCAAAAGCGGAAAGGTGTCCACCATCCGGCATCGTCATATACACCGTTCCGTCAATTTCTCCGATTGCGGTGCGAACTGGTCCGATGCTTGCGTCAGAGCCGATCAGCACCTGATCCAGATTCATGGCAACATACTTGCCGATTCGTTCGCCTTCACAGCGGAAGCGAACGCCGTCCACACCGGAGATGGCGCAGAGGGAATTGACAATGGAGAAAATTAACATGCGTTCTTCCTGCGCAGTTTGCGGTTTTGCTACCAAAAAAGCAAGATTAAAATCGACCGTGCAAATTCCACTGTCAATGGTCAGGCCGCGCAGCATCGATCCCGTTGGCATAATCGCCCGCATACTCGTCGCAGGCGGGCCGACAATCAACTGCTGCATCACCGCCATTGCCGTCGTCTCATTGCTGTCTGACATAATCCGCATGGTTGATACCAGTAAATAACGATTATCCAGATCCGGAAAATAGATTTTCACATCGGTCTGCTGTGTTTCCGTTTCTTCATCAAATAAAACAAAAGAGCTATCGCTTAACCGGCGGCTGTCCGGGCTAGTTGTCAAGCTTCCCGCTTCCCGCACCGTGACAGACTCAATTTCCGGAAATTGCAGCAGCGTCTTTGTCAGGCAGGCACAGGCGATGGACTTGGAAATTCCGTCCAGCCGGTCATATCCGCCGTCCAGCGTAATTGTTGATATGCCGTTTTCATTATGGTAGGACTTCAAGCGCACTTCCTGCGGAAATGGAGAGATTAGCTCGTTCGACTCCGGCCCTTTGAAATATTGCTCCAAAAAGGCTTCGACCGTCATAGTATCCTTATACCAGCGGCATGGCTCTGCTGCAATAATACCGGTTTTGTTTTTAAAATCAGTCTTTTCCTGCCGATAATAGCCTACAATTTCTTTCGTATCGCTGGAAGATGCGCCGCAGCCCATGAGACTCCCCAACAGAACGAACGCAAGCAGTGCCGCAATGATTCGTCTCATTCGTTCGCCTCCCACCTGCCAAACAAGGGAAACCGAACGGTAAATGTGGTGCCCTTCTGATATTCAGACGATACCGAGATCGTTCCATAATGCCGCTCTACCAGCTCGTGCACAATAGAAAGTCCCAGCCCAGAACCACCGGCTGCGCGGGAGCGGTCCTTATCCACGCGATAGAAGCGGTCGAAAATGTGCGACAGCGCATCTGCCGGGATTCCGATTCCAGTATCTGCAACAGAAATCACCGCATCTTCTCCTTCTTCAAACACCGAAATCGTAACCGCTCCGCCGTCATTAGTATATTTAATACCATTTTCCACCAGATTGAAAATAATCTGGTGCAGATCGTCTTCCAACGCAAGCACGGTACACGGTTCTGATTTCTGCAACTGCAGCAAAATATTGCGGGAATGTGCCAGCGGTGAGAGCATCCGCAGCACCCGGCTGATAACAACATCAATTTCACAAATTTCCCGATCCGGTGATTGCTGATTCTCCACCTTGGAAAGCGTCAATAATTTCTGTGAAATCCGTGTCAGTCGATCCGCTTCATTTCCAATATCCTGAACAAATTCCCGCGTCATTTCCGGATCCATCTGATTTTGCAGAATGGAATCGGTTAAAAGTCGAATGGAAGCCAGCGGCGTTTTCAGCTCATGGGAGGCATCTGAGACAAATTGCCGCTGTTCCTGCTCTTTTGCTTCCAGCCGGTCCGTCAGCTTATTGAACTCTGTTGCCAAAATACCCAGTTCGTCCGTTCCGTGGATATCCAGTTTCTGCATATTTCCACCCGTCCGCAGCGCCTTAATCGAGCGTGTGATCTTCCGCATCCGATTGGAAAAAACAATTGCCACCACTGCAGAGAGTAAAATCACGATGAATGCTGTTACAATTGACATTTGATTCAGATCACCATGCAGAGAATGGATCAACTCGGCACGGTTGGAATCGTACTCCATGAGATAAACTGCACCAATCAACGCACTGCGGAACAAAATTGGGGAGGCTGCCCGGCTTTCAAACGCATTGAGCGTATAATTACAGTAGAAAATATCGTTTCCCTCCAGCGCTTCTACCACTTCCGGAAACAGTGCATATTTTCCAGTAATATTCTGAAAGGTGGAGGAATCGAAC
>CAKTFW010000054.1 GCA_934561175.1 uncultured Oscillospiraceae bacterium
CGCCGTTGGTGGCTGTGTTGTTGTAGATATTGCCGCCGTTCATGTTGAACATGCCGTTCGAGCACACGCCGCCGCCGCTGCAGGCGCCAGTTCCGGTGAATTTGTTGCCGTAGATGCTGCCGCCGTCCATGGTGAATTGGGAGTCATCGCCGAGCATATACACACCAGCGGCGTTGGCCTTGGCCTTGTTGTTTGCAATTTCTGCGTTATCGGACATCGTTAAGGTACTGTTGGCACCATTTAGAAACACACCGCCGCCACTGCTGTCGCTGGCAGTATTGTTGCTGATGGCCGAATTGCCGGACATCTTAATCTTGCCCATGACTGCACACACACCGCCGCCGCTGTACTTGGTGGTTACATTTTTGGTGATCGACGCGCTGCCGGACATTTCGAGCGTGGCGTTGATGCCGAGATACACGCCGCCGCCATCGCCGCCGGTGGTTTTATTGCCGCTGATCTCACCGCCGTACATGGTGATGACGGCCTTGTTGGCTGCCCAAATGCCGCCGCCATCGTCGGTCATCGTGTTGCCGGTAATACTGCCGCCGTACATGGTGAATGTACAGCCTTCGCTCACATTCACGCCTCTGCCGTTGATTCCGGTCTTGTGGGTGATCTTGCCGTATTCCGTCTTGCCGCCCTTGCAGTCGGTCAAGGTGAAGCTGCCGGTGACTTTGATTGCATCGCCCTCTTGCTGCATCGTGATGCTGTACCCGTTGAGGTCAAGCACCGTGTATTGGGGAGCATTCCATGCTGTCATCAGCTCGATATTCTTGGTCAGATAGTAGTAGTTGGGGGCGCTCTCCGTTCCCGCCGTGATAGTGGACAGATCGGAAATCGCCGTCCATTCTACGTCAGGGTGCGTGCTGTCAGTGTGCCCGCAGGTCGCACCGCAGATGGGATGCTCGTGGGGCGGCTCACCCCTGAACAGCACCAGTGTATTGTCTTTCTGCCGCACATTATAGCCCGTACCTGCATCAGCGGAAACCCGCTTTGCATCTTCGGCCGTGATCGTATAGCCCTCCGCCGCTTCAGCAATGGTGGTAGAGCTGCCATCCGTTGTGGGCAGCTTGTCAGCATCCACGGTCACGCCGATGCTGGCGGCGCTGCTCAAGCCGCCCTTGCCGATAAGGGTCTTACCTACTCCATAAACCTCAACCTTTTTGTGGTAAACATTGTTTACTTTGCTGCTCGTATCATTGTTCCCCGTGATGACCGGTGCGCCGGATAAGGTAACGTTGGCGTCCATATCCGCATACACACCGCCGCCATTGCAGCCGCTGCCTACCCTGTTACCAGTGATGCTACCGCCGGTCATAGTGAAGGCACCGTTCTTCACATAGACACCACCACCGTCATGGCCAGCACTGTTTTCGGCGATCGTGCCGCCGGTCATAGTGAAGCTGGTAGAACTGGCTTGCACAATTACACCGCCGCCGCAGACCGCAGTTTTGTTGCCACTGATGCTGCCGCCGTGCATGGTGAAGCTGGCGTTGGCACCCACATGGACGCCCGCACCATAGTTATTATCATATTCGTTACCGTTACCGCTGACGCTGCCGCTGTAGAGCACAAAATTGGCTTCCCCGACACCATTACCATTTTCGACCCATACGCCGCTACCGGTATACTTGGCAGTACCATTCATGCCATGCGTGACAGTGCCTTTATTTTTGCAGTCGCAGAGCGTAAAGGTCACGCCTCCGTTCACGCAAATGGTACTATCATTATTACTATTCATTGCGTCCATGCTGATGTTATACCCGTTCAGGCACAATACCACGCCGTCTTGGGGATACCACGTGCTGGTCCGCGTCACAGGACCGGTCAAGTAGTAATAGCCCGCCCTATCGATATCATCCAGGCTGGAAACACCCTTCCATCCGGTCACAACTTCCCCGTGCTTATTGCAGTTCACGTCGCCGCAGATGGGATGGCTATGCTCCCCCCCTTGCTCCGCCGTCAGCGTGGTCATGGCTTCGCACAGCGCCTCGTACCGGGTCATATCCAGCTTCTCCCGCTGCTCGTCAGTCAGAAGCGCCAGCGCCTTGTCAATGGCGATGAGCTTTGTTTCAAGCGCCTCCGCGTTCTCTGCCGTTGCCTCGTCCGGCAGAGCGTCAATAAGCGCCTGTGCAGCCTGCACTGCCGCGTCGTTCTCTTCTTCGTCCTGCAGGGTGGTGTCTTCGTCGATGGTGTAGCCATCACTAACATCCGTACTGCTTTGCATCTCCTGTCCAGCAGGACTTGCATCTTCCGCCAACGCTGTCGCAGGCAGCATTGTCAGACACAAAGCCAGAACAAGAAATAGACTTGTGATGCGTTTCCTCATAGGTATCCTCCTTTGCATGGTGGTCAAATTTTATTCATGCCAGCCTGACCATAGCGGGCAAAGTTTACAGGTTTGCAGAAAGGTATCATCCCGTGGGTACCCACGGGATGAGGGGTGCACCCCTCATCATAAGTCTTTCGCTATTTTTTGTGTAAACTACCAAGATAAGTATAACAACTTATAAGATAAATGTAAATCATTCTAAAGCATGAGATTATAGATAGTCAATTATCAAAATATTAAACTCTTTTCTATCGATATGTATTAACTCTAATTGAATGATTTTATTCAGCACTCGTCATAACAGGCAGATTTCTTGCCACCAGATAATCGTTGCATTCGTGAATTGACCCCATATACAGGTGGTTTAGAAAAAAGTTATACATCAGATGTGCTTCATTCTGTGCCAACCGTAGCGTAAAACCAGATTTACTGATGAGAGCATTGCTCAACTCCGGCGGTAGATTCATTCCGATGCAAATAGCGACCACACAGTCAACATTCTTAGGGTATGCTGGATTGTTACGCAAGCGCTGAATCAACTTCGTGGAAACAAGAGCTTTCTCTGCGAGGGTTTCTTCGGATATTTCCACCCACTCCATAAGATAGACGAGAGCGGCGCCGAATTGAGCGGGCAGTTCTTGGAGAACTTTCTGAATCTCCATTTCTCGTGCAAGGATAGCATCTGCCTTTCCCATAACATCGGCGCTGACCTCTTTGGCAAAAGTGGTCTGGAACACAATGCCGGAATCCACATCTCTGAAGAGAACACACTCTTTGTAAAATTCCTCGCCGTATTTATTTGTTGCCTTTACTTTCAGTTCGAAAACCAGACAACACTCATCCATGTGCAAGCGACCGTAATCAGTCATCTGTACTGTGTTGTTTTCATCTCTGGTAACATACTTTGGGTCATTCAAACACATATGCGAATCCACATATATGTAGGAACCCTTTTGAGATTGAGCAGAAAGGCGCATATCACTGAAGGCGATGATTTGAGCATCATCTGCGCTGATGCAGTATGTCTGATCTTTCTGCAAACTGCCCTTTTTGAAGGCGTGGGGCTTCACATAGTGTCCGTCAATATAAGTAAATACGCCGATTGCTTCCTCGTATCCCACATCTACCATACGCATTTTGGCAGCGTGGCGGGAGACAACAAAAAAGGTTGTCAGGGCATCAATGACAGCTTCCATTACATCCACGATGTGAGCCGCATTCAATTCTCGTTGGAATTTACGGACAAATTCAGCAGCTTTCGTCTTAAAAGAACCAATCGGCATCTGGATGCGAGGGGCCAAGGAGTTTGCCTGCCACTCCATCCAGTCGGCTGCGGTGCGGTCAGAAGATCCCTTCGAGCCGCCAATGACCAGGCACTTTATCTGTGTAGCATCGCAGTTATAAAGCCGCTCCAGTTCAAAGGCTTTCCTGTGCTGATCCCAATGGACGCACTCATGCACGATGGTGTTGTTGACGGACCCCAGGTTTCTCAAAAGGAATACCTTGGGATCGACAATGATAGTTTTTGCTGGAAAGTGAGTGACCTCCATTTCCCCCGTAGCTGAGTTATACACTTCGGAGTCGCAGTCTTGGAAGAAAAGTTGTCCAAATACAGAAAAATCCTCTGTCAGTTCATGAGTAATAACCGAAAGGCCGAGCCTGTCGGCAAGAACCGTAGGGTCAACAGGCATAGGGGTTCGAAGGGCTTCCGGGTAGTGTTTCCTCAAAAATTCCGTAGCTATCTTATCGAGGTCGATTTTATAGCTGATCGGAACCAAGGAATCTGACAAAAGCTTGTTCTGCTTGTTTCTTTGATTATACTGATTGATCCGATGAATACAGAGGTCATCCATATTTTTATATAAATCGGCTGTACAGGATAAGATGAACCACGGAAAACAAGTATCCTCATCAACATCACGATGGAATGTTACTTTGAAAAGGAAGGGATTTTCACATTCGACGGCAAGGGCGAACTGCTTATTACCATCATGTCCAGCCTTGCGCAGGAAGAAAGCCGGAGCATTTCCGAGAATGTCACCTGGGGTCAACGCAAGAGCTTCTCCGACGGCAAGGTGCATTTGCCCTACAAACGATTCCTCGGCTATGAAAAGGGTGAGAATGGTCGGCCGGCTATTGTTGAGGAAGAAGCTGCAATTGTTCGTCTGATTTATCGTCTTTTTCTTGACGGCAAAACTCCGGTTGGAATTTGCGACTACCTTGAGAAAAATGCTATACCGTCACCGAGCGGTAAGAAAAAGTGGAGTAAGACTACAGTGACCAGTATTCTTCAAAATGAAAAATACAAGGGTGATGCCCTCCTGCAAAAATCATTTACTGTAGATTTCCTGCAAAAGAAAATGAAAGTTAACGATGGTGAAGTCCCGCAATATTATGTAGAGGGCAGCCATCCCGCCATCATCGACCCGGACGAATGGGAACTTGTGCAGTCAGAGCTGGCGCGGCGCAAAGTCCTCGGCAGAGCCTACAGTGGGAAAAGCGTTCTGTCGGCAAAGCTGGTCTGCGAGGACTGCGGAGGATTCTTCGGCTCTAAGGTCTGGCATTCCACAGACCGCTACCGCCGCACCAGATGGCAGTGCAACAACAAATTCAAAGGTAAGGAACGCTGTCACACGCCGACCGTAGACACGGAGACTGTACAGCAGCTGTTCATAAAGGCTTACAATCTGATGATGCAGGATCGAGGGCAGATTATAAAGGAAATAGAATTGTGGCGACGGGAACTGACAAACTTCGAAGCACTGGATGCCGATATTGAACGGCAGCGCGAAGAGGTTCAGGTGGTCGCAGAACTGACCAAGGCAGCAGTCAAGGAAAACGCATCCACGGCGCAGTCCCAGGATGCCTACCTTAAAAAGTACAATGCCCTCACCGAACGGTACGAGAAAGCGGCTACGGAACTGGAAAGGTTGCAGAACCTACGCACCGCCCGCAGTCAGCAGGACAAGAAAATGGCGCTTTATATCCGCACCCTCAAGAAGCAGCCAGAGGTGATGCACGACTGGAACGACACCATCTGGACGGTGATGATTGAGAAAGCAATTGTCCACAGAAACAGTGAAATAACCTTTGTTTTCAAAAATGGCACTGAAATCAAAGCTAGAGCATAAGTTAAGGTCGCAAGATCGCACACCTTTTGGGGAGTACGGGTTTTGCGACCTTGTTTTTTGTGCTCTTAGAGAAATAATTAAACAGTACACACCCTTTTGCCGAAAAAATGCACACCCCACGACCTTTCTTTAAAAGGTATTATGGAGAAAACGAGAAAAAGCTCTGCAACACTCGTTTCTGAGCAGCCGCAGAGCCTTTTATCGTTAAAATGTATATGAAAAGCCTTGCAAATAGGCACTTTTTCAAAAAGAAACTGGACACCAATCGTGATACACATTGTATCAAAATTGGTGTCCAGTTTTGTCATGGCATATCAGTATGGATGCCGACCGAACCGGGACCCCACAAGGTGGGGCGGCGCGGGGGCAATTCACTTGCCCCGAGCATGTTCGATTTCCTTGGGGTGGAGCGACCACAGGGAGCGGAACCCAAAAATAAG
>CAKTFW010000055.1 GCA_934561175.1 uncultured Oscillospiraceae bacterium
CGACAGAAATGGGATCACTTTACCATCAGATTTCACTGAAGCTTGGCGTTTCAGACAGCGTTGGCACGGTGTTGTATGCAATTTACGATGCCGGAAATGTGTGCTTGCTCAGTGATATTTATAAAAAGTCTGGTATCAGCAAACAGACCATTCACTCTGCGATTCGCAGCTTGGAAGCGAACGGAATCCTGTATCTGGAATCGTATAGCGGGAGAGCCAAGCGGGTTGTTTTGACAGATCTGGGCAAAGAATATGTACAGAAGACAGCGGAACAGATCTACCGGGCGGAAATGGACGCCTTTGAAACCTGGACAGAAGCGGAAATCAGTACTTATATTCGGTTGATGGGAAAATATGTGGCCTGTTTTCGCCAGAAGGTTCAAAATTTGTAATATCGGAGGCACTTATGCGCATTCAACTTTCCGACCATTTTACCTATCGGATTTTATTAAGATTTACCCTGCCGACCATTGCGATGATGATTTTCACCTCAATTTACGGCGTGGTAGATGGCTTTTTTGTGTCAAATTTTGCAGGAAAAACGCCTTTTGCAGCGGTGAATCTCATTATGCCGGTTCTGATGATTTTGGGAACGGTTGGCTTTATGTTTGGCACAGGCGGTACGGCACTGGTTGCTAAAACCTACGGAGAGGGAAAGCCGGAACTGGCCAATCGTTATTTTTCCCTGTTCGCGTATATCACTTTTGCAATTGGCTTGGTACTGTCAATTTTGGGCATGATTTTCATTCGCCCGATTGCATCTGCATTGAACGCGGAGGGCGCGTTGCTGGATGACTGCGTACTCTATGCGCGCATTATTTTAATTGCACTGCCGTTTTATGTACTGCAGGTGCTGTTCCAGAGCTTTTTTGTGGCGGCTGAAAAACCGCAGCTTGGTCTGGTGGTGACGGTTTCTTCTGGCGTTACCAATATGGTGCTGGATGCTGTTCTTGTTTTGCTACTTCCGCAGGAGTGGAAACTGGCTGGTGCTGCGGTTGCGACGATGGTGGCGCAGATGGTTGGTGGAGTGATCCCACTGATCTACTTTTTTCGGGAAAATGACAGCATTCTGCGCCTTGGAAAGACGACTTTTCAGGGAAAAGCAATTTTGCAGGCTTGCACCAATGGTTCTTCAGAGTTTATGAGCAATATCTCTATGAGCATTGTGGGAATCCTGTATAATCTGCAATTACTGAAATATGCCGGGGAAAATGGTATTGCAGCCTACGGCGTTATGATGTATGTCAGTATGATCTTTGCTGCAGTATTTATTGGCTTTTCTGTTGGCGCAGCGCCGATTATCAGTTATCATGATGGTGCGAAACACTATCAGGAACTTAAATGCCTGCTCCGGGAGAGTCTGACCCTGGTTGGAATTTTCGGAATTGTGATGGTGATTGCGGCAGAACTGTTATCCGCGCCGCTTTCCAAAATTTTTGTTGGATATGATGCAGAGCTGTTGGAATTGACGGTTTCTGGTTTCCGGACATTTGCGCTGTCTTTCCTCTTTATGGGATTTGGTATTTTTTCTTCCAGCTTTTTTACGGCGCTCAATGATGGTGTGACATCGGCGTTTATTTCGTTTCTGCGATCGTTAGTCTTTGAAAGTGCCTGCATTCTGCTGCTGCCGCGTATTCTTGGAATCGGTGGCATCTGGCTGTCCGTTGTTGTAGCGGAAGGACTGGCTGTGGTACTGGCAGTGGCGTTCCTGATTGGAAAACGGGCAAAGTATCACTACTGACTGCGGAAAGAAAGCCGGAATCTTGTATTGACAAACTTTGACTCGCGCATTAAAATAATAAATAATATGCGATCGACGATGAGAAAACGAGCTTCGCAGAGCAGCCCACAGCGAGGAGAGAATGGTGTAAGCTCTCCGGTTGGCGGCGGAGCGGCCATTTTGGAGTCAGTTTCCGAGAGGAAACCGCCCCATCCACGTTAGCGGATGCAATGAGATGCCCTGTGCGCGGGGCAAATCAGGGTGGTACCGCGGAGTCGATTTTGCTCCGCCCCTGAGTTTCAGGGGCGGAGTTTACTTTTTCTATAAGGAGTTTGAGATCCATGCCCAAGAATTATGGTGTGAACGAACTGCGTGAGATGTTTCTATCCTTTTTTGAATCTAAGGGACATCTGCGCCTTCCTAGCTTTTCCCTGATCCCGCAGAATGATGCATCGCTGCTGCTGATCAATTCCGGTATGGCACCGATGAAGCCTTTCTTTACAGGGGAGCAGGAGCCTCCGCGGCATCGCGTTTGTACCTGCCAGAAGTGTATCCGTACCGGTGATATTGAGAATATCGGTCATACGGCGCGGCACGGCACCTATTTTGAGATGCTGGGAAACTTCTCCTTTGGCGACTATTTTAAGAATGAGGCCATTCATTGGGCTTGGGAATTTTTGACGAGTCCGGACTGGGTTGGTCTGGATCCCGCGCGCCTGTATCCTTCTGTTTTTGCAGGAAATGAGACGACACCTGCCGATGAAGAGGCATTCCGAATCTGGAATGAAGAAATTGGCGTTCCGGCAGACCACATTTTCAAGTTCGGTAAAGAGGACAACTTCTGGGAGCATGGCTCCGGTCCGTGCGGCCCGTGCTCCGAGATTTATTATGACCGCGGCGAAAAATATGGCTGCGGCAAACCCGGCTGCACAGTGGGCTGCGATTGTGACCGGTATATGGAAGTCTGGAATGTTGTCTTCTCGCAGTTTGACAATGACGGCAACAATAATTACACAGAACTGAAGCAAAAGAACATCGATACGGGCATGGGCCTGGAGCGCCTTGCAGTGGTGTGCCAGGATGTTGATTCCCTGTTCGATGTGGATACGGTGATGAATATCACCAATAAGGTCTCGGAAATTACGCACGCGCACTATGGCGAGAGCCGGGAGCGTGATATTTCGCTGCGCGTGATTACGGACCATATTCGGTCTGCCACTTTTATGATCTGCGATGGTGTTTTGCCTTCCAACGAAGGCCGCGGCTATGTGCTGCGCCGCTTGCTGCGCCGGGCAGCTCGCCACGGTAAGCTGTTGGGCGTGAATGATCCGTTCCTGTACGAGGTTTGCGATACCGTCATTCATGAAAATGAAGGGCACTATCCGGAGTTGCGGGAACGGCAGGCTTACATCACTAAGGTCATCCGCGTGGAGGAAGAGAACTTCGCAAAGACGATCGACGGCGGTCTGAAGATTTTTAATGAATTGCTCAGCGGCCATCAGGAAAAGGGTGAGAAGACTTTCTCCGGCGCGGACGCATTTAAGCTGTATGACACCTACGGTTTCCCAATCGACTTGACCATTGAAATGGTGGAAGAGCAGGGAATGCAGGTGGATATTGACGAGTTCCATAAGCAGATGGAAGAGCAGCGTGTGCGCGCACGCAAAGCGCGTGAGGCGTTGGGAGACCTTGGCTGGGCCGGCGTGGAATTTGGTAAAGATGTACCGGCAACCGAATTTGTCGGTTATGATCATATGGAAATTTCCGACGCAAAGGTTGTTGCGCTGGTGGTTGAGAATGAGCAGGCAGAGGAGCTGATGCCTGGTGTTGAAGGCATTGTAGTGCTCGATCATACGACCTTCTACGCAGAGATGGGCGGTCAGGTGGCAGACCATGGCGTTATTACGGCGAACGGCGCCACCTTTGTGGTTACGGATGTGCAGAAAAACAAGGGCGGAAAATATATGCACTATGGTACCATGACCGGCGGCGTCTTGAAGATTGGAGATACGGTGTCGGCCAGCGTTGACATTGAGCGCCGTAAGGCCATTATGCGTGCGCATAGTGCGACACATCTGCTGGATGCGGCACTGAAAAAAGTCCTGGGCGATCATGTCCATCAGGCCGGTTCTTTGGTAGAGCCGGATCGCCTGCGATTTGACTTTACCCATTTTGAAGCGATTACGCCGGAGCAGCTTGCGGAGATTGATCAGGTAGTCAACGATGCAATTTTGGAGGGTTACCCGGTTGTGACAGAAGTCCTGCCGATTGAAGAGGCAAAGAAAAAAGGCGCTGTCGCGATGTTCGGTGAAAAGTACGGCGAGGTTGTCCGTGTGGTAGAAATGGGCGATTTCTCAATAGAATTCTGTGGCGGTACCCATTTGGACAACACTGCAAAGGCTGGATCTTTCCGGATTAAATCTGAGGCATCGGTTGCGTCCGGCGTACGCCGGATTGAGGCAACGGTAGGTAAGCTGACGCTGAAGTCGGTCAATAGAAATCAGCAGATGCTGTTCCATGCTGCACGGATGCTGAAGACGACGCCGGGTGACCTGGAGAACAAAATTGATCAGCAGTTGACGGAAATGAAGCAGTTGCGCCATGATCTGGAGAAATTAAAAACGGCGGCGTCGTTGGGCGAAGTGCAGCAGTTCCTGGCTTCTGCAAAAGAAGTGGCTGGGGTGAAAGTTTTCACTGCGGTTCGGAATCAGGTAGAGGCCAACGAACTGCGTCAAATGGGTGACTTCCTGCGAGACAGAGAGCCGAACATTGTGGCAGTGCTGGCATCTGTGAAAGATGAGAAGATTACCTTCCTGGCAATTTGCGGTAAGGAAGCGGTTGCAAAAGGCTTGAAGGCTGGCGAAATTATCCGCAATGTTACGGCAATGTGCGGTGGCAAGGGCGGCGGAAAGCCGGATTCTGCAATGGGCGGCGGTAATGATGTGCTGAAGCTGGACAATGCGCTGGCAACCGTAGACGACTATGTTGCAGAACGGCTGAAGGGCTGAGAAAGGAGCGGAACAATGGAAGATTGTCTGTTTTGTAAGATTATTGCGGGGGAAATCCCTTCAAAAAAAGTATATGAAGACGAACAGTGTTACGCTTTTTATGATATTGAGCCACTTGCACCAATGCACTTCCTGGTTGTCCCAAAGGTTCACTTGCGTTCTGCTGCGGAAGTTACCGAGGGGCAGGCTGCTGTGGTTGGCCATACCTATGCGGTGATTGCCAAACTGGCCAGGGAACTTGGATTTGAAACAGGTTACCGAGTTGTCACAAATGTTGGTACCCTGGCCGGACAAACTGTGCAACACCTGCACTTCCATGTCCTCTCCGGCAAGCAGCTGGGCGCATTTAATTGAGCGATTGAATCCTCGGATCCATACAATCGGATCTGAGGATTCTTTTTCCATTAAGAACTGCATTGTGGCTCCGTATGGTGACAGAAATGGGCGTAAATTGTGCCCGTTTGGTAACATGTTTGAAGAGGTGATAGGATGTTTTTTCAGCGGTTGAAAGATTTAAGAGAG
>CAKTFW010000056.1 GCA_934561175.1 uncultured Oscillospiraceae bacterium
CTTTTCTCTACCTTTTTCTAAAGCAACAGAAGGTTTTGCATCTTTTCTGTCAACACCCGACAAAAAGTTCCTGATTTCGTAAGAAATTTGGAACTTTTCTTCGCTTTTGCTTAAAATTTGTATATTGGTCACCGTATTGGTCAAGCCTGACTAATACACTGACCAATACGGCGTTAGACTGTAACAGCACAAAATATCATTCTAAAAGTTTACGTTGTCCATTTCGTAGTCTTACGATATAATTTTATAAAGAAATCTTTTTTCTTTTTTAATAAATAGCTATGATTTTCTTGTTCTTCCCAGGTAAATAATAATTGAACCTTGAGGAGGCACTTATGCTTACGCCCATGATGATACAGTATTTGGTTGGCCTTTGTTGTCTTAGACACGATTCAGATGCCGTTGAAATTACTCTTGGTGATATGGTCTATGATCATGTAGCCGAAAAGGATCGAGATGTAGATATTACTATTACTTTTAAAGACGGCAACGAAGTTACGGCATTTAAAGCTGCAGAAGTCAAAAAAGAATCTCAACCCCTGGATGTAGCAACTATCGAACAGCTCTGTTTAAAATTCATAGATATGCCCCAAATAACTCATCGTTCAATCTTTTCAACATCAGGATATACCGAAGCGGCAAAGAAAAAAGCGAAACACTACTCTGTCGAATTATATACATTAAAACCTTGGCAACAGCGGATAGAAGATAATTTTCCAGATTTCAAAGGAGTTGGTACCCCGTCCGAATTTTTGAGCCGTGTTGATGCATGTATCTTGCGTTGGATTCAGTATAATGTACATTTGACTGTTCCGGGGGGACCAGAATCTTTTCGTTGGTATGATGATACTCCCCTATTTTCTTCTGCCGGAAAAAGTCACAACAAATATGCCAATATGAAACAATATGTTGATTACATTGTCCGACACTCCGCAGAAATACTTTGTACAATTGGTCCCATATTAAAAGGAGCAGAGCATTTGGTGTTTTCCAAAGACTCAGCTATAGAATATGCTAAAGGCCCAGCAATAAATCATGCGCATACAATGGATGTCAATGCGGATGCTGTATATTTGAAGTTCCCAGATGGTCTTCACCAAATTTGTTCGCTTACAATTTTGGGACAATTACAATGGAGTATGAGGAAACGAAACCCCGATTTTTTTATACTCGAAAACGTCAATACTCAAGAAATTTTTGCTGGAGCCGCAATTACAGATTATGGAGAAAACGATGGCCGTATGTTTGCCATGATTTTTCCTGAAAAAGGGCGTGAAGTTGGAATCCATCCCTTTTCTATCCCGGAAAAGCAAAAAAATATTATCCGAAATATCAAAATTAAAAGTTAATCCGTTAGGTCCCTTGGCCTTAAAGGCGCATCATCGCAGACATCTGAAATGATGCGCCTATCTATATTTTATATTACTTTCCCAATTACATCCCCCATCGTATCTGCCGCCTCCCGCATCATCTCCGGCGTGGCGTGTGTATAGGTGCTCAGGGTGAAGCCCGCCGAATAGTGCCCAAGGGTGCTGGACAGGGTCTTTACATCCACGCCGTTCTTCAGAGACAACGTTGCAAATGTGTGTCTGAGGTCATGGAACCGAATGTGCTCCGCACCGATGGTCTTGAGGATTTTCTCATGGGTATGCCGGAAGGAATCCGGGTCGAACATCCCGCCTGTCTTGGGTGACGGGAACATATACGGATTTCCCGGATGCTTCTTGTGCTCCTCCACCATCAGGTCCACTGCCTGCTGTGAGACGGGCAGGATACGGACGGAGTTCTGTGTTTTCGGCAGGCTCACCACCAGTTCTCCCTTGATGCGGTTCACCTGCTTCGTGATGGAGATGGTTCGGTTCTCCACGTCCAGGTCCGTCCAGAGGAGGGCGAGGAGTTCTCCCCGCCGCAGGCCTGTGGTCAGCTCCAGGTAGAAGGGTGCCAGCAGGCCGCGCTTCTCCGCTTCCATCAGGTAGGGCTTTATCTTATCTTCCGGCAGGACCTTCATCTCCCGCTTTTCCATCTTCGGCAGCTTGCAGCCCCTTGCGGGATTCACCAGAATGAGCCGCTCCGCCACCGCCTGTTCCAGGCAGTTGTTCAGCAGAGTGTGGATACCATGCACCACTCTGACGCTCAGTCCCTTGTTTTTCAGTTCGATGTGCTTGTACCTCTGTACCCGGCCATTCTTCTGGAGGTCGTTGTAGAATTTTTGGATTTGAATGGTAGTCAGCTTATCCAGCTTGATGTCACCCAGTTCGGGGATGATGTGCTTGTCTATGTAGTTCAGGTAGTAGTCCTTGGTTTTCTCCCGGAGCCTCGGCTCCGCATAGACCTCGTACCACATCTTCACCCAGCTTTTCACCGTGTGGGTGCCGCTGCGGTTCATGTCCAGCCGCCGGCTGTCCGCGATGGCCTTTTTCAGCTTCTCCTTGACCTCCGCCCGGGTCTTGCCCAGCACGTTCTTGAGCTTCTGCTTCCCAGTCTCCGGGTCATAGGACGCCGTGTAGAAGCCCTCCCACCGGCCGTCCTTCCGTTTGCGTGATGCCCTCACCGTTGGCGCGTTTTTTAGCCATTATGCCTCACCTCTCCTTTCCCAGCTTTCACAAGCCTGCCGCTCATCTTCAGCTTCAAAGCTGTATGGCGGCTGGTCTGCCAGCAGCTCCTGCTGGATGCCCTGTGCCAGACGATAGCCGGATATGAAGCTGTTCAGGCAGGCTTCGTCCCGCAGTTCATCTTCCATGTCCGCTATCCGCAGGAGCAGTTTCCGTCCTGGTTTATCCAGTAGCCGAGCAAGCTGGCTGTGTGTCCTCTTGATTTTCCTATCCAGATATTCCGCCCTCCTGGATGGGTTTTCGAACCTGTGGTAGAGGGCTTTCATATAATCGTGCATCGTGTGCCACCTCCTGTCAGCAACACACAATACCACCCTCTGACCTTAATAGCCATCCCAACCGGGCAGAGTTATCAATTTATTATCAATTTCAGAGCGAACTGCAATGGGCCGCATCCGATTTTGGATGCGGCCCATCTATGGCGTTCTTATGCGTAGGGATTATACGCAGTTGGGTTCCCCACGAACATATAGCAGAACGCTCTGCCGCTGTCGAGGGTGACTCCCACACCGATGGTGTCACAATTCGGGTCAATCATCGTTGCCAGATGGCCGGGGGAGTTCTCCCAGTTCGCCACAGCCTTTTCGGAAATCCTTTCGGGAGCTGTAGCGGTGAACACCGTCAGATTGGAACCGAAGCCATGGGGATACCCCGCCTTCAGCACCGTTTCACATTCAACCCGGTTATTATGATGAGTGTAGAGGTAGGCGGAACATTCCTGCGCCGCATCCATGAGAGCCTGATTGACTGTCAGTTCAGGGACGCCGTGCTTCTTCCGCACTTCGTTGATACGCCGAATCATCTCCTCGCGAATCTCCACATCTGTCGGCTGAGAGCTGACTTCCTGTGCTGGGGTAATTCCGGTATACGGTGCGTCTGTGTCGATCTGTACGCCGTCCTCCCAATACACATTGAATCCCACCTGCCGACCGATATCCCTGAGCCGCACGAAATTACTCCCTGCAATGTTGTAGGCTGTCATGGAGACCTGACGGCCATCCACATATATTTTCTGCCAAGTAGGTTCCGCCACGATTCCCGCGGCAGCTTCGCTCACCAGAGCCGCACCAATAACCATGCCCGTCACCATGGCTGTGATATTTTGCTTGTTGTGCTTCATGTCGATGCTCCTTTCCTTTTTGTAACACACAGCAATATCACAACCAGAGACCAAAAGCTATATGATTTTGCGAAAGTGGTCTGTGATAAAACGCAGGCATTACCTCCGGGCGAGAGTTTTAGAGTTCAACGACAGTCGCAAAACCATCAATTCTCCCCAACATTCTTATCCACCCATTCCTTGAGCTTGTCCTTGGGGATCACAATGCGGGTACCGATCTTCAATGCCGGGAAGCCCTCGGTGCGGGCCAGTTCGTAAGCTCCGGCACGGGAGATACCCAATGCGGCTGCCATTTCCGGGACCGAGAGCGTCAGCGGTAGTTCCTCATAGGATCTGAACGTTACTTTTTTCATAGCTATCCTTTCTCCTCCTCGCAGTGGAGGGGCCTTTTATTTGTTATTCTTCGTCTTGTTGATATACTTCCCCATCATCTGGTGGAGGGGAGTATCCGCAGGAGCTGCGGTCAATTCACGTAGTATCTCAAAAAAATATCTTTTCTGAATTTCCAAAAGATTTTTCCTGTTTCGCGGAATCTTATGGTATAATTGGTCCAGCACAATGACGGAGGTGTTTCTGTGAGCCGATACGATGACGCTGTGAAAAAGTGGCAGGAGTGGGAAATCCGTACCACGGCAGACCTGGACCTGCGGCTGGACAGCTTCCGCATTCTATTTGCCTACAACTCCGGCAAAATTGAGAACGACGAGATCAATTATCACGATACCCGCGAGATTTTCGAGAACGGGAAGGTCGTCGGCTACACTGGAAGCACCCGCACACTGTTTGAACAGCAGAACCAGAAGACCTGCTACGAGCTTTTGCAGGACAAAATCATTTCGAGGGAACCGCTCTCCATTGACCTGGTCCGTATTGTTCACCGCGCTCTGACAGAAGGGACCTACGACGAGCGCCGCTACATCGTGAACGGTGAGCGCCCCGGTGACTTCAAGAGGCATGACTATGTCACCGGCAGAAACGAGGTGGGCTCTCCGCCCGATGAAGTCGAAGATGACCTTGCCGAACTGATTGACGAGATCAACACCATCGGGCAGAAGGCTCCCCTGAAGGCCGGGGCATATTTTCACGCCCGCTTTGAGAATATCCATCCCTTTGCTGATGGTAATGGGCGTGTTGGCCGGACGCTGCTGAACTACTGGCTGATGATCAACGACTATCCGCCCATGATCATCTACGAGGAAGACCGCCGCGCATACTACGATGCCTTGCAGGCTTATGACGAGCAGGAGGACTTGGCCCTGCTGACCGAATTCTTCGAAGAGCAGACGGTCAAGACCTGGACGCGTTCCATGGAACTGAGTGACAGCGATGCTCCAAAGCGCAAGGGGCTCGGCTTTTTCATGCTGTGATATTTCCGCACCCCGCCGACAATTCGGCGGGGTGCTTTCGCTATGCTGGGAGCTACTGT
>CAKTFW010000057.1 GCA_934561175.1 uncultured Oscillospiraceae bacterium
GAACAACACTTTCCCGCTGTTGTTCACAATGACGACTCTGGTCAGGTTCAAGTCTTCCAGCTGCTGCATTACCTGCTCTGCGCCATCTGCAGAGATCGCGTCCATTCCGGAAAAAGCGGATACGACAATCTGCGCCTTACTCCGCATTGCCGCCTCTTTAGACTGAAAGACCACATTGCTCGCCGCATTGGTAATGAACAGGTTCAGAATGATCAGCAGCAGCAGCATAATCACCATGTACAGCGCTGCATAACGCAGAAGAATGCTCTGCAGCAGTCTGGAACCTCTCCACTCACGCCTTAAAATAGTAGCCAACTCCCCACTTGGTCATAATGTGTTCCGGAGATGCAGGGTCGGTTTCCAGCTTTTCCCGCAGACGGCGAATGTGGACATCCACCGTCCGGATATCGCTCTGGAAATCGTAGCCCCAAACCGTGTTCAGCAGGGCTTCCCGACTGTAAACCCGGCCGGGGTTCTGCATCAGAAGCGTGATGACATCAAATTCCTTTGCGGTTAAATCAACGGGAACACCATCCTTGGTTGCACTGCGCTGTTCTGCGTCAATTGAAATGTCCCCGTATGTCAGTGCCTGATTGCGCTTCGGCTCCCGTTCCGCAGTACGGCGCAGCAGCGCGCGAATCCGCGCTTTCAATTCCAGAATATTGAAGGGCTTTGTCATATAGTCGTCCGCGCCATAATCAAACCCCATCAATTTGTCCATATCGTCCGCCTTGGCTGTCAGCATAATAATTGGCACATCAGAGAATTCCCGAATGGCTCTGCAGGCTTCCAGACCATCCATACGCGGCATCATCAAATCCAGGATAATCAGATCGACATGCTCCTGCTTTGCTTTTTCCACAGCCTCGACACCATCGCAGCCAGTAATTACGGTATATCCATCATTTTCCAGATTAAAGCGAATTCCCTTTACGATTACGCTCTCATCGTCCACAACCAGGATTTTCTTCATGTAGTTCCTCCTTCAAGGGTGATCAGTGCACTGATCTGTGTAAATTTCTTTTCGCCAATTCCCGAAACATCCATAATTTCTTCCACCGATGCAAATCCGTTATGCGCCTCGCGGTAAGCGATAATCCGCTCTGCCAGCACTTCTCCGATTCCAGGAAGCGTTGCCAGCTCTTCCGCTGTGGCACGATTGATATCAATTTTCTCGTCTGGTGTTGACGACACCGCATCAGCTGGTTCGGTATCATTCGGTTGTTCCGGCACTGCTTCCGATTCTTCCCGCACTGCAGCGCCCGGCTGCAGAATGGTCACCGTCGGATCGGTATGGCCCAGACGGTATCCGCCAAGAAATGCCAGAAACAGCAGAGTGAGCAGCAGAACTGCAAGCTCCGTCCGCGTTAATTTCGTCATTCCGCGCCTCCTCTGGATTGACACCGGAATTTATCATTTGGTATAATTAAAAAAATCATGTTCGTATTATAACATATATTCTCAGGAATCGGCAATGCTGTTGCCGATCAGATTTGGAGCGAAACCATGAAATTTTTTAGGATCAAGATTCATTTTGCGGTATTTCTTCTGCTTCTGTCGATGCTCTGCGGCAATATGCTTGCCGCAGAGCCCATCGCCAGCGGGCAGCCGCTGGCGATGGCGGCCGACGACGATTATACCGTCGCAGCAAAAGCGGCCATTTTGGTCGAGCGTTCCACCGGAGAAGTGATTTTTGCACAAAACGCTGATGAGCAGGTCTATCCCGCCAGTTTGACCAAAATCATGACCTGCCTGCTGACGCTTGAAAACGGGAATCTGACCGATACCGTCACCGTTTCCGAATCTGCCATGAAAGGCCTGGATGCAGCTGGCAGCACTGCAGGTCTGCAGGTCGGTGAACAGATCAGCGTGGAAAACCTGCTCTACTGCATGATGATTTCTTCTGCCAACGAGGCCTGTAATATTGCAGCAGAATATGTGGCAGGCTCTATTGACGCCTTTGTCGATTTGATGAATCAGCGTGCGCAGGAGCTTGGCTGTACCGGCACACACTTCGCCAATCCGCACGGACTGCACGACGACAACCACTATACTACCGCGCGAGATCTGGCCAAGATTGCCGCTGCAGCGCTTGACAATCGTACTTTCTACAACATCTGCACAACGACCGATTATACTGTTCCTGCCACCAACCTTTCCGGTCCGCGACAGCTGCACACAACCAACTATCTGGTTTCTGACTCTGTCACTTCCGACTATTTTTACGCCCGCGCAAAGGGGGTAAAAACAGGTTACACCAGCAAGGCCGGCCGGTGCCTGATTACCACCGCAACGGATGGCAACCTCTCTCTGCTGAGTGTTCTCTGCGGCGCAGATACCAAAGTGATGGATTCCGGAGACCTTGTGTTGGAGAGCTTCCCGGAAACAAAAAAACTCTGTGAGTATGCATTCGATCATTTCGATTTCGCAACAGTGCTCGATGCCAAAACACCCGCTGCGCAGATTCCGGTCGCTGTAGCAAAGGATGCGGAAAGTGTTGTTGTCTCACCGACAGACAGCATCACGAAAATTCTTCCGGTAGACTATGATGAATCCCTTTTGAAAACTGAAGTCCACCTGAACAATCCGGACGGCGTGGACGCGCCGATTTCTGCCGGTCAGATACTCGGTACAATTACCGTCACTTATGCCGGGGCAGAACTTGGCACCGTTTCGCTCGCGGCAATTACCGATGTAGAACGCTCTGAGTTTCTCTACTATAATCGTGCAGTCCAGAACTTTTTCCATAACTATTGGGCGCTTTGGATCATTCTGATCGTGCTCCTATTCGTATTTCTGTTTATTCTCCGCTATATTCTGATCAACCGTGCCCGGCGCCGTCGGGCTGCGCAAAGAAGGAGGCGTTCTAAATGAGCCAGTCCTGGGAGGAACTGCAGGCAGCCTGTTTGGCATGTCAAAAATGCCAGCTCTGCCAAACCCGCACCAATGTTGTCTTTGGCGTCGGCCCGCACAACGCTGAAGTGATGTTTGTCGGCGAGGGTCCAGGGCAAAATGAGGATCTGCAGGGAGAACCCTTCGTCGGCGCTGCCGGAAAACTGTTGGACGAAATGCTGTGCATCATTGATCTTGGTCGCCACAACTGTTATATCGCCAACATCGTAAAATGCCGTCCTCCCATGAATCGCGATCCACAGGCCGAAGAGCAGGACGCCTGTATCGGCTATCTGGAGCAACAGATTGCGCTGCTCCAGCCCAAAATCATCATCTGTCTCGGCAGAATTGCCGCAAAACGGCTGATTTCCGATAACTTTCGGATCACACGGGAGCATGGCAGCTGGGTTGAAAAAAACGGGATTTTAATGACCGCCATGTATCACCCTTCCGCCCTGCTGCGTGCACCGGAAAAGCGACCGGAGACTTTTCGGGATTTGTTGTCAATCCGCGAAAAAGTGCAAGCGATCTGCACGCATACGCCGTAATCGCTACTCTTGATTTTTCCATATCAACTCAAAATGGGAGGTGTGACTAGTAAAGTCACACCTCCCATTTTCACATCCTAATTTATTGTTTTTGCAGACGCGTATCCATATAAGTATGAGCAGCCAATTCCAGCGTATCGTCCAGCGGCGGCAACTCCACTGTCCCATATTTTTCCTCCAGCGCTGTTTTCAGAATATAATCGCAGAGCACCGGATTTTTGGGAAGCAGGCAACCATGGCTATAAGTCGCAAAGACATTCTTATACCGAGCACCTTCTTTTCCGTCTTCTCCGTTGTTGCCGTGTCCTGCCAAAACAGAACCGATCGGCCGCAGGCCGCTGCCGAGATAAGTTTTTCCGGAATGATTTTCAAATCCAACGATATGCAGTCCCGGAATTTCATCACAAGTGAACGCATAATTGCCGATCATGCGTTCTTTCTGCCCAATGGTGTACAAATCCAGTGCGCCGGTAAATTCACACTCATTTCCATCCCAGGTCTTATAGGAATGGCCAAGCATCTGATACCCGCCGCAGATCGCAAGGAAGGTCTTTCCGCTCTCAATAGCGGCCTTGATTTCCGCTGTCTTCTCGCCTGCGAGATCTTCCAGCAAAACCTCCTGCTCAAAATCCTGACCGCCGCCAATAAAGAACAGGTCAAACTCCGCTGCGTGCAGCGCCTCCCCCACCGTCACATTTGTGACTGTAACCGAAATTCCGCGCCACTCCAATCTTTTCTTCATACAGGTCACATTGCCGCGGTCGCCATAGAGGTTCAACACATCCGGATAAAGGTGACAGATTTTCAGTTCCATGGTATGCTCCCCCTTATTCCCAGAACTCTTTGAAGCCATAGGTCTTGCTGATTTTCTCCCGCAGCTGCAGCATTGCGGTATAGGTTGGCATCAGATAAACTGGTTGCTCCTGCTGCAGGCACGCCTCCAGTAACTGTCCATAATCCTTGATAACCCGAATTTTTTCGGTCGGAATTCCGGCATATTTGAACCGTACTGCCAAGTCATCTGCGCGAACGCCGGAAACCAGAACGCCCGTCAAACGGTCACCCAACTCTGCCAACCGTTCAAAGTCCACATCCCAGATCCAGGAAACATCTTTTCCGTCCTGCGCGCGGTCATTTAGACAGGCAACAAACAGCATCGGTTCTGTCACATTGGAAAGGAAATTCAGCACCTGGTTGCAGCCAGCCGGATTTTTAATCAAAATCATCCGCAGTTTACGCCCATGAATCTCAAATTTTTCCATTCGTCCAAATCCGCAGGCAAAAGAAGCCAATGACGCCGCACACAGCTCCGGTGCGAGATTCAGAACTTTTCCAACAGCCATCGCAGCGCACGCATTATAGATATTGTATCCACCGGGCAGATTGATTTCTGCGTCGATCGACTTTCCGTCCAGCGTAAAAGCAACGGACGAGTGCTCCGCATCGCTGCTGTAAACTGCAGACACTGCCACATCCGGCGTTCGTCTGGAATAACCGCAGACCGGGCAGTGCCAACCGCCCAGATGTCCATAAGTCACATAGTCGTATTCATACTCATGCTTGCAGCGCAGACAATAAGGCGCATCCGAAACCTCGCTGACCCGGATCTGATAAATCGGTACATTTACGCCAAAATAAATCTCCGGAAGCAGTATGTCCTCT
>CAKTFW010000058.1 GCA_934561175.1 uncultured Oscillospiraceae bacterium
CCTATGAGCCGCAGAAGGCGAAGCTGGTTGTGCGGGAAATGACGGACTTGCTTGTGCTGGACTTGGTGGACAAGGGGCTTGTTACTGACCAGATGGTTCTCACCGTTGGCTATGATATTGAGAATCTGACCGATCCGGCGCGGCGGGCAAAGTATCACGGCGCGGTTGAGAAAGATCCCTACGGGCGGGAGATTCCCAAACAGGCGCACGGGTCTATCAACCTCGACAGTCACACATCATCTACGCGCAAAATAATGTGTGCTGTGTCAGAGCTGTTTGACCGGATCGTGGACAAGAATCTGCTTATCCGCCGTATGTATGTTGTGGCAAATCATGTCCTGCCGGAAGCGGACGCGCCGAAGAAAAATGATGGGGTTGTCCAGCTCGATCTCTTCACTGACTATGCCGCCGAAGAGGAAAAGCAGAAAGCCGAAGACGCCGCATTGGAGCGCGAGAGAAAAATCCAGAAGGCGGCTCTTGCCATCAAGAAGAAGTACGGAAAGAACGCCATCCTCAAGGCGATGAATCTTGAAGAAGGCGCAACCGCGAAAGACCGTAATGCGCAGATCGGCGGGCATAAGGCGTGATAAGCGTTCAAAAAAGTGTGACAGGGCTATGCGAAAAAAGCATAGCCCTGTCTTCTGAACATATTGACATTCATCTATGTTTGTGCTATACTGCATACATAGACAATTATCGATGTGAGGTGCTTCTATGAACGCTATGGATGTGGCTTTGATCTGCAAGGCTTTTGGGGATGCGAACCGGCTGGAAATTGTGAAGATGCTGTCGGATGGAGAAAAGTGCGGCTGCAAGCTGTTGGAACGGTTTGAAATTACGCAGCCGACGCTTTCCCACCATATGAAGATTTTGGTGGAATGTGGACTGGTGAACGCCCGCAAGGAAGGAAAGTGGCAGCACTACTCTCTGAACTGCGAAACCCTGACCCAGTTCAAAGAATTTATCGAGGGACTGACCTGCTGCGGCTGCGGCTCTAATAAGGAAGGTGGGTGCTGCTCCTGATGGGCAAGTTTATCACCGATCAGATCCTCGGCATGAAGTGGCTGAATACGCTGATTGGAAATCTACTCGGCACATTGGGACTGGATGCGACAAGCCGAATCGGTGGGAGCATCCAGTTCTTCCTCTATGATGTGATTAAGATCACCGTGCTGCTCTGTGTGCTGATTTATCTGATCTCCTACATTCAGAGTTATTTTCCGCCGGAACGCAGTAAGAAAATTATGGGGCGGTTTCACGGTATCTGGGCAAACTGCATCGCAGCCCTGCTCGGCACAGTAACACCGTTTTGCTCCTGCTCGTCCATTCCACTGTTTATCGGATTCACCAGTGCCGGACTGCCGCTGGATGTGACCTTCTCGTTCCTGATTTCATCGCCTATGGTGGATTTGGGAAGTCTTGTTCTTCTAATGAGTATTTTCGGGGCAAAGGTTGCCATCCTCTATGTGGTGCTGGGGCTTGTGCTTGCCGTGGCTGGCGGTACGCTGATTGAAAAGCTGCACATGGAAAATCAAGTGGAGGAATTTATCCGCAGAGCATCTGCCGTGGACATTGCCTCCCCAACGCTTACGCAGAAGGAGCGGCTGGTTTATGCCAAGGATCAGGTAGCGGAAACCTTCAAGAAGGTCTTTCCGTACATTCTCATCGGCGTAGGCATCGGTGCTGTCATTCACAACTGGATTCCCGAAAGCTGGGTTGTGGCGGTTCTCGGTAGCCATAACCACTTCGGCGTAATATTAGCAACCATCATCGGCATTCCCATGTATGCCGATATTTTCGGCACGATTCCTATTGCCGAGGCTTTGCTTGGAAAAGGCGCACAGCTTGGCATGGTGCTTGCCTTTATGATGGGGGTTACCACGCTGTCTTTGCCGTCAATGATTATGTTGCGCAAGGCAGTCAAGCCGAAGCTGCTGGGTGTTTTTATCGCCATCTGCGCTGCGGGCATTATCGTTATAGGCTATTTATTCAACCTGTTTCAGGGCATTATCTTATAATTTGGAGGGACTATCATGTCAATTTTCGGATTTGGAAAGAAAAAAGAAGAACAAAAGCAGTCTTGCTGCTGTGGAGGAAACTGTACGCCGGAAACCATGCAAGCGGCAGAAGCTGAAAAGAAGGAATCCGGCATTAAAATTCTTGGTGGAGGTTGTGCCAAGTGCAACGCATTGGAAGCGGCAACCGAAGAAGCACTGCGGGAACTCGGCATGGATGCTACCATCGACCATGTGCGGGACTTTGAAAAAATCGCCGCCTATGGAGTGATGACAACACCTGCGCTGGTGGTAGATGGTCAGGTGGTGTCCTATGGCAAGGTGCTGAAAAAGGCTGAAGTCATTTCTATTTTGAAGAAGGTAAGAGCATGAACGAACGAAATACATCTCCCATTGGATTTTTTCAGAAATATCTGACTGTTTGGGTCATTCTCTGTATGGCAGTTGGAATCTGCATCGGCAAGTTCCTGCCGCAGATTCCCGATTTTCTGAATCGGTTCGAGTATGCACGGGTGTCGATTCCAATGGCGATTCTCATCTGGATAATGATCTATCCCATGATGATGAAGGTGGACTTCCGCAGCATCAAAAATGTGGGCAAGAACCCCAAGGGGCTGTTCGTCACTTGGATCGTCAACTGGCTCATCAAGCCTTTTACCATGTATGGCATGGCAAGTCTGTTCTTCTTCGTGGTGTTCAAGGCATTCATCGCGCCGGAGTTTGCCACCGAATATCTCGCCGGTGCGGTGCTGCTGGGTGCTGCCCCCTGCACGGCAATGGCCTTTGTGTGGAGTGCGCTAACCAAGGGTGACCCGGCATACACGGTGGTGCAGGTGGCGACCAATGACCTCATTATCCTTGTGGCATTTGTCCCCATTGTGAAGTTTCTGCTGGGTGTTTCCAATGTGTCCGTACCATGGGATACGCTGGTTCTGTCTGTGGTTCTGTTCGTGGTCATTCCTCTCGCAGGCGGGATGCTGACCCGATATTTTGTGACACGAAAAAAGGGTACGGAGTATTTTGAAAGCACCTTCGTCAAGAAGTTTGACGGCATTACAACCATTGGACTTCTGCTAACGCTTGTACTGATTTTCGCCTTCCAGGGGCAGGTTATTTTGGATAATCCTCTGCATATCATGCTAATTGCCGTACCGCTGATTTTGCAGACTTTTCTGATTTTCGGCATTGCCTATGGTGCCTGTTGGCTGCTCAAGCTGCCTCACCGTATTGCGGCACCTGCCGGAATGATCGGTGCATCAAACTTCTTTGAATTGGCGGTTGCGGTAGCTGTTGCCCTGTTCGGAACGACTTCTCCTGCCGCACTTGCCACAATGGTTGGTGTATTGACCGAAGTGCCGGTGATGCTTTTCCTCGTAAAAATTGCAAACAAAACGAAAGGCAGGTTCCCCGCATGACAAAGCCAAAGGTTGCGTTCATCTGCGTCCACAACTCCTGCCGCAGCCAGATTGCGGAAGCATTGGGCAAAGCGCTGGCGTCCGACGTGTTTGAAAGCTATTCTGCTGGGACGGAAACCAAGCCACAAATCAATCAGGATGCCGTGCGGCTAATAAAGGCGCTTTACGGCATCGACATGGAGCAGACGCAGTATTCCAAGCTGATTTCGGATATTCCCAAACCGGATATTGCCATATCTATGGGGTGCAATGTGGGATGTCCCTTCATCGGCAGACCCTTTGATGATAACTGGGGATTGGAAGACCCGACGAGTAAAAACGACGAGGAATTTAAGAAAGTTATTGACGAGATTCAAAGAAATATTTTGGCGTTGAGGGAACAGTTGCGTGCAAGAAGCGTTTGATGAAATGGAAGCTGAAATGGATAACAAAAGCAAATACGATGAAATCCTGTCTCTTCCGCATCACGTCTCCAAGACGCGACTACAGATGCCGATGTCGGATCGTGCAGCGCAGTTCGCCCCCCTTTGCAGCACTCACCGGATATGACTCCGCCATCAAGGAAACCGGGCGTCTGACCGACGAAAGGATTGAGCTTGACGAGGAAGCCCTGACTGCATTGGACTTGAAGTATCAGCTTCTCATGGATGCCTTTGATGACGCGCCGGAAGTCACCATTACCTACTTCCAGCCCGATGAGCGGAAGGCTGGCG
>CAKTFW010000059.1 GCA_934561175.1 uncultured Oscillospiraceae bacterium
CGTGTTAAGGATGGGCTAAAATGGATTGGGCAAACTGGGCTTTTGTCCGTACAAAGCCTTTTCCCGCCACCCTATTATGATACCGGATATGCAAATCTTCTTAATGAATACAAAAAGCCATCTAATAACCAAATCAACACAGTGGACTACATTAAACTCTTTGGCTCAATTCAAGACATTTCACATTAAACCATTAATTTTTTGTTCTTAGCCACTTCTTACACTCTCATCAATTTTCCGTTCTAATACACTAATATCTATAACAACAAAATGTGGGCATTGTGGATTGATTTCCTTAAAGCCCATATCTTTGTATTTTCACCAGTTCTTTCAACCCCATGACTACCGTTCTCACTAAAACTCCCCATAGCTATGTACAGCCGCATCGAGTCTTCTCATGCAAACATTATTCGATATATTCCCTTGAAAAAATTCATATTTTGTATATGATTATTATAGAATATACTTCCAAGGAGTACTGAAAAATATGGCTAAGACTGTGGCGGCGTTTTATGAACTCCCCCCTTGGGTTGAAAAAATGAATCAACTTCAGCGGCAGATGGATTCACTGACGCGGCCTCTTGGGGAATTCCAGACAGATTATGCCGCATTGACAAAAACAGTTGCCGCCGCGTTAGATTCGCCTGCAATTCGCGACCTTAACAGAATAAGCAGAGTTTTTGATAGTCAATCAATGACTGCTATGTATCGCACCCAAGAGATTGTGGCCAAAATGGATACTTCTGGAATAACTGCTGCTCTTCGACAGTACCAAACTGTCATGGACGCTATTGCTCTAACGGATTTACAGATACAACTCAACGAACGGCTTCAGGAATGGTCTCGTATCATGTCCAAGGCCACATGTCGAATCGAGCCCTTGACTGAGACGCGGATAGCCGAACTAACCCGCCTGTCATCGTTGGCAGAGGAGTATACCGCCACAGACATTTCAGAAGAAGCCAGGGTTCTTTCTGAAGATGAACAAAAAATTGTGACAGAAGAAGTGGAAGAGATTCTGCTTTCGGGGAAAAACTGGGAACAACGTTTTGCTGAACGGATTAAAGAATTTTCTCAAACACACCCAGTAATAGCATGGGTACTCGAGAAAATCTTTTTTGCCATTTTGATTAGCGTTGCAGCCAATATCGTGTACTCGGCAGTCGGGCAAGCCTTGTCCTCTGCTAAAGTGTACGAAGATCCATCCCCCTCTTCACAGGTCATATATCACATGGAGCTGAACCAGAACGTCATTATCGTAGGGGAAGTACCATATTACTATGAAGTTGTAATAAATGATGAGGCTTCGGAAAACTGCTATACCGGCTATGTGAGTAAGCGGTCTATTTCTCTGATACAAAGCGAGGAAGAATCTACCGGACTTGAAAAGCAGTAGCTATTTTCTCCATCACAATCTTATCAATCTCCTGCTCCAGTTCCAGCACTTTCCCCTGTAACGACAAAATGTGGGCGTCGAGGATTGGTTTCCTCAACGCCCACATTTTTTGCATCTGTGCCAGTTTTTTCAGTTCCTCCGCACGGCTCTCACGAGCTGTGGAAACGAGCTCCCATACCCTCGCATCCAGCTTTTCCTCGTGGATTCGGTGGGAAGTACAAAAGGCTTTGCCATTCCGGTGATAGCCTTTGCAGACATACTCCACACGGCGGTTACCGTTCCAATAGCGGATCATCGGAACGAATGGGTTGCCGCACTCGGCGCAGGCCAAGAGCCCAGCATAACGATGATTGGCCTTGTTACCGTAAACCGAGTGATTCTTGGCATTCTGGCTCAGTAACTCTTGTACCCGTTCCCAATCCTCCCGCTGGATGATGACCGGATAGACGCCCTCGTGCCGAAACTGTTCCGTTTCTGGTACAGCATAGGTTTTTCCCTCACGCATTTGTTTGCGGTGGTTCATCAACACACCGACATAGCTCTCATCTGTCAGAATATTTTTCGCGCTGGTATATGTCCAAACATAGCTGCCGTCTTTGGCTTTGTGGATATCCTGACGCCGTTTTCCGTATCGTTCATACTGGAGCTGCGCCGGAGTCTTTCTACCTTGCTCAGTTAATCGCCGGGCAATTTCTTTCAGCCTTACATCATCCAAGTACAGAGAGTAGATCATTCGCACTGTTTCGGCAGCTTCTTCCACAATTTTGATCTCACCAGTGTTCTTGTCTTTCCAGTACCCAAAGGACGGGATAATGACGATACCCTCTTTTTGTTTTTGATGGTATCCAGCCCGAATCTTCCTGCCAATGTCTTTGGCATAATAATCGTTCATCAAGCCCCGAACACCGATGATCAGATCATCCTCGTCACGGAAGGTATCAACGCCTTCCGTAGCAAAAGTCACTCGTACTTGGCGTTCCCGCAGGTAATCAATAAACAATGCGGTCTGGGTCCTATGGCGGCCAAGCCGGGATAGGTCTTTCACGATGACAGCGTCAATTTTATCAGCGTCTACAGCCGCCGTGAGCTCATCCAGTCCACGGCGGTTAAATTTCATGCCGCTTACATTGTCATCAAAGGACTGACCCACGATGGTATATCCGTGCTGCTCGACAAATGCCTGGCAGATCTCCTGCTGATTCAGCAAAGAGTTCATCTCTTGGTCATCATCGTTTGATAGCCGCGCATAGAGCCATACCCGCATCTGTTATCACCTACCCCGCATAATAATCGCCGTAGATCACCGCTCCCAACCTGTCATAGTCAAAATCTGCGGAGGGGAAGCAATCTGTCTGCTCTCCATTTTCGAAGATGTCGAGATGGTCACGGAAGGGCGCTTTCAGCCGGATCTCCAAATCCAGCCTGCCATCCTCCTCATGAACGAGTATCTTCTCCACCAGCATCCTCAGATGTGCTTCTGACATTTTACCTTCTCGCAGGATATCATCGATCAGGCTGATGTCCCGCTTCAGCTTGGCCTGTCGGCTACGGAGCATTTCTGAGATGTTTTGCAGATCTTCGATTTGCTTCTTGGCCTCCGCGATCTGCTCCTCGCGCTTGGCGATCATGCGGTCGTAGCGTTCCGCGTTGGCCTTATCCCGAATGCGTTCCATCAGGATCACCTCCACTTCCTCCTCCAGCAAGAGAATGTGCTCTTGCAGTTTACTTATTTTGGCACTGGCCGTGGAAGCCTTCGGCGTCCATCTCTCAATGAGCCATTCCATCCGCGACCAGTTTTCCTCATACATTTTCTTTGTTCGCAGGATCTCCGCGCCGATCAAGCTGTCCAATGTTTCCTCGTCCACCATGTGAGAGGAGCAGTGTTCTTTGCCATACCGATGGTAGGTGTCGCAGACATAGGCGACCCGTTCTCCGCTTTTCAGCTTGATACGTTTCCCGATAAAGGTTCGGCCGCAGTCCTTGCAGCGGAGTAATCCACCGTACCGGAGGATGCCCCGGTTGGTGCCCGCACGGACATTTTTCTCTTTGCGCTCTGCAAGGAGCGCCTGCGCCTGCTCCCATATCTCACGGGTTACGATCATTGGGAGATAATTCTCATGTCGGAACTGCTCCTCCGGGTCTGTGAAACGGAAGGTCTTATTGATTTTATTACGCTCGCTCTTGTGGCAGATCAGAGTGCCGATGTAGCTCTCATCTCTCAAGATTCGCGCCGCCATCGTTGCGTCCCACAAATATTTTTTGAGGATGCCATCCTGGGTGTTGGGCAGGCGCTTATTTAGCAGTTCCATCTGCATAAGCGCAGGCGTTTTCCTCCTCTGTTTATTCAGTGTGCGGGCGATGGCTTTCATGCCGCTGCCGCCGACATAGGCGGAGAAGATCAGCCGGACCGTTTCGGCGGATTCTTCTACGACAACGACCTTTTTTGTGTTCTTATCCTTGAAGTAGCCGAAGGGCGGGATGGTCACAATACCTTCCTTTTGCTTCTGTCGATATCCGGTGCGGACCCGGCGGCTGCCGTCACGGGCATAGAAGTCGTTGACCAGCCCCTTGAAGCCGATGATGAGATCATCGTTCTCATTGAAAGTGTCGATATTTTCCGTTGCGGACAGGACCCGCACATCATGTTCACGGAGGTAGTCGATAAAGAGTGCGGTCTGCGT
>CAKTFW010000060.1 GCA_934561175.1 uncultured Oscillospiraceae bacterium
ACGTGGATCATGACCTCCGCAAGATCTTCAAAAGGAAACAGGTCGCTGTCGGAAATGATGATCATGGGCACCCGGCAGGCGTGGAGGCGATGAATGGCTTTGATCGTAGCGTTGGGATAGCGCTGAAGCGCAAATACCAGCGCGCAGTCCTCCGCACCGCAGGCGCTGAGCTGCTTATCCGTCTCAAAGCTCATATCGCTGACATCCATCACATTATCCCGGTACTTCCCCAGCAGATATTGGGTGTAGGGGACAAACATGGCGGAAATCTGATTCCCTACGATCAGGGTCCGGCGGCTGCCGCAGATCATTTCCGCAGCACGCCGGATCAGTCCCTTGTCGATCAGCTGGAACCGCCCCGGAAGGCCCCGGAGGGCATCCTCCACATCGGTAATGGGATGGGCGGCATCCCGGCTCAGCACGCCATGGATCTCATCCAGCGAAGTGTAGTTGTTGAAAATGACCTTTTTGAGTTGCTGCCGCAGTTCCAGATACCCGCTGCATCCCAGACTTCCCGCGAACCGGGTCACAGTAGCGGTGCTGACGCCCGCAGCGGCGGCCAGTGTGGAAATATCCATTTCCGCCACGGAAGCGGAATGGGCCAGAATATACCGCGCAAGCTGCTGGTACGTCGGCGACATCTGATCGGCTTTCCCCTGAATTGTCCTCAGAATATGTTTCATGGCAAATCCCTCACGACGTGATTTGTGTTATTACCCAATTTTTTCATGTTTTATTGATAAAATTGTAGCACATCTTCCCAATGCCGGTCAAGCTGTAAATTCCGTTTTCAAATTTACATCAGCTTCTGTTTTCCCGGTATTTTTCAGGAAAATACAAGCTTTTTTGATGCAAAAACTTTTGTGTTTCTCATTTTCCCGTGGTCTCATCGGTACACTTGGAAAATCCCCGCCGACGTTTTTCCTGTGCGCCGTCCGCTGCACAAAAGATACCCGCGTCTCCTTTTGCCCGGGACGCAGGTATCTGATCCTGCTGTATGCGCCGCATCGACAGCCGGTTCGTAGCTTCAGCCTGCCACTCACTATGAACACCTTGGGTGGATAGCGAACGATAAGACACGGCACCTTCAAACTAACTTTCCTGTTTGAAGATGCCTTGTTTCATCAGCTGGGATTCCAAGGGGGGCGCTGCCTCAGCGGGTGGCATCCAGCTCTGCCTCTGATTCCCGGCTGGTATCTATCCTTCTGTTGTCTGGATGATTTCTTCTGCGTCCCGTTTTGCCATAATAATGCTCCCTCTGGTGTAGTCTCGGAACTTTTGTTATTCCGAATACCTACTCCAGAGGGAGCATATCACACGCAATGCGGTGGGATCATGGACTGCGGGTCTGTTGCCGTGTAAGGTTAGTTACGGAGCCGGACTCCGACCCGATTACGCTTCCTGCTCAGGCAGAAAGCGATTATGATATGTCATAATAGTACGATTCTCCGCAAATGACTTCTGTCCCGTCAGACAAAGTCACCGATTCAATGGTAACCGTAATGTGTCGTGCATCCGAATATTTTGGAAAATAATTGGAATCGCTGATCGTCCTGCCCGGGTAGACTGTTATACCACTGATCGTGAATGTGTTTTCAGATTTGGTAAAAAGGAACGCCGTTCCGCTTAATCGAACAGTATAGACAATTTCGCTCACACCGACAGAACTGCACAGATTTCTAAAGGTGAAGTTAAGCGTACCATAATTAAAAATTGTTGTTCCATATTGCAGGCCTGATAATTCAACAGGCACCTCAGGTTCAACGGTCACCTTGACCGAACATGCAGCACCGCTTCCATCCTTTGCAGTCGCTGTTACCGTGGCAGTGCCGGTTCTTACTCCGGTAATCACGCCATCCGCACCGACTGTCACGCAGGAAGAATCCGTCTCCCATTTCACCTCTTTGTTCGTAGCATTTTCCGGGTTGACGGTTACAGAAAGCTTTGCTGTTCCCCCAACAAGAATAAATCCTTCGCGCTGGGAAGGGACAATACTTGAAACGGGTGTGATTACCGTAATCCGAATCGTCTGCTTTACTCCTGTCCCGTCAGTTGCCGAACAAATGATATCGGCAGTCCCGTTTCCAACAGCGCAAACACGGCCATTTGCATCGGCGGCTGCAACGTTGGGATCGGTAGATTCCCAAGTGAGCTTTTTGTTCGCAGCATCTGCCGGCAGAACTTCCGTTTTGATCGACTGCGAGGAATTCAGGTTCATGGTTGACTTCGCGTCAGCAAAACGAATGGACGTAACCGCCTTGCCAACAACGATCTGACAGCTGGCTGACGCGCTGCAGTCCGGATCATCAGATACGGCAGAAACTGTTGCGATACCCTCCCCGATTGCTCGAACGGTGCCAGTGGCATCCACTGTAACAATGCTTTCGTCAGAAGACATCCATGTGACGGTCTGAATGTACGCGTCCTCGGGCTGTATGGCAAACCCAATATGCCCAGTTGCTGCTTCATCTCCGTTTCCAACAGCCAGTTGGAGGTTTGACTGGTCCAGTTTTACCCCTTTGACCTTAGCACGCACGGTTACTGTACACTTGTCTGTTACTTCGCTGCCGTCTGCTGCCATGCACACAATTTCCGCGCTGCCTACAGAAAGCCCCTTGACATTGCCATTTGTATCTACAGCCGCGACATCCGGATCGCTGGACATCCAAAGCAGCCCCTTGTTTGTAGCTGAATCTGGTGATACATCTGCACAGAGCTTTAATGCGTCACCGGTGTAAATGGTTGCATCATGTTCATCAAGCGCAAGAATCATTACCGCCTGATCGACAGTTACATTACAGACTGCCGGAGTTGTATATTCCGGATCTTCAGACGTAGCAGAGACAACTGCTTTGCCAATTCCAACAGCATGGAGCGTCCCATCAGGGTCAACCGTGACGATACTCTCATCGGAGGACGCCCACACAACATTCTGGTATAACGCATCCGTTGGAATAACCGTACAGGAAAGCTGTGTGCTTAATTTTTCATCGCCTGCTCCGATCAGGAGCGTTACATTTTTCTCGGAAAGGGACAGCCCGGCAACCTTTGCAATGATGTTCAATTCGCACGTTGACGCAACGCCGCTTCCGTCCGCAGCAGTGCACGTGATGCTGCAGGTCCCAACAGAGAGGCAGCGCACATTTCCGTTTGCGTCTACAGCTGCAATGGAAGGGTCAGAAGTTTCCCAGATAACCCTCTTGTTTGCCGCATCGTCCGGTCCAACATCCGCATGCAGTTTAACGGTCGCGGCGGTATATGCAGTCTGCTCAACTTCGTCCAATACGATGCTTTGGACCGCCTCTGAAACTACAACATCGCAAAAGTCATGGCTGGCGGCTATACCGCCCACTATTTACCATATTGATTATTTTAGCTGTAAAACATATCAAATGTCAATCTCCAAAATAAATTTTGGATCCATCCACAGGGTAGGTCGGCGTAAAACTGCGGATAGGATACTGAGTATGAAGAAAAAAATCGGACGAGGACATTATTTCATGAAAGCAGAACGCATTCCTTGTAGAATGGTAAATTAAATGTAACAAAACGATACTGCGTTGCAAATCATCTTTCGCTTAGGTGCGACGAATAGCAAAAATGCCATTGACAAATCTCGCCCCAGGTACACGCCCTGACGCAAAATGATTCCGAATTTATTTTACCGCCTGCGGGCGGCTTTCCTCTGTGAGGCTTTAAGGGACTTAAGCCGACAGACGCGCGTCTGTCGGCTCAAGTTTCAGCGTATCTTTTCCCCGTTCAGTATCGCTTCCACTAGGGTGTCCCCGTGGTAGCGCAGGGTCAGCAGGAAAAACGGGGCGTTCTGCCACAGTAAGTCCAGAAAAATCTGGTCGCCCTCCCACTTGGGCAGAGCGTTCAGGAATTCCCGCTCCACCCATTGCAGGTCGCCCTCGTCGCATTGGGTCATTTTCCCTTCAAAGCCGTCGGCGGTGAACAGGTACATGTATTCGCCCTCGCAGGTGTCGTTCAGGAATGTTACCACGCCACGGCACTGCCATGAGG
>CAKTFW010000061.1 GCA_934561175.1 uncultured Oscillospiraceae bacterium
TTCGCACCACTGTCAAGGCAGACCTGAAGCGCGTTTGCAAGCTCGTCCACTTTGAGCATGGTTCCTGCAATGCTGATCTCGCCCAGTACTGCCAGACTGCTGAGAGTCGGCTTTCCAAGCGCAATCGAACAGAGCGCAATCAGGGTCGGCAGCGCAAGTTTCTCTGTCATACCGATGCCCTGCAAATCCTGATAGTTGATGATATAGTCCTTCGTTGTGGTGCTGATCGTGCCGCTGATACGGTTGCCGTTTGCTTTTAGAGAACGGGTGAATGATGTTCAGCTCCGTCATCACATGAGAGAGGTTCTAAATCTGCTTCTCAGCGTCCTGTTCTGACAGCAGCTTCTTCGTGTGGATCTCATCAAAGACGCGCCCCAACTGCTGGTCGATCATCTCCGGTGGATAGAACAGCGTATCGCCCTTGCTGATCTGCTCTCTGCGGATGTGACCGGCGAAGGGATACACATCTTCAAAGAGAAAACGGTGAATCCGCAGGAGATGCGTTTTGGTAAAGCGTCCCTTCATCGGTTCTTGCAGCAGGACAAGCTGTTTGACGGCGGTGAACTCTTCCTCCGCCTGTTTCAGCTCCGCCTTGTCACGGATATTCAGCTTATTTTTCAGAACATCACTGTCCGGATAACAGTACATGGACTGGACTGTGGTGTAGATGTCATATTTGGAGAACATGGCGTTATCCTCTCTTTTCGTACTTTGCCCGCAGCTCGGTCAAGACCTGCTGGTAGCTGGACTGACCGCTGGCAATGCGATCAAGGTTGCTGCGGGTGGATTTGCTGATCGTCATGCCCTCGGCGGCAAAAGTTCCGCGGATGTTGCGGAGATTGCTTTTGTGCTGCGAGGCAGCATATTTCTCGGAAATCAAGCGTCCCATTGTTATGCTCCTTTTGGGGAGAATTTCAGTCACCGGATCAGTGTCCGATTTCTTCTCGAACCTTTTGAATCAGCGCTTCTGTCGTGGCGCATTCCGCCGGATCATCGGTCGTGGCTTTTGTTTTTTCCAACAAATTCAGAATAAAGGCTTCTTCCTCATGCGTCAGCTTGATCTCGATTTCATTTTCGTTTTTCATAGTGATCTCTCCTTCGTTATATTAGTTATGAATTTCTTAGCATCATTTTCCATACAGGTTGCAAGAGAATGCTAAATCAGTGTCGAGGGTGCGCCATCATCCAGAAGCTCTTGGGTCGTTTCTGATTTCAGGCGGTGCATTTATGGATAATTAGTTGTCCAGTATTTCGTATTTTGCCTGCAATTTTGCATTATACATATAATAGCATAGCGGCACTTAATCAGCAACAAAAAGCAACGAGAACACGCTGTTTTTTATCTGTTTTAATGCAGGATAATTATGGATTGCAGTTACCGCATGGATCGTACCCCTTTTGAAGGGCCTCATTTCGAGATTCAAGATATACTCTGTTCTCTTCAGCGGGCAGGTTTTTACAGGTTGGCAAGTGGAACTTCTTTGAATTCTTGTTCCCTATATACTCGCCGGCATCCGGTATATCGGTTTCGATGCTCGGAACTGATGTGATTTCTGTCGGATTAGTTTGGATCGAGGCGTTCTTTTCCGTAGAAAAAGAAACCTTCTCCCCATCGCTCGTGCAGATAATGGTGCCTTGCAAATCATTGCGGTAAATCTTCACACCTGCATCGCGTAATTTACTGAGCGTGTTTTCCGCTGGATGCCCATACGAATTACTGGTTCCAACCTGAATGACTGCAAACTCAGGCATGATTTCCCTCAAGAAGGGATAGCTGGTGCTGGTATCGCTGCCATGATGCCCCACTTTCAGAACGGTTGCAGAGAGGTCATATCCTGCTTCAAGTATGTCGGCCTCAGCGGTGCGTTCAGCATCCCCAGTAAATAGAAAAGAAGTATTTCCATACATCATGAATTACCTGCTCCAACACTCGGACGAAGAGCACACGGTTTCTGCCAGTCAGATTATTGAGCATCTGGCAACGCAGGGCATAAACTGCGAACATAAATCCCTCTACGACGACATTGACGCTCTTCGGTTTTATGGCTTGGATATTGTCCAGACGGGTTCCGGTAAAGGAGCCGGGTACTATATCGCAAGCAGAAACTTCGAACTGCCAAAGCTGAAACTGCTGGTAGACAGCGTACAATCCTCAAAGTTCATTACGCATAAGAAGACCGCAACGCTTATCAAAAAAATTGAAACGCTGGCCAGTATCCACGAAGCCCAGTTGCTGAATCGCCAGGTATTCGTGAGGAACCGCGCGAAAACCATGAATGAATCCATCTACTATAATGTGGATGCAATTCATAACGGGATTTCTCATAACAGGAAGATCCAGTTCAAGTACTTCGAGTACACAGTTGATAAGGAGCGCCGCTATCGAAAAGATGGTGCCTATTATGTGGTGAGTCCATTCGCAATGACATGGGACGATGAAAACTACTATCTGGTGGCTTATGATTCAGAAGTTGCGATTATCAAGCACTACCGCGTAGATAAGATGACCGATATCTCCACCACAGAGGAGGAGCGTGATGGCCTTGAGGCATATCAGGCGTTGGACATGGCCGTGTATGCACGAAAGGTGTTTGGTATGTTCTCCGGCGATGAGCAGAAGGTGCAGCTCCGTTTTGAGAATCATTTGGTTGGAGTTGTGTTGGATCGTCTGGTAGAGATGTCTTCATTGTCAGCAATGGGGATGATCACTTCACCGTAAGTACAGACGTTGTGGTGAGTCCTCAATTCTTCGCATGGGTTTCCGGATTTGGTTCCGCAGCAAAGATCATCGCACCGGAAGATGTCGTAGAAAAGATGCGGCAACATATCCATTCTGTTGCTGCGTTATACTAAAGCGAAGGAGGTAGCTCCATGCAGAAGAATTATGAAGCAGACACGCAAAAGGCAATCGAACAGGTAATCCGTGTGTTTCAGGACTATATCAAAGCATCCCCACATTTTGATTTGCTATGGTCTGATAAAGTCGGCTACATTTTCATTAGCGTTGCTCCCATTCGCAGGACGGTTGCAGATTCGGGCTCCTGGGTAGTTGAATGTGCGGAGGATCTCCTGGATAAACTGCTGTATGAAATGGCGGTTGACTTCATGGAGTCGGATGGGCACACACTTGATCCTAAAGAGGCATCAAAAATGGAGCGTGCTGAAATTGAACGCCGACTCGAACCTTTTGTAACACAGCTCTCGGCTGGCCTGGAACATATTCAGCGTATCTTTGCACGCCCTTAAACCTGCGGGTTATTGAAAATTGCAGTCTTTGTAAACATGCGTATTGTCGGAAAATGTTGCTATATTAAACTTGCGGATTATCGGGAGATGTGCTATTCTATCTGTGAGGTGATGCACATGCTTTTC
>CAKTFW010000062.1 GCA_934561175.1 uncultured Oscillospiraceae bacterium
CTATGTATGTGTCAATCTGGGGGAGGCCTATGCACCGCGGGAAATCGAAGCCAAATCCATTTGCATCAACGAAGACATCGGCGTTGTTTTGCGGCAACTGTTATAAAGAGACGGAGAAATGAGCAGGAAAGGATAAACAATCCCCGGCGATTATATCGCCGGGGATTGTTTATCCTTTCCTGCCAATCAAAAATGTCCATCTTTGGTCGAAGAAAATCTTGAAATTTCTGTAATATGGAGCAAAGCCGGTCTGCCCACTGCCATGCAGCTCCTGCTCCATCTGTGTATTGATCTGTTCTCGTATGGCATGCGGCGTGGCAGTGTGACACAGCCAATCTTGCAGTGCGATTGGCATCCTGGTCGTTTCGCAGTTTACAACTTTGAGATTATGAGTGTGATACAATGCCAACATCTCTGCGTGGCTGAGATTGCGGACATGGGACGGATCGTGCAGCCGCTCCAGGTGATCTTCTATTTCCCGCAGCGGTTCTTCCGTTGCTTCCATGTCAATGAGAACAAGTTTACCGCCCGGTTTCAAAATCCGCACCATTTCAGAAAATGGCGGAACAGGATCCGGAAAATGATGAAAGGTGAGCCGGGAGAGCACAATCTCAAAGCTGTGATCCAGAAAAGGCAGCGCTGCTGCATCTCCCAGTACGAATTGCAGATTATTCAGGTGTTCATTTTCTGCCGCGGCTTTTCCGGCAGCTAACATGGCGGGGTGATATCCAGACAGGTCACGCTTTTGACGAAGGGGGCGATTGCACGGCCACAGGCACAGGTTCCGGCGGCAACTTCCAGAACAGCGTCAGGATTGGCTGGCGCAATTTTGTATATCACAGAATCCAGATAGTCCTTGCGGGAGAAATTCATTTGATCACTTTCAAATCTGGAAGCTTGCTGGGTAAAGGACTGCTGAATTTTAAGCCGGTTGGGGGAATTCATGGAGTAATTGCACCTTCCCGGTAGATGCTGTCCAGCAGCTGGATGCCTGCAGTAGTGCGAAAGACACGCTGTCGGAAATTTTCAATCATTGTCTGTGTGTAATGGCTCTCCCCTGCGTTGACAAGGAAGTCTGCCTCCAACAGAATTTGATGTTCCATACCATCAACATTGGTATAGGTATGGTGGTGCGAAACCAGACAGGAAATCTGTGCGATCTCCGCAGAATCTACTGGCAGCGCTGCAAAGAATTCTTCTACCAACGGCGGACTTTCCAGTTCCTGATTGTTTCCGTTGGTATTGCCGTACTTTTCCCGGCACAGCGGACAGGAAATATCGTGGACAATGGCGGAAAGCTCCAGAATTTCCTGCGTTTGACGATCCAGTGACTCCCAGTTCTCCAATTGTTTTTGCCATTGCCCAGACCTTGAGAAAGTGGTCGATGTCATGGAGATTTCCACCGGAAATGGCAATCATTTTTTGCCTTGCAGCTGCAACAATCATAGCTTTTCCTCCATTAAAGCGCAGTTCCTTTTTTCGGGACAAACAGGCCGTGCATATCGGCTCGTTCCAGTTCCAGCAGTTTAACCTTTCGCTGGATCCCACCGCCATAGCCTGTCAGACTGCCGTTGGTTCCGACAACACGGTGACAGGGAATCATCAGCGAAATTGGATTATGTCCTACCGCGCCGCCGACTGCCTGCGCAGACATTTTTGACATGCCGCGCTGTCTGGCAACCTCGGCAGCGATTTCACCATAGGTCATCGTTTTCCCATAGGGAATCGTCAGCATGATTTCACACACGGTTTTCCGAAACGGTGTGGAATCATAACGCAGCGGCGGCAGAAATCCTGGATCACGGCCGGAGAAGTACAGATCCAGCCAGCGTTTTGCCTCCGCAAACAGCGGGCGGTTTTCCGGTGTTGTCTGTTGTGGAAAAATATTGCCGAAGTAGCGCTGCCCGTTGAACCACAGCCCGATGATTGCATCTGCGTCGCAGGCCAGCGTAATGGTTCCAAGTGGAGAAGGGTATTCTGTGGCGTAAATCATGTTGCATGCTCCTTAGCTGCCTGCGCTTTTGTTGGGATTTGCTGCCCGATGATGTGGTACATTACCGAAGAAAAAAGATCCGGATCCACGGTGCGGTGAATCTGACCGATTCGGTCAATGATTTCGTCGAGCCGCTTGTCCTTTTGCCGCAGATAGGAAAGTGCAGGTTCTCCATATTCAAAGTACAGTGGTTTCACCCTCTTGCGTACGGTTTGAATTGCGATATATGCGATATAATTATATCGTAAGAATGTGAAAGGTACTATCATAAAATATTCTGAAATTATCAAAATCACGCCAGAACGAGGCGATGGGCATGGGACAGAAAGACTATGTGAATTCGGTAAATTTGAACCGAAACACGGATTTTCCGTATCTTGTACTGAATGTGGTGAATGACGACAGTTATCCCGGAAATCCCGGCTTTCAGGTGATGCACTGGCACGAAGATTTGCAGTTTATCTATGTGTTATCCGGTGAAATTGTGGTGGCAACACTGGAAATGCAGACGCCAGTGTATGCAGGAGAGGGAATCTTCCTGAACAAGAATGTGGTACATCTGGTAAAGAAAAACAGTACTTGCCATTACAACAGCTTTATCTTCCCGGATTATTTTCTGAAATTCTATTTTGGAAGTCCGGCTGGCGAGATTGTTGAGCGGTTGGTGGGAAAAGAAAACTTCCCGATTTTTATACCAAAAATCGGGAAGAACACTTTGCGATGCGGCAAGCGCTGCAGACGCTCTCTGCCCTGGAAGCGCAGAAGACGCCGCTGTATGAGTATGAGGTGATGACGACGCTTTGTACGCTGTGGCTGGAACTGTGCCGCGCAGTTCCAGCGCCGCAGGGATCTGTGGAAAAACAGACCGTAAAAAATCGCATGGCGATTTTTCTGCATTATATCGAAACACATTATACAGCGCCGCTTTCACTGGAGGCACTGGCGAAGAGTGCCCATGTCAGTAAATCGGAGTGCCTGCGCTGCTTCAAGGAGTCGCTTCAGATTGCACCGTATCAGTATGTGATGGAATACCGTCTTTCAAAAGCCGCGGAACTGCTGCGTAGCACGGACATGCCAGTGGGCAGTATCGCGGTCCAGGTCGGATTCCAGCAGCTGAGTCGTTTTGGAAAATATTTCCGGGAGAAAACCGGAATGTCACCGCGGGAATACAGCAAAGCGCAGAAATTGCGGTGATTTAGTTGCCTTTTTTCAAT
>CAKTFW010000063.1 GCA_934561175.1 uncultured Oscillospiraceae bacterium
GTGCAAACCATAACCCTGCTGACGGAGAACGATTCGCAGCACCTTTCGCTGGAAGAATACCTGATCGGCGTCGTCTTTGCAGAAATGCCGCCTTCTTTTGAAGTAGAAGCACTAAAGGCGCAAGCTGTTGCCGCCCGCACTTACACACTCAATAAAATGCAGAATTCCCGCCACGCCGGTGCACTTTGCAGTGACAGCAGCTGTTGCCAGGCATGGATCAGCGATGCCGCTTGCCGGGAAAAATATGGCGAGCAATATCCTGAGTGGTACGAAAAGATTTCCGACGCCGTCCGCGCCACCAGTGGACTTGTTCTGCTCTATCACGGTCAACTCATCGATGCCACTTATTTTTCCAGCTCCGGTGGAAAAACCGAAGACGCCGCTGCGGTCTGGGGCAACGATGTACCCTATCTGATCAGCGTTGAAAGCCCTGAACCAGATGCGCCGCACCACTCTGATTCCGTTTCCATTCCGTTCACGCAATTTTGCGACATGATCCATACCATTGCATCCGATGCAGATCTTTCTGGTAATCCTGCCGGATGGTTCGGGGCACAAACTGCAACCGCCGGCGGTGGTGTCGATACTTTGGAAATCGGCGGTATATTGTTTTCCGGAACCGATCTCCGTTCACTTTTTTCGCTGCGCTCCACCGCATTCACAGTGGAGATCGCACCAGACTCCATCGTCTTCACTACCACAGGGAATGGGCACCGCGTCGGTATGAGTCAATATGGCGCTAACGCCATGGCCGCTGCCGGGAATGACTTCCGTGCAATTCTGACCCATTATTATTCCGGGGTAGAAATAAAAAATGCTGTTCCAACCTAAGTTGGAACAGCATTTTTACAGCACTCAGATCAGATTCAGCACAAAAGTCAGAATCACAAATACAGCGGCAACCCATTTGGTGCCTCTTGCAAGTCTGGCATCTACGCTTGTTGCCTTATTTTTCGACATAAAGCTGTCTGCCACACCAGCAATTGCGCCGGACAAACCGGCATTCTTACCGGACTGGAGCAGAACCACTGAAATCAGAAACAGCGCGGCCAAAACCTGAACAATCGTGATAATCAGTTTCACAACACCCATAATAACTCCTAACTTACCGTACTTACGGCGGACGGCAGCCGAAATCTTATTTCTATAGTAGTAGTTATACTATCATGATTCGATTGAAATTTCAAGAAAAATCTTTTATTTCGTAACCCAAGTACCGGTTGCAGCACAGTTGAGGTAAGCGTTGATAAACCCGTCCAAATCGCCATCCATCACCGCATTGATATTACTGTTCTCATACCCGGTTCTAGTATCCTTGGCTAATGTATAGGGCATGAACACATAGCTGCGAATCTGGCTGCCCCACTCGATTTTCTGCTGAACACCCTTAATATCAGAAATCTTTTCCAGATGTTCCCGCTCTTTGATCTCTACCAATTTAGAACGCAGCATTCTCAAACACCATTCCTTGTTTTGGAACTGGCTCCGTTCCTGCTGCGATGCGACCACAATGCCGGTCGGCTTATGCGTAATCCGGACTGCCGAAGAAGTCTTATTGATATGCTGGCCGCCAGCACCAGAGCTGCGATAGACCTGCATTTCAATGTCTTCCGGACGAATTTCCACTTCGACATCATCCGGAATCTCCGGAATGACTTCTACCGCTGCAAACGATGTCTGCCGGCGCGCCGAGGAATCAAACGGGGAAACCCGAACCAGGCGATGCACGCCGGATTCACTTTTCAGGAATCCATATGCATTGGTTCCCTCAATCAGAATATCTGCCGACTTCAGGCCTGCTTCATCGCCCTCCAGATAGTTCATAATCGTATAGCTGAAACCGTGGCGCTCTGCCCAACGCGTATACATACGATAAAGCATTTCACACCAGTCCTGCGCTTCCGTACCACCAGCACCAGCATGGAACGACATCATCGCATTATTGGCATCATATTCCCCGGTCAGCAGCGTCTGCAATCGGGTTTCTTCCATCTGTGTTTCAAGCGTTGCATAACCAGAAAGCAAATCATCCAGCATGGAGTCGTCATTTTCTTCCAGCGCCATTTCACAAATTGTCATCAGGTCATCCCATTCTGACTGCATTCTCTCATAGGATTCCACCTTGTTTTCCAGCTGTTTCGTCTTTTGCAGCACCTTTTGGGAATGCTCCAGATTGTCCCAAAATCCTTCCGAAGCAACCTCTGCATGGAGCCGTTCCAGCTCGTCGCGCACGGCGTCCAGCCCCAGCGAATCGCTCAAGCCATCCAGTTTCGGCTTTAAGTCATTCAGTTTTCCCTTGTATTCTTCAAATTGAATCATTTCTGCAACTACTTTCCTGTAATATATACGCAGAAGATTATACAAGATTTTCCCGCTGCTGTAAAGAGGAAAGGCGAGCCCAAGCGGCTCGCCTTTTTATCGATCACTGACAACTGGAACATCGTCCGTAAAAATCATCTCATCTACATCGCCGGACGGTGGCCGCTTTTCAAACCGCACATGCTGCATTTTCTTCCCTCCTGTCAATCAATATAACCTATTCTATGCTGCGGCCTGCAAATCATGCATATAACTTGACAGTGTATTTTAATTTCGTTACAATAGCACTTAAGATTTCAGCTTAGATCTCATCCCATTAAGCCATGAAAAGTAACATACAAAAATGTCCCGGCCATTCAGCCGGACCGTATATGCATCTCCTAAGCTGAGAACCGACTCCTCGACCTTTTGTGAATATGCCCCCGTACCTCACCGGGATAGAGGATCCCCCTCCTAAGCGGCAGATGGTTCGATTCCTTCGAGCAGTGAAAATTGCATAAATCTTAAAAATGTCTCAGTAGCTCAG
>CAKTFW010000064.1 GCA_934561175.1 uncultured Oscillospiraceae bacterium
AGTGTAGACTTGCTACAAAACAAGGATGCAGGGATGCTTCTGGATTTTTGGGTGCATAGGCCATGCGCCAATTTGCCAACAAGGAACGATAGCTGCACAAGATTTTGTAGAGTTGCTCTTTCGGACTTAGCGGTTTTTCCACCGGCTTGCAGGGAAGTTGTTGAAAATTATCTGTTGCAGAAAGTCCAAAATCTATAGCCAGCTTTTCAGCCGCCTGCCGCAGAGAAAGTTGAAACAGTTTTGCGGTGAAGTCTATCACATCGCCATCCGCTCCACAGCCAAAACAGTGAAATCGAAAATCCACTTTCATGCTGGGATTGCGGTCTGCATGGAATGGACAGCAAATCATGCTGCTGCGGTTTGGACGAAAGCCATAGGCTTCTGCGGCCTGCCGGGTGGTGATATTCAGCTTTACGATTTCAAATAAATTGTTGTTCTTGAAGATTTTCCTCCTTTACAGTTCCATGCCATGACTGCGCTTCTTCGGTTTGGTGCATGTCTGCTCACGCTGATTGATTTCTTCCTGCCGCTGATGCAGCTTTTGTAGAACAGACGGACGAGTATTTTCTTTGATTTGCTCGATGGCCGCTTTTTTCACCTCTGGGATATAGAAGAACTGCGTTCCTCTTGAAAGAAGGCTCTTGATTGCCCCAATGATATTTTTCCGCAGGCAGAGTATTTGTTCTTCTGCATATTTTCTGGTGCGGAAGTCTGCAATTCGTTCTGGTTCCATTAACCATTCCAAATGTTGATCAATTTCATTTACAGCTTCCTGTAATGCTTTGTTTAATCCAACATCGGAAACCGCAAGGACCGCTTGGTCATAAGAACCATTTACCGCATCATTAAACAAATCGTTTACATCTACCCATTGCGAAAACAGCTCTTCTAATTCGTTCTCCTGGCTTTTAATTTTTTCATTGTTTTTCGAAATCTCTTCAGATTGCCTTATCGCCTGATTGAATAGTTCAGCATATTCATCTCGCTGGTTACGGCAATCTTCCAGCAATCCGACATATTGAATACTTTGTTCCTGCAGTTCTTTCTTCTGTTCTGCGATCCGTTCATTTTGCTTTTTCAGAATGTACTCCTGCTTTTCCAGATAAGCTCGTCCGCCGTATTCTGGCACTTCGTCCAGTTCCAGACCATGGCGTTTGGCAATCTCAAACAGCATCGTGCGGCAGGCTGCATCAAATGTGATCTTACGATTGTTGTAGCGACCAAGGGTCTTGTCTGGTTTTGGCAGTTCAAAACCCAGTGCTTCCAATGCCTTTTCCTGCTGCGGAGCAATCTCTCCATACTTATTTTCACAGTCAAACACATGGCGTTCGTGGATGTGCGGCGTACCTTCATCCAGATGCAAGGCCCAATCCAGAATGTGAACGTGTTTGCCGAAACGCTCATGGAACTCATCCATAAATTCTGTGGCGATTTGAAAAAGTTCTTTGGGCGAAGCGTGGCTCTCCAGCGTTCCAAGCTGATAGATGCTTTCTTCGGGGCAGGTTTTCTTGCTGGTAAGCAGATCTTCATTGGAGCGGTTTCGTTCCGTGTGCCGGATTTTGGAGTTGCGCTCATTCTGCTTTTCGGTGAAGTTGGTGTAATGGAGTTTGTAGTAGAGCTTTTCGACCTCTTCAAAAGTATCGGCCAGACTTTCCTCACTCTTGGGCTGCGGAGCAGAGCGGATGCCGTTATAACAATCCCAATAAATGTTTTGCTGGACACGTTCCGGGTCGATATGCTCGCTGTTGGCAATTTCAAAACTGCGGTCATTGTGCTTTGGGTTATAAATGCCGTGCTTTCCGGCGCGGCCATTGTGTCGGGTCAGTTTCAGCGACCATCTCTCCTTTCTGGGGGTCACGCAGAGAACGCCGTGCGCGGGGTAGGGGTAACGCGGTGCAGCAAAGCTGCAAATCTGCCGCCTGCTATGCGCCAGATAATACCCAGTAGGATATGACGCAGGGCATCACATCCACTGGGCAAGACTGCCGTCCTTGACCTGCGCAAAGAGCTGCACTCTCTGCACTCTTGCGCCGAACAACCTGACAGACAAAACTTTGCGAAGTCCTCTCTGCCAGCTTGCCCGGTTCTTCTTCGGTGTCGGTCTGCCCGCAAGCTGTTCCTGCCCGATCTCCTCCGGCGTATGGTTTCTTCTTGGTGCGCTCATATAATGGCGGCACTTCTCCGAAAAAGCATAGCGGCTTGCAGCCGATCATGTTGTTTTCAAGGTACAGTGTGGTTTTGTAAGAAGTCGAGGGCTTTCAAAAATGCGAGTAAGACTGTTTTTGAAAGTAGTCCCTACACCCTATACAAACTTAACAGGGTGTTTTTAAACGGGGGGCTTATGAAAATTCAGGAAATTTTCACTTTTTTCAAAGTCCTCTACACCTATAACATTCTAAAATGGGTGTTTGGCAACCTGATTTTCAAATTTTGTTTGGAAAACTTCTTACACCAATATGAATCTATAGGGCCGTTTTGGAATACAATTTTGGACAAAAAGAAAAACGGCAAAGTTCACAAT
>CAKTFW010000065.1 GCA_934561175.1 uncultured Oscillospiraceae bacterium
TCATCCGGTTGTTCCAGATGTCAAAGTCGGCGCAGGCGGTGGCATCCGGGCGCTGGGCGTAGATCATCAGCTGGTCCGCAAAGGGGTACTTGTACAGTCGGGATGCGGTGGTCAGATAATCTGTCCAGCTTTCCCAGTACCGGGTCAAGCCGTTGGCCGTGCGCTGGGCAAGGGCAAGGTATTCTTCGGTTTTGCTTGGCATAGCGTTCCTCCTTTTTCGGATTTTAGGGTATAAAAATAGCGGGCAACCGTTTTGAGGGTCGCCCGCAGAGGTATATAATAATTGGGTTATCGTCGATTTTGAAGTTTTGATGATGAATGTCTATTTTTCATTGCTTTCGGGCGGACGAACATAACGTAACATTTCTCTTTCACAGGCACCAAATTCAAAATAGTTGTTTTTTGCCTCGTTTAGAGTTATTCCATGATTCAAGTCACTGGGGTCGCTACCAGAAGTAATAAACGGGTCATTCTCCCAAAAGCAAACTGGGCAAATGTACCCACAATCTTCCTTTGGTGGAACATTATAAGTAAAACATTCGCAGCATGGACATTGATACTTTTTCAAATAGATGCACCTCCGCAAGTACCGGCTTATCAATTTGTAAATGGCTCTGTGTCTTTTCCGTCGTATACAATTACTTTAATGTTGGTGGCCGCATCAACATCCGCATGAATACCTACGGTGTATTCTTTGTCCGTAACATTCGCAAAAGAGTAGCAGCCTCCCGCAGAAATATTGCCAGATACAATTTCCTGTTCGCCTTCGCAGAGTAAATGCACTACAATTTCAAAATCATTCCTATTTTGAATCGTCAGTGTGCCTGTTTTGGATGAAACCTTCACATTAGAATAAGTGATTACATATTTGGCAGATGTTGATTTTTCGGTACAAGTCACAGAGCAATCCCATTGGATTGCAGCCTTCGCCTTTCTGTAGGATTCCGAAGCTCTATACGCCGAGATTATAATGATTGCGGCTACGGCAAAGACACTCACGATAATGAACACGATTGGTGCTTTTTTCTTCATAGTCTTTATCTCCGAAATTTCCAATTCATTGAGTTGAGCATATCACATAAGCGAACACTCTAAGATTACAGCTCGGTTTCCACTGCAAGCTGCTCCTGCTTCTCTTTTTCATCAGCGATTTGGACATCAACATCTTCGCGCATCTTTTTCAGAAGTGCAAGGACTCGCTTGATTTGATCCTTGGTGTTTTCCACCCTGCTCTGTGCCTGATTGATGTGATCCAGAACTGCCCAGTCTGCAAAGAGGCCGTCAAAGAAGAAATCCGCAAATTTCAGAAAGCTGTCCACCGTAACCTGAAGGTCTGCGGTGATCTCAACATCGGCAAGCTCAGTTTTGAACCGCCGCAGTTCCACTTGAAGCTGTTCGATTTGTTCCTGCGCATTGTCCAGCTCCGCATACTTGGCGAGGTCTACCCCCAGACCACCGCCCATCACGTCCCATGTACTCCAGCCCTCGGCATTGTCAAGCGTTTCCAGAACTTCGTTGACCGTGTGCAAGGCAGTCTTTCCGGCGTTGATGGCTTCCAGCAGCTCCCGTTTTTGGACTTTCAGCGCGGCAATGCGGCTTTCGCTTTCTGCAACCTGCTGTGCGGCAGGGTGGGCAGATGCTTTGATGCTTTTGATTTTTTCGGAAAGAGCAGCTTGATACTGCCTTTCGCAATCGGACAGCCGTGCCATTCTATTTTGAATCTGATCCAAGTCGGCATCAACGGAAGAAAGGTCATGGAGAGCAGCATCGTACTTAACACGGGCTGCATAGGCTTCCTGCCGTTCCTTGTCCAGCTTCTCATCCATCTTTCCGATGACCTGATAGAAAAATGCGGCAAGGCT
>CAKTFW010000066.1 GCA_934561175.1 uncultured Oscillospiraceae bacterium
CTTCCGCCAACGCCGAGCAGCGCGGCAACGCAAACGGCGAAAGCCGCGCGCAGGCAAAGAACAGTTTTGCCCGGTCTTGCCTTATAGTTATAGTGGCTTGTCCGCTGTGCCGGTTTGATGGATGGCAGCTTGCTCTGCCGCTTATAGGGACCGTAGATCATGGGGCTGCTCCTATTCCGTAATCAGTTCTTGAACTCCAGGGCCTAATGTGGCATCTGCTTCTTCTGCATTGCGTCCGCTTTTCTCGGCAATGCTCTCTATCAATGCTTCTCTGTTCATATCTCCGTCGCATTCCATATCATTTTGTTATATTCTTTTCCCGCGCTGCTTTGGGATTGAAATTGGCGAAGAACTCGGCTGCCGGCATCGGCTTTCCGATCTTATACCCTTGTAGCCGATCACAACCAAGCTGTTTCAAAAGTTCGATTTGGCTGGGCGTTTCGATGCCCTCGGCCACGCAGCGCATATCGAGGTCGTGGCACAGGTCGATGAGGTACCGGATGACCGTCTGCTCGCGCGGACTATGCTCTGCCTTGCAGATCAGGCTGCGGTCAATTTTTGCCACGCTGATCTGCGGCAGATAGAGCATTTCCAGACACGCCGCTTCGGTGCCTAAATCATCAACAGCGATCGTGACACCACGCTGCTTCAATTCGTCCAGCAAACTGGATAAGGACTCCAACTGGATGCCTTGCGAGGACTCGGTGATCTCAAAAATTAGCCGTCTGGGGTCAACACCGGTTTCCGCAAAGATTTTATCCACCTGTGCTAAATAATCCGGTTCGGTCAGCGTGTTGCGGGAAAAGTTTACATTCAGCACCAGATCCGGCCATTGCATTTTCCATTTCTGGAGCAACTGGCAGGACTGACGCAGCATCTCAAGGTCGACCATCGAGATCATGTGCTCTTGCTCCATGACTTTAATAAATTCCACCGGCGGGTGGATATTGCCGTGCGGATCGATTTTCCGGACTAAGACCTCAGCGCCGTACACATGGTCATATTGGATGCTGTAAAGCGGCTGCAAATATGGGATGAAGGTGCTGTCCCGAAATTCTTGCAGGAGCCGGTCAAGATAGCCGGGACGCTGCCCTTTGAGATTACTGTTTGTGGCATAAAACTTATTCTTTTGAGTCTGCATCGCCTGTTCCGCTTTTCGCACAGTGACACCCACATCTTCTTCCGTGCCCCAAACGCAGCCAAAGGATGCAATGTCCTTTTCCTCTGTCAGCGATGCCTCAAGCCGTCCTACCGCAGTGCTGAACGCAGGATAGTCCACCTCCGGCCAGATGATGACAAACTCATCCCCGCTGATACGATAGACATATTCTTTCTTGATATACTTCAGGAGGATCTCACAGACGCGGCGAAGTGCCTTGTTGCCCATGTCATGTCCCAAATTATCATTGATCCATTTCAAACCGTTGAGGTCGAGGAAACCCACACCGGTCGGGATTTCCTTGCCCAGCAGATAGCCTAACGCTTCGTCATAGGCAAGGCGGTTACGCAGACCAGTCAGCGGGTCAAGGTAGCTTTTCACGGTCAGTTCATCCGTTAAAGTCCTCTTTTGCAGCTCGTTCGCTGCGATGTAGGTGATCTGCGCCAGCATTTCTGGCGCATCCATGTGCGCGTGAGGGTTGTCCACACCCAAAAATCCGTGCAGTTTGCCGCTCACAAAGATCGGCACGGTGATCAGGCTCTTAATACCTTGCGGGTGCAGG
>CAKTFW010000067.1 GCA_934561175.1 uncultured Oscillospiraceae bacterium
CAAGGGGAACCATGCATATATAGTAATCTTTTCCGGCCTGACAGCCCTTTACAGCGGGAAATTGATATTTCAGCATACTGCACCTCTGAATATACGTAAGTATATACTTAAGTATATTTCATCGATGCTCATATGTCAATCTGCTTTGCGACATCGAGCGACGATTTATGATAGTATTTTCTGTAATTCTGCCTTGTAACAGACCTACCGCTGCCAGATTCCATTTTTTACGTTCTATTGCTTAGTGTTACTTTACCAGAAATTGTGTCCAATAAAACGTGCTTGCAAAGTCGGACTATAGGCTTGTTGGATTTATCGCCGATTTTTGTCGCCGACATTTATCACCGATTTTTTAATGAGGCTATTTCATTGTTTATGCGGCGCAATTTTTGAGGTCAACCCATGATGCCGATTTTGTTGCCGTTTTCGTAAATGTCCGCGCCGTATTCGCAGTGATTTGGCCCTTGGTACTCCAGCCAACCGAAGCCTTCCACATAGACCATATCGCCGGACTGCGGGCCAGTGACCGCCTGTACCTGGGCGAGTGCAGGAATAGGTTCCGGAGCAGGCTCTGGTGCAGACGTTGGTCGTGTGTCGGGAGCTGCAGACGCTTCCACTGGTGCAGGCTCCGACTCATTGGTGGTTTCATGGGGAGGCTCCGGCTGTGGAGTCGCAGCCTTTTCTTTCTCTGCTGGAAAATCGATTTCTGTTTCTAATTTGACCTCTGCGACAATCGGCTCTGGGGCGCTTACGGCGGGTGTTTGGGGCGATGCGGGTGGTTCCCCGACCGTTTCGGCCTGCGGCCACACGGCGCCCCACAGGGCCAGACAGGCGGTAATCGCCGCGGTAACGATGATTCTCTTTTTCATTTCATATTCTCCTCTATTATTTGTTTAATTTCCGGATATTTTGCCATTTCAGCCAAGAGCATCATCGCCCCCTCAAGTCCATCAATGAAGCTCTCAAAGTCGGCATCACAGTTGAGAAGCTTCTTCTCCTCAATGTCCTGCAGCAGGTTTTGCCGTTCTACAGCTGCCAGCATCTATACCAGTGCGTGATACCGTTCCTCGTTTTCTTTCCTTTTTTCGGGGTCTGTCTCTTGCGTGTGATAGCGGTCATACGCCATTCTCCATAGTTTATCTCTCATGTGGTTTCCTCCTTATGATGTTCCTTTTGGGATACGAAACGAGCGCCCAGTCTCCCAGTTCGGCAAGAGGCCAAGCGCTCGTTTTTATAGTTGTTCAGTTCCATAGAGAGCTGCCACGCCAGTTCAAATCCGGAGATGAAACTGTCGATGGAAGTGTCTTCGGCAATACGGTCCTTGGCATCAATGATCTGGAGCACCAGTCGGCGTTCGGGTTTCTCCAGCATCTCAATCAAAGCCTTGTGGCAATCCTCTATTTCTTGCCGTGGAGCCGAAAGCTCCGGCGGAGTGTAGAAACAGTCATACAGTTCTTTGATCAGCTTGTATTTCATGGGCTTCGCCTCCTTACGATTCGCTAAGTGCCTCGCTTCGCTCGGTTGCTCACGTGTATAGCGCCTGCGGGCGCTTATGTGACACAAACATATACCACACCTTTTGCGGAATAGCTATCAGAATTTCAGAAGATTATCCAGAATATTTGCCGCCTGCTGCAGCTCGTCCTGAGTGGCTTCGTTTG